>JBJTJN010000001.1:0-4982 GCA_046095485.1 Actinomycetota bacterium
GCGTGGCCGCGCGCGTGGCGCTGGGCCGCCGCATGCACGCCTAGCCGCGCCACTGCACGCGGCGTCCGCCGCGATACCACCCGCGGCGCGCTATTGGCATCAGTCGCGCACGGCGCGGGCGAGCATCGCGAGGAAGTCGTCGTGCGGCACCTCGCGCGCGCCGAAGCGCTGCACGTGCGGGGACATCATCTGCACGTCGATCACCTCGGCCCCGATGTCGGCGGTCACCCCGAGCAGACCGGCGATCGCGGCGTTGCCGCCGTCGGGGGCGCGGTGGAACATGCTCTCGGCGGTCACGAACCTGCGCAGCCACACTCCGAACAGGCCTCCCACCAGCCGATCGCCATCCCAGGCCTCCACGCTGTGCGCGATGCCCTCGGCATGCAGGGCGTCGTAGGCCGCGGCAAGGCGCGGCGTGAGCCACATGCCACCTCGCTCGCCGCCGCAGGCGCGCACCACGTGGGCGAACGCGGTGTCCACCCGCACGTTGTAGCCGCGACGGCGCAGCATGCGCCGCACGGTGGGCGGCACGCGGGCGTCGGCGGGCACGATCACCGCCCGGGGGTCGCTCACGTACCAGCCCACGGGTGCGGTGGCGCCCTCGTCATCCATGGGGAACGCGCCCTGCAGGTAGCCCTGCACCATCTGCCCGGGCGCGAGGCCCGCGCGACCGAGCGCCGTGATGGACGTCCCGGCCTCGTCATCGCGCGGCGGGTCTGGCTCGTGAGCCACGAAAGCGACGATACACTCGGCGGCCATGCAGGTCCCGACCTCACAGGCCGGCGCCGCCACCGGGACCTTCCCGGCCGTGCGCCACCGCAGGCTCCGTCGCACCGAAGGCATTCGCCGCCTGGTGCGCGAGGCCGTGCCGCGGCCGTCGCAGTTGGTGCTGCCGATGTTCGCGGTGGAGGGATCCGGCGTGCGCCAGCCGGTGGATGCCCTGCCCGGGGTGGCCCGCCTGTCGCCCGACCTGCTGGTGGACGAGGCCCGTGCCGCCCATGCCCAGGGCATCGGCGGCGTGCTGCTGTTCGGGGTCACCGACCAGAAGGACCCCTCTGCCACGTCGGCCCATGCCGACGACGGCGTGGTGCAGCAGGCGGTGCGCGCGCTCAAGGCCGCCCTGCCCGACCTGGTGGTGATCACCGATGTCTGCCTGTGCGCATACACCGACCACGGCCACTGCGGCCTGCTGGACGACGACGGCGAGGTGGACAACGACCCCTCGCTCGAGGTGCTGGCGCGCACGGCCGTGAGCCACGCGGACGCCGGTGCCGACGTGGTGGCGCCCAGCGACATGATGGACGGCCGCGTGGCGGCCATCCGCCAGGCGCTGGACGACGCCGGGCACGAGGGCGTGGCCATCATGAGCTACTCGGCCAAGTACGCATCGGCCTTCTATGGCCCCTTCCGCGAGGCCGCCGGATCGGCCCCCGGCCATGGCGACCGCCGCGGGTACCAGATGGACCCGCCCAACGCGCGCGAGGCCGTGCGCGAGGTGCTGCAGGACCAGGCCGAGGGCGCCGACATGGTGATGGTGAAGCCCGCCGCCACCTACCTCGACGTCATCCGCGCGGTGCGCGATGCCACCGACCTCCCGGTGGCGGCGTACCACGTGAGCGGCGAGTACTCGATGATCAAGGCGGCCGCCGAGCGCGGATGGCTCGACGAGCGCCGGGCGATGATGGAGACCCTCACCGCCATCGTGCGGGCGGGCGCCGACATCGTCATCACCTACGCAGCCGTGGATGCGGCGCGGTGGATCCAGGAGGAGCGATGAGCACCACCGAGACGACCCCCCGCGTTCGCCACAAGCCGGACGAGGTGGACCAGCGCCTGCTCAACGAACTGCAGGCGGGAATCCTCATGGACCACCGGCCGTTCCTCGACATCGCCGAGAGGGCCGGCATCGGCGAGGACGAGGTGCTGGCCCGCATGGCCGTGCTGAAGGACGCCGGGATCATCCGGCAGGTGTCGGCCATCTTCGACACCCGGGCGCTGGGCTACGAGAGCACCCTCGTGGCCGCCGCGTACCCGGATGACCGGCTGTTCGAGGCCGCGAAGATCATCAACGGCCACCCCGGGGTGAGCCACAACTACCGGCGCACGCACCACTTCAACATGTGGTTCACGCTGGCCGTGGAGCCCGACGCGCGCATGTCCATCGAGGACACCCTCGAGGTGCTGGCGCGCGAGACCGGCGCGATCTCCATGCGAATCCTCCCCACGCTCACGCTCTACAAGATCAACGTGCAGCTCGACATGACCGGCGAGCGCGGAACCACCGCGCGCGCCGAGCCCGTGGCGCCGCCGCAGCGGGGCGACGGCAACCCGCCGACTGATGAGGACCGCGAGGCCATCCTGATCCTCCAGGAGGACCTTCCCCTCGTGCCCGAGCCCTTCGCCGTGTGGGCGGATGCCGCCGGCTGGGACACCGACCGCCTGCTGGCCAAGGGCCGCGAGCTGCAGCAGCGCACGCTCATGCGCCGCTTCGCCGCCGTGCTGAACCACCGCAAGGCCGGCTTCGGCGCCAACGGCATGGCCGTGTGGAAGGTGCAGCCCGACGTGGTGGACGACTTCGGCAGCCGCATGGCGTCGTTCTCGTCGGTGTCGCACTGCTACCGCCGTCCGGTGTACGACGACTGGCCCTACAGCCTCTTCACCATGGTGCACGCCCGCTCGAAGGACGCCTGCGAGGAGACCATCGCCGCGCTGGCCGACGAAGCCGGCCTGGGTGGCGACGACTACGCCGTGCTCTACTCGACCTTCGAGTTCAAGAAGGTGCGCCTGCGCTACTACTCGCCCGAGTACCGCGCGTGGGAGGACCTGGCGCTGGCGGGATCCCCGCTGCCGGTGGGCTGAGGCCCATGGCCGAGGCACCCCCGGACGCCCGCAGCCGGGAGCTCTACGACCGCGCCCGGCGCGTGCTCGTGGGAGGGGTCAACTCGCCGGTGCGCGCCATGCGCGGAATCGGACGCGACCCGCTGTTCATCGACCGCGCCGAGGGCGCCTACGTGTGGGACGCCGACGGCAACCGCTACGTGGACTTCCTCGCCACGTGGGGCCCGGCCATCACCGGCCACGCCGACCCGATGGTCATCGGCGACGTGCGCGAGGCCCTCTCGCGCGGCACCTCATACGGCGCGCCCACCGAGCGCGAGGTGCTGTTCGCCGAGTCGGTCACCGAGGCGTTCCCGTCCATCGAGAAGCTGCGCATGACGTCCTCGGGCAGCGAGGCCGTGATGGGCGCCGTGCGCCTGGCCCGCGCCGCCACCGGCCGCGAGGCCATCGTCAAGGCCGAGGGCGGCTACCACGGGGCCATCGACGGCCTGCTGGCCCAGGCCGGCAGTGGCGCCACCACCCTGGGCGTGCCCACCAGCCCCGGCGTCACCGCGGGCGCCACGTCGGCCACGCGCCTGGTGCCCTACAACGACCTGCCCGCCGCCGAGGCGGCGCTCGAGGGCGCAGCGGCACTCATCATCGAGCCCATCGCCGGCAACATGGGCGTGGTGCCCCCCGCGCCCGGCTAACTCGAGGGGCTGCGCGCCGCGTGCGATCGCACCGGTGCCCTGCTGATACTCGACGAGGGCATCACCGGGTTCCGCGTGGCCCGCGGCGGGGCGCAGGAGCTCTACGGGGTGCGCGCCGACCTCACGTGCCTGGGCAAGGTGATCGGCGGCGGCCTGCCCGTGGGCGCCTTCGGCGGTCGCGCCGAGGTGATGGCCGAGCTCGCGCCCGAGGGCCCGTGCTACCAGGCCGGAACCCTCTCGGGCAATCCGCTGGCCACCACGGCGGGCCTCGCCGTGCTGTGCCGCCTTGCCGAGCCGGGCATCTACAACCGGCTCGAGGAGGGCGGCGCGCGCCTGCAGCAGCTGATCGAGAGCAGCGGCGCGCCGGTCACCATCAACCGCGTGGGATCGATGCTCACGCCGTTCTTCACCGACGCCACGGTCACCGACTACTCGGGCGCCACCGCATGCGACACCGACATGTACGCCGCCGTGGCGCGCGGGCTTCTGGCGCGCGGGGCCTACCCGCCGCCCTCGCAGTTCGAGGCCTGGTTCGTGAGCACGTGCCACGGCGATGACGAGTTCGCGGCGCTTGCCACCGCGCTGGACGGCGCGCTCGAGGAGGCCGGGGCGTGATCGGGGCCACCGCCGACCGCGTGAGCGAGGTGCTGGCCGAGCAGCCGGCGCTGGCAGGGCGCACCACCGATGCCGCCGAGGTGGTGGTGCCGCTGGTCAGCCCCCCGCTGCCGCGCGGGAACGCCCTGGGATTCGAGCTGATCCTCGAGGGGTTCCTCCTGCACCACGGCCGCCCGCGCCACGTGGACAACGTGCCCATGGGCGCCGCAGTGCTGGCGGGCGACTACTGCTGCGCGCAGGGCCTCGTGCGCATCGCCGCCACCGGCGACCTGGGCATGGTGGAGGCGCTCGGCGACCTGGTGGCCCTCTCGGCCGCGGCCGTGGCCGCCGGGCGCGAGGACGACCTGCTTCCGCTCTGGCGCTGCACCGCCGCGGCGGTGTCCGGCGAGTCGGGCCCGGGCACCGCAGACGCCGTGCGCGCCGCGCGCGCGGCGCTTCGCGGGGGCATCCCCGGTCCCATCCACGAGCTCGCGGCCGGGCTGCCCCCGGCGCCGGCGCTCGAGGAGGCCCTCACGCGATGATGGGCGCGCGCGCGAACGGGGCCACGCCGTGAAGGACATGCGTGAGTGGATCGCCGCGCTGCGCGGCATCGGCGAGCTGCAGGAGGTCACCGCCGAGGTGGACCCCCACCTGGAGATCACCGAGATCTCCGACCGCGTGATGAAGGCGGGCGGCCCGGCGCTGCTGTTCACCAACGTGAAGGGGTCCGACCTGCCGGTGCTCATCAACCAGTTCGGGTCCGAGCGGCGCATGGCCATGGGGCTGGGCGGCGAGAGCCTCGACGAGGTCGCCGGGCGCATCGCCGAGATCGCCGAGATGCAGCCGCCCCAGGGCCTGATG
>JBJTJN010000002.1:0-5787 GCA_046095485.1 Actinomycetota bacterium
AAGGGCAGGTCGCCCCAGATCGCCCACATCCACCAGGCGGGTGGTGCTTCGCGGGCGGCGAGTACGTCGCGGATCGCGCGCCCCGTGAGCTCATGCGCGTGGTGCACGTCGTGGGGGGTGGGCCCCACGATGAGGTCGGGCGGGTCGGCGCCATCGAGGGCCATGCCGATCTGCCAGCGCGCACGCTCCTCGGCATCGGCGCGGTCGTCGGTGGCCGACATCGCGATGGGGGGCTCGGTGATGAACAGGCCGAAGCGGGCGCGCCGGCAGGCCTCCTCCACCTCGGCACGTCGCCGGTCGTGGTCGGCGGGCCGCCCCAGGCTGAGGGCGAGGTTCACCACCTCGTGGCCGGCATCGCGCAGCGCCATGAGGGTCGCCGGCGCACCTACAAGCTCATCATCGGGATGCGGCGATACGTGCAGGACCCTCATGGAGCGAGCGTGTCACGAACCCCGTGCCGGTGCCCGCGTGCGGCCGGCCGGTCAGCGACCCCGCGAGGTTCGGTCGTATGCGCCCGCCCACGAGGGGGCATCGGGATCGAGGCCGGCGAGCAGCGCGAGGTCGATCGACAGCGCAATCGCCTGCGGCAGCGCCATTGCGGGGGCCAGGCGGGGGTCGGCACCGGGGTCGCCGGCGATGGCCACCACCTCAGCGCCGCCCTCGGCCAGGATGCCCGCGGCCTCATCGAGCAGCGGGTCGGGGTGGGGGCCTGCGACCGTGACCCCGAGGTCGCCCGGAACGGTGGAGAACCGGCCCGTGGTGGCCCCCTCGCGCGTCTCGTAGCCGTCCACCGGCAGGATCGCCACCTCACGCAGGCACAGGGCCGTGTGCAGCGCGGCGGGCCATGCGGGACCGGTGCCCACGCATACGCCGGCGTGGGGCCGGCCCGTGGGCGTTGGCGTGGTGCCCGCGGCACCCACGAGCGGCGCCATGCGGGCGCCCGCGTCCTCGGTGGCTGCGCGAAGCGCGGCATCACCCGACATGCGGGCCAGCACCCCGAGCCCGGCGATGAGCGCGCCGGCATACCCCTGCGTGTGCGTGCGGGCCCTGAGCGTCTCGACCTTCACCAGCGTGCGCGCCTCGGCGGCCGCGCCGATGGTGGACTGCGGGTTGGCGGTGACGGCCGCGATGGGGCGGGGCGCCCCGGCCTTGATTGCCTCGATGACGTCGCGGAACTCACCTGAGCTCGACAGCGCGAGCAGCCGGTCGCCCCCGCGCCAGGGGAACTGCCCGCGGGCCACGAGCCCACCGGGCACGGCCAGCATCTCCACGGGCGGATCGGGCACCTGCAGCCAGGAAAGCCACAGGGCGAGCGCCACATGCCACTGCGCGCCGTTTCCCGTGACCACCACGCGCCGCACGCCCGGATCGCTGAGCAGCGCGGCGACGTCGTCGAACCCGTCAGCGGCCTCTGCCGTGGCCGACACCGTTCCAGGGGTGAGCAGCAGGTCGGCCCACAGGCCGGTGCCCTCGCGGTGGGCGCTCGCGCGCCCTGTGGCGTGATCTGGCATGTGGGGGGAGGCTACGCTCGCCGCATGGCGGATGATGAGCAGCCCCGGTGCCCCACATGCGGTGAGCGCGACTCCGAGGACATCGGCCAGGACGTCCGGCGCTGCCGGAATTGCACCTACGTGTGGATCCCCATCGCCCCGGAGGGCGAGGGGGAGGGCTAGGAGGCCAGCAGGTCGCGCACGCCCGACGGACCCGCGCGCAGCAGCGATGCTGCTCTGCGGGCCGCCTGTGCACGCTCGAGCATGTCCCGGGCCGTGACGTCGTCGTGCGCCATTACGGCGGCACCGGCGTCGCGCTCGGCCTGGAGTGCGATGCGGTCGAGCCGCTCGGCCATCCGCTCGTTGCGACCCATGCGGGTACGCGGGCGACGGCGCGTTGCGGCGGGAGCGATCTTCTCCGGGACCACCTCGGGAGCACTTACGAGAGTGAGCTGGGCTGCACGATCAACGGGCTTGGTGTGATGTGGAGAACGCATGTTCGTAAGGCTAGCGATGGGGTCGGACGCCACGATTCCCGTTTTCGGGCGAAAACCCGATGGGAAAGCCATTTCTCCGTTTTTGCGCGATGTCGTACCGCGACAGGTTTCCCGGCGCTTAACATCCGACCCCATGGGAATGGGCCACTCGCACGCCCACGCGCACGGCGCGTCGGGCGGTTCACCGCGTCGGGTGGCCCTGGTGTCGGTGGGCGCGGCGCTCTTGCTCATCGCCATCAAGCTCGGCACGGGCCTCGCCACGGGCAGCCTCGCCTTCATCTCGGAGGCCATCCACTCGGGCACCGATCTGGTGGCCGCGCTGCTCGCGCTGTTCGCCGTTGGCGTGGCCGCGCGCCCGGCGGACCGCACGCACCCCTACGGCCATGGCAAGGCCGAGCACCTCTCCGCGCTGGCCGAGGGCGCGGTGCTGGTGGCCGTGAGCATCTGGATCGCCGTGGTGGCGATACAGCGCCTGGTGGAGGGCGGCCACGAGGTGGATGCCACGTGGTGGGCCATCGCCGTGGCGCTGCTGGTGATGGCCATCGACATCGGGCGCACCGTGGCGCTCACGCGGGCTGCGCGGCGGTTCAACAGCGCGGCGCTCAAGGGCAGCGCCCTGCACTTCGCCAGCGACCTCGCCGGAACCACCGCCGTGCTCATCGGCCTGCTGCTGGTGCGGGCCGGGGCGGAGTGGGCCGACTCGGCCGCCGCCCTGTTCGTGTCGGTGCTGGTGCTGGGCGCCGCCGGGCGCCTGATGCACGAGAACGTCGAGGTGCTGATGGACCGCGTGCCCGACGCCGACGAGGCCGCCGTGCGCGCCGCGGTGGAGGGCCTGGGCCCCGGCGTGGAGCTTCGCCGGCTGCGCATGCGCTCGGCGGCGGGCCGGGCATTCGCCGACGTGGTCATCGGCGTGCCGCCGGGTGAGTCGGTGGGGCGCGCCCACGCGATCGCCGACGACGTGGAGGACGCCATCGAGGCCGCTGTGCCCGGCGCCGACGTGGTGGTGCACGTGGAGCGCCGCGAGGGCGAGGATGAGGACCTCGCCGAGCGCGTGCTGGCCGTGGCGCACGAGGTGCCGCGGGTGCGGGAGATCCACAACGTGCGAATCCTGCACCTCGACAGCGGCACCGAGGCCTCGCTGCACCTCAAGCTGCCGGCCGACACCCTGCTGCCCGAGGCCGACTCCGTGGCGCGCGCCGTGGAGGCCGCGGTGATCGGCGCCGTGCCCGGCGTGACGCGCGTGCACTCGCACGTGGAGCCCCTTGGCGAGGCGGGCCCGGGCAGTGAGCTGGCCGACGACGCCGCCACGGCCGACGCCGTGCGCGCGGTGATCACCGCCGAGTGCGGGCGCCCCCCGCATGAGGTGCGGCTTGTTGGCACCGGCGAGGGCGTGGTGGCCTATGTGACGCTCGCGCTCGGCACCGCCACCCTGGCCGAGGCCCACGACACCGGCGGCCGCGTGCGCCGGGCGATACGCGGTCGCGTGCCCGGCGTGGTGGACGCCTTCGTGCTGTCGCGGCCCTAGGGCCGCGGCCCGGGGCCGGGCGACCTCCACAACCAGCCGCCGTTATCGCGAAGCCACGCCGACTCGGCGCGGTGGTCGGGCCTCACGTGCTCCACGAGGTCCCAGAAGCGCCGTGAGTGGTCGAGGTGCACCAGATGGGCGAGCTCATGCACCACCACGTACTCGGCCACGCGGCTTGGCGCCATCATCAGCCTCCAGCTGAACGACACCGCGCCCCGGGCCGAGCACGATCCCCACCGCGTGCGCGGGTCGCGCACCGTGATGGATGACGGCCGGGCGCCCACCTGCGGCCCGAAGTAGTCGCAGGCCCAGGCGAACCAGTCGCGCGCCACCGCGCGGTAACCGCGCTCCACCAGGTCGCGCACCTCGAGATCCGGCACCTCGGGCCCGGCCTCCCGGGCACCGGCCACGGCCACCACCAGGCGGCCGTCCTCGGGCCGGAACGACACCGATGATCGCCCGGCGCCATGCACCCCGAGCTCCACCTCGCCCTCGAGGAACGGCAGCGCCATGCCGTCCCGCAGCGGCGCCGGTGCGCGGGGCACGAGCAGCTCGGAATGGCGCAGCAGCCAGCGCTCCTTCGATGCCACGGCGCGATCCACCTCGGACTGCGGCAGGCGGGTGGGCGCCGACACCCGCAGGCCCTCGGGCGTGAGCGACATGCGCACGTGGCGCGACCTCGGGTTGCGGACGAGCAGATAGGGCACCGCGCGACCGGCCAGCACGACCTCGGGCATGGGCGCATCGTGGCGCAGCGACCGGACGGACGGGGGTCCTGCAGGCCGGGGATGTCCTGCTATTGTGCCCCGGCTTCACGAACCACCAGTCCACCGGGCGCATCGCGCCTCGATCTGCAGGAGGGGCTCGCCTGACGACGCCCGTAGCCCGTGCCTCCTAGGCGCGGTCCAGACACACGGCCACCCGCTGGGCCATCCACGCGCATCAACGACGCCATCCGCGTCGAGCGCATCCGCCTCATCGACGAAAACGGTGAGAATCGCGGCGAGATGCGCACGGAGGAGGCCCTCGACATCGCCATCGGGCTCAATCTCGACCTGGTCGAGGTGGCCCCCGAAGGCCGACCGCCGGTCTGCCGCATCATGGATTACGGCAAGTGGCGCTACGAGCAGGAGCAGAAGGCAAAGCAGGCGCGAAAGCACCAGAGCACGATCACCATCAAGGAGATCAAGTTCCGGCCCAAGATCGACCCGCATGACTACGAGACCAAGAAGGGCCACGTCCTGCGGTTCCTCAAGAACAAGGACAAGGTCAAGGTCACGATCATGTTCAGGGGGCGCGAGCTGATGCACCCGGAGCGCGGGGAGGCCATCCTCCTCCAGCTCGCAGAGGAGGTGCAGGACCTCGCCACGATCGAGAGCCGGCCCAACCTCGATGGCCGCAACATGATCATGATGCTCGCGCCCGTGAAGGACGTACCGCAGAAGAAGGAAAAGGCAGTGGCCGAGCCCGCCGCCGCCGAGCCCGCCGAAGCCGAGGCCATTCCGGCCGAAGCCCCGGCAGAGACCTCCTAGGAAGCACGGAACACCAGACATGCCCAAGATGAAGACCAACAAGTCGGCCTCCAAGCGCTTCCGCGTGACGCGGAAGGGCAAGGTGATGTACGTGCACTCGGGGCTGCGTCACAACCTCGAGCACAAGTCGGCCAAGCTGAAGCGCTCGAGCGCGCGCCCGGCCGAGCTCGCCGAGGTCGACCGCCCGGAGATCCTCCGACTGCTGGGGAGGCGCTAGCCCATGGCCCGTGTCAAGCGTTCCGTCAACGCCCGCAAGAAGCGGCGCAAGGTCCTCGGCCAGGCCAAGGGCTACTGGGGCACCAAGCACTCGTCGTACCGTCGCGCGAAGGAGCAGGTGCAGCGGTCGGGCAACTACGCGTACCGCGACCGCCGCGCGCGCAAGCGCGACTTCCGGCGCCTGTGGATCGCCCGCATCAACGCGGCGGCCCGCCTCAACGGCCTCACCTACGCCGAGTTCATCCACGGCCTGTCGCTGGCCGGGGTGGAGCTCGACCGCAAGATGCTGGCCGACCTCGCCGTGAACGAGCCGGAGCACTTCGCCGCCCTGTGCGCGCGGGCCGCTGACGCCCGCGCGGCCGCCTGACCGAAGGCACCGGGCCCGCGACACGAGACTCACGCGGCGGGGGCGGCCCGGGGCCCCTCCGCCGGGTGACCTCTCATCGCAATCCAGCCCTGCAGCACGTGCGCCGGCTGCAGCAGAAGCGCACGCGCCGCGAGGAGCGCCTGCTCGTGGCCGAGGGCGA
>JBJTJN010000003.1:0-44183 GCA_046095485.1 Actinomycetota bacterium
CGTGCCGGGAACCACCTACTCGTACACCGGCTCGCTGACCCCCGACGGGCAGTGGATCAAGATCTCGGGAACGCTCGGTACGCCGCCAGCGAACCAGATGGATATGTACGTGCCCATCAGCGAGATGTGGACGCACGACGACTCCACGTGGAAGGGTGCGAACGGATACGGCGTGTACCGCCAGAATGGCCCGTACGTGCTGGTGGCGAAGGGCGGCGCACAGCCGTCGATGGGCGCGACTGCCTTCTATTTCACCGGCTCCGGCGCCGTTCCCACGAGCGGACCGCTCACGCTGCCCGGATGGACGCCCGTGAATCCGCCGGCCGGTCCGTACGCCACCGACGCGAACGACGTCTACGGGTGGATCTACGGCGACCTCGTGGCCTCCTTCGCCATGGGCTACTGGGGTTCCAATTACGGCAGCGACTCCTCGGCGTGGAACACCAATGCCACCCCGCCCTGGGGCGTGGGTTCGGCGGGCAAGGCCGCGTTTGCCGCCGCCTGGACCAACCCGTTTCCGGGCTACCCGCTGTTCGACGTCTACCAGGCGGCGGTTGACGCCACGGGCACCACGTACGGATCGCCCCTGAACGATCGCTTCACGCCGCCGACAACCACAAGCCCCGAGCTCGCGGTGACGCCGCCGCAGCCGCAGTCCGGCCCCTACACCTGGCAGGTGGAGCTGCTCGCGCAGCAGGGGTGCGCACAGGCGCTGAGCGTGTCGCCGGCAAGCGGACCGGCATCGGGTGGCCAGCAGGTGACCATCACCGGGCGCAACTTCCACCAGGGCGCCACGGTGACGTTCGGCGGGGCGCCCGCCGCCAACGTGCAGGTCACGCACAACCCCGCGACCTCGCTTGACACCATCACGGCCACCACGCCGAAGGCGCCTGCGGGCGGTCCGGTGAATGTGCGCGTGACCAACGCGTACGGGTCGAAGGCCCAGAACATCGATACCAGCGTGCTGGCCAACGCCTACGCCTACCCGGCAAGTGGCAGCGGCGGGCAGGCGGGTGGCATCCCCGTGCCGCCTGGCGGCGTGGGCCTGGGCGCCGGCGTCTTCAAGTACCCCGGCGCGGGATGCTCCATCCGCGAGGTCGTGCGCGGCGTGATGCAGGCGAAGCCTGCGCGCGCTCCCAGGGTGACGGTGCCCTCGGGGGGCATCATGCAGTTGGCCGTGCGGGGGCTGCCCAAGAAGGCCGAGGCCTCGATCGACATCCAGGTGAACGGCCAGTGGAAGTACATCGGGCGCGTGCGGTCGAATGCCAAGGGCGCGGCCGTGCTGCCGCGCTATGCGCAGACCACGCGCGGGCAGTCCACGCTCATCCGTGCGCGGGCGGGGAAGAAGGGCATGCGCTACCTGCGCACCATCGCGGGGCCGCCCCGCGATTGGGGCGGCAGGGCGCTGAGCCCGGTGGTCACGTCGTACCCGGTCGGCACCTGCCCGGTGCACTACGCGGCGGCGAGGAAGCCGGTGGCCGCTGCCCTGGGGAAGGCACCGGTGGCAGCGGTGCCGCTCGGCGGGATCACCGTGGTGCGGGTGCGGGGCCTCAAGCGCAACGAGAGCACGGGCATCGACGTGAAGGTCGGGTCGTCCTGGAGGTTCATCGGGCGCGTGAAGGCGGCGCGCAACGGACGGCTGGCCATGCCGCCCGTGGCGGTGAACCAGAGACAGCAGGTGGTGCAGGTGCGCCTGCGCGGCGATCGCGAGACGCGCTACGTGAAGCTGCGGGCGTCGTAGCGCAGGCGAGCGCCGAGGCGGCGCGCGCCGGCTACCAGCGGCGCCTCACCCCGTAGGCATCCAGCCGCTCATCGGCCGAGATGAGCACGGCATCCTCCACGATCGCCTGGGCCACCAGCAGGCGGTCTGCTCGGCGCCCCAGGCGGGTCTCGTCGGTGGTGCCATCGAAGAGTTCCTGCAACCAGTCGGGCAGGGGCTCGAAGGGGTCACCGATGTCCACCTGGCCTTTCCAGACACCAAGGCAGTCGCGCATCGATGGGGTGTGGTCCTGCACGGGCACGATCCTCGCCACCGGCGTGCCGTTGCGCGTGATCGTGACCTCCTCGCCGTCGAGTGCGCGGTCGACGAGCTTCGAGAGGTTGGTCTTGGCCTCGTGCATTCCGACGCTGATCATCGTCGGCGCATAGTCACAGATCTAGTCCGCTTAGCCCGAAAAGTGCCTAGGGCGTGTGGCGCCTCTCCACCAGCAGGGTGAGACCCGCCACCACGGCGGCGGCCACCAGCCCCAGCAGCACCGGCACGTACCAGTTGCCCACCGCCGTGCCGAGTTCGGTGCTGTCCACCCCGGATGGCCATGGCCACAGCACGCGGAACGATCCGATCATCAGGCCCACCATGGCGGCCACCACCACGTCGTGGTGGTTCGCGAGTGACCAGTCGAGCAGCTGCGAGAACAGCGCGAGGCCCACGATGCAACCCAGCGCGAACACCCCGAGCACGGGGAAGTCGCGGTCGTCCACCGCGCTGATGACGAAGTCGTACATGCCCAGCATCAGGAGGAGGAACGAGCCCGAGATGCCGGGGAGGATCATCGCGCAGATGGCGATCGCGCCCGATGCGAACAGAACCAGCCACGACGGGTTGGCAATCGCCCCGCCCTTGAGGCCCAGCACGAAGAAGGTGATGACCGCCACCACGACGGCCACCAGCACGGCCGTGGCATTGGGCGTGCGGATCATGCGCCACGCCACCCAGGCCGATGCGGCCACCAGGCCGGTGAAGAGCCCCGCCATGGCCTCGGGGTGGTCCTCGAGCAGGGTGGAGATGACACCGGCAAGGGTGAAGATGGCCACGCCGATGCCGACGAGCAGGGGGAGGATGAGCACCCAGTCGATCTCGCGCAGGCGCTGGCCGGCCTCGCGGAAGCGGAAGCGCAGCAGGTTGCCGAGTGCCTTGGACGCCATGCTGATGGCGTGCACCAAGCGCTCGTAGATGCCCACGAGCACCGCGATGGTGCCGCCCGACACGCCGGGAACCACGTCGGCGGAGCCCATCAGGAATCCGCGGAGGAAGTTGAGGATGGGCTCGACACGCACCGCGGCGCAGCCTAGTCGCGGTCCGTGGCCCCCAGCGGGGAACGGTTCAGGCCGCCTGTGCCCGCAGGCCGCTGCCGGCTAGTCGAGCGCCTGGTAGTCGTCGGGACCGATGCGGTACACGTAGAAGCGGCCGTTCTTGAGCTCGTGGTCCTTCGTGAACTCGATGTCCTGGCCCAGCACCGAATCCTTGATCTTCGTGGTGGGAAGCGCCGTCCACACGCCGTCGCGCGACGCCCGGCCGTCCTTGCAGGTGCGAAGCGCGGCCGTGGCCACTGCCTGCATGGCCCCGAAGGCGGGTCCGCCGAAGGTGGCGAGGCTGCCGAACACCGCCTTGTAAAGCCGCACCACGTCGCCTCCCACGTCCGACTTCCGCAGGTCGGGCGTGAACGACACCACGTAGGCGCCCACGGGGTTGAAGCGGTCGAGCACGAAGAGGGCGTCGCCGCCGATGAACGCCGGGTCGCGCCCCTTCTTCTTCATCTGCTGCACGATGCGCTGGCCGGCGTCGGGGCTGGTGAGGGAGAGCACCACCACGTCGGTGTCGGCGGGGATCCTGTTGATCACGTCCGCGTAGTCCTTCGCGGCGACCTGGATCTCCTGGCGCGTCACCGGCACCCCGGCCTTCTTCACGTACGCCTCCACGCCATCGGCGAGGCCGGTCGCGTACGGATCACGGTTGTCGAGGATCGCCACCTTCTTGCCCTTGAGGTCGTCCACCGCCACGCGGCCGATGGTGGGCGCCTGCACGGAGTCGTTTGCCACCACCCGGTAGAAGCCCTTGAGGTGGCCGTCGGCGAGGGCCACGTTGGTGGCCGAGGGCGATACGTAGGCGAGCTTCGCGGAGTCGAGGATCGGCCCTGCCGCCGCGACGAAGTCGGACGTGTGTGGACCCACCACGCCCACGACCTCCTCATCGGCTGCCAGCGCCTTGGCGGCGGCCTTCACCTGCGGCACGCCCTTCGAGGAGTCCATGGGCTCGATCTGGAAGTCGGTGCCGTGCTCGCGGTTGAAGTTGTCGAGCGACACGCGTGCCCAGTTCATCTGGATGCCGTCGCTCTCGTCGGTTCCGGTGAACGGGGCGATCACGCCGATCTTGCCCGTGCACGCGTCGATCACCCCCTCGGCCGTGGTGCCGATGCCGGGGGCCGTGGCGGTGCCGGTGCCGCCCGACGACCCGCACCCCGCGCCGATGGCGGCGAGGGCGGCCACGCCCACGGCGGCGGCGAGCATGAGCGCGCGCCGCCTCACCACATGAACACCAGTGCGATGAGGCACACGATCAGCGTGCCGCCGCTGGCAGCCACCAGCGCCCGCTTGGCGCTCTGCGACTCGAACACGCCGCTGAGCCCACCCGCGAGGAACGTGATGGTGAGCAGCGCGGCCAGTAGCTCGAGGCTGTGCGACTTCGCGAGTTCGGCGTTGGCGAGCTCGAGCTGCGCGGCGGACTCATCGAGCGTGACGCGCGCATCGATTACCGACGACGGCGCCGGCCACTCGGGGTTGGCGGCCGAGAACGGCGTGGGCGGACGGTTGTCGAGTGCCTGAGCGTCCCACCACTCGATGGCGCTGCGCGTGCCGCTGTCCATCATCGAATAGGCCATCGCCGCACGCTTGGCATCGCCCGCGTCCACCGCCTGCTGGTAGTCCAGGTAGAGCGTGCGCTGGGTATTGATGGATCGCTCGGCGTCCTGCGCCATGGTGTTGGCGTTGTTGGTGGACTGCGTGGAGAGCGTGAAGTTTTCCACCGCGTGGCCGTTCAGCACCGTGCCGCGCCAGGCGGTGATGCCCGCGACGATGGCGGCCACGCCGAGGATGACGGCAAGGCTGACGTTCCACCACGAGTGCACGTGGGGTGTGTGCATGTCGTGGCCATGCCCGTGGGCGTGGGGGGCGTGATGCGCGGCGCTCATCTCCCCCAATAGTGCCGGATTTGCCCGCCCGTTGGGTCGGCCCCCGCATGAAAATCCGCGTAAGGTCCTCGCCGTATGAACCCTTGGCTCGCTGTCGCCGTCATCGTCATCTCCGCGGTCGTGATGATCGCGATCATGCTGTTCCTGCGGAAGCACTCGCCGCCGGGCGGGCGCTTTGCCGACTCCGACCGCGCGTCGGGCGTGTTCGGATTCCTCGGCGCGGGCTTCGTGATCCTGCTCGGCTTCGTCATCTTCCTGAGCTTCGGCACGTATGAGTCGGCGGCCAGCCGGGCCGACGAGGAGGCCGCCGCGGTGGTGGCGCAGTTCCGCTCATCGGCCGACTTCGGTGGCGACCGCGCGGAGGTCGCCCAGGGCGAGTTGGTGTGTTACGCCCGATCGGTGATCTCGCAGGAGTGGCCCGCCCTCAGCAATGGCGAGCGCAGCCCCGTGACCGAGGACTGGACCGTGGCCCTCGACGACATCGGCGTGGAGGAGCAGCAGGCCACGAGCCCAGAGGTGGAACCGGTGAAGGCCTGGTGGGCCGCCACCAACGAACGCAACCTCGGCAGATCAGGTCGCGTGCTCGTGGCCGAGGGGCAGATCCCCACCCTGCTCTGGGCCCTGCTGGTGATCGGCGCGATCCTCGTGGTCGGGTGGATCCTGCTCTACGCCGACCCCGAAGAGGGGTGGTTGGCCCAGGCATCGATGATGGGCGGCGTCACCGTGCTGGTGGTGGCGGCGCTGCTCGCCGTGCAGGTGCTGGCCGTGCCCTTCTCGGGTGAGAGCGGCAGCATCGATACAGGCAGCATGGAATATGCGCTCGTGCAGATGGACCAATTCGCGAAGGCCGAGGGTACGCCCGTGAAGGCGCCGTGCGACGCCGTCGGGGTTCCCTTCAAGAACTAGGGGCGGGGCTGCGTTCACCCCGCTGGTAGGGTCGGCCCATGAGAACTCCCCGCCGTCTCACATCCCTTGCCCTGCTCGTCGCCTCCACAGCGGCCGTCCCCGCCGTGGCGCTTGGCCAGTCGTGGCAGCGAGCCACCTACCCGAAGGGCGCCAACTCGATGGCGCCCGTGCTCGCCGTGGCGTCCAACGGCGCGGCGAGCGTGGTGTTCCCGGGCCCGCGCAAGGCGATCCGCGTCATCTCGCGCGCCCGAGCCGGGGCCCCGTAGCCACGCGCGGCCTCGACCTGGCTGAGCGGCAATGAGGCGGCGGGTAACGGAATCCTCGCGGCGGCGTATTCGGGCACGCGCCTCGGCGTGATGTGGACCTCGGGCCGCAGCGGAAGCCCGCTGAGGAGCGCCGCGGGCACGGGTGCGCGCGCAACCACCATTGAGCGATCCACGCGACTCGGCGCGCCGTTGACCGGCGCCCTTCTCGCGCCCGCCAGCGGCCGCGGACTCGTGGACGAACTGTCGTCGTCGGGCGACGTCGTTGGCGGCACTGTGGCCCTCGGCGCATTGCCGGCATCCACCCCGGCAGCGACGGGATCGCTGCCGACCGGTGCGCGCCTGATCGACTCGGGGGTCGACGGCACCGGCACCGTCACGGCCCTGGCCACGATGCCCGACGGCTCGCTGGCCGTGTTCACCAGGGCGCCCGGCGCAGTGTGGTCGGGCGCGGCGACCGTGCCCGGCACGGTGGGCGGAGCGGGGCTCATCGCATCGCCGAATGCCTTCCCGGCCGGGTCGGGAGCGCCGGTGGCCTTCGCCGTCGACCAGGCCGGCGACGCCGCGGTGGCATACGGCACCAAGGTGGATCCCGCCACCGGCGCGATCTCGGCCGCGGGCACCCAGTTCGCCATCGCGGTGTCACAGCGCAGTGGGACCGGCGGAACGTTCGGCGCGCCGATCATCGCGCGCGGCCCTGCGAACGGCAGTGGCGCGCAGTTCGACGGCCTGAACGCCACGGTGGCGATCTCGCCGGCCGTCGTGGTGGTGGGCGGCAGCGGAAACCCCGTGGCCGCCCGCAACCCCGAGAACATCGTCGCGATCATCGCCGCCAGCGCGGCTCCGGGCGCGCAGTTCCCGGCAGCGAGCGCGGTCAACGTGCTCGGTTCGACCGAGAATTGGTCGACCCAGGGGATGACGTCCGCGGCGAACAACGCCGGGATGGGCGCGGTGGCGATATGGGGCACCGGGGCCCAGGGCGATAGCGAGGACCTGGGCGTGACCACGGCGATCACCCCCGGAGGCACCTGGAGCAGCGAGGTGAACCTCGCGGGCGCGAACTCGACCGAGGGCGGCTACACGGGCGTGTCGATCGAGCCCACGAACAGCGGCTTCATCGCGGCCTGGAGCGCATCACTCACCAACGACGTCGTGTATCCGAAGCCGAGATATCCCATCGGGGTCGCCGCCTTCCAGTAGGCGCCGAGCAGCGGTGGGGATCGTGGGTGCTGCATGGGCGCGGCAGGACTCGAACCTGCGACCCAGGGATTATGAGTCCCCTGCTCTAACCAGCTGAGCTACACGCCCGTGGCCCGTATCTTGCCTGCCGGATCAGCGACATGTGCTGTGCCGGCCATCGCGCCGGAGTACGGTTGCGGTGACCACCCACCCCGCACCGAAGGGAACCCTCATGAATCGCCGTCTCAAGATGGCTGCAGCCGTGCTCGCCGCAGGAGCCGTGATCGTCGGCACCGCCGGTTGCTCGATGGGAGGCGACGACGCGCCCGCGACCACCACGGTGGAGACCCAGGCCCCGGCGCCCACCACCACGCAGGCGCCCACGACGGTCACCGAGCAGACCACCGTGACCCAGCAGAACCAGAACAACAACAACCAGAACCAGGGCAACCAGGACCAGGCCCAGGGCGAGGCCATCGGCCGCTCTGAGGAGCAGGCCGGCCTCTCGGAGGCCAAGAAGGAGTGCCTGGCCAACGCGCCGTCTGCCGCCGACTGCGCCAACATCCCGTAGGCGCAAGGCGCACGAGATGACCGCCCGACCCGCCCCGGTGCATGCGCGCCGGGGCCGGTGGGGGCGGGCCCGGCGTTGGTAGGTTCCGGCGCATGGATATCTCGGGAAAGCACGTGGTGATCACCGGGGCCTCGCGCGGGGGGGGCGCGGCGCTGGCCGACGAGTTCGCGGCGAAGGGCGCGCGCGTGACGCTCGTGGCGCGCAGCGTCGATGCCCTGGCCGCGGTGGCAGAGCGCACCGGCGGCAACGCGGTGCCCGCCGACCTGGCCGACCCCGCGCAGGTGGACGGGCTCATCGGTCGCATCGAGTTGGAGCACGGGCCGGTGGACGTGCTGGTGAACAACGCCGGCATCGACCTGACCGGGGCGTTCACCGACATGCCCATGGGCGACATCCAGCGCATGGTGATGCTGAACGCCATCACGGTGGCCGAGCTCACCCGCCAGGTGCTGCCGGGCATGATCGCCCGTGGCGGCGGCCACGTGGTGCAGGTGTCGTCGATGGCCGGCACCGGAACCTTCCCGGGCATCTCGGTGTACGGCGGCACCAAGGCGTTCGTCACGCACATGACCGCCGGGGTGCGGCTCGAGATGAAGGGGCTGCCCATCGGGCTGACGGTGGTGGAGACCGGCCTCATCACGCCCACGGAGATGGCCGACTCGGTGCTGTCGTACCCACCCACCGAGGCATCGTTCAAGCGCTTCTACCGCCTGCTGCTGCTGGCCGATGCCGACGTGGTGAAGGTGGCCCGCAAGACCGTGCGCGCGGTGGAGAAGAACAAGCGCACCGTGCGCATGCCGGCCCGTGCCTTCCTGTTCCCCATGCTCACCAACCTTCCGCGGCGCATGGTGGAGATGTTCCTGGTGGGCGTGCCCCGCCGGGCGGACGGCTAGCCGGCGACGCACGGTCCGGCACACCCCGCCTGCTTCCCTGGCGCTGGGGCGCCGGAGGCCCGGCTCGGGGACAATCCCCCGCATGTCCACCCAACGTCGTGACACCATCGCCGGGGGCTTCACCGAGACCGCCTCCGACTACGAGGGCGCCGTGCGCTTCAACCTCGAGGGGGCGCAGCGCCTGGTGCTCTCGATTCCCCCGGGCCGCTACGACGACGTGCTGGACGTCGGCTGCGGCAGCGGCTGGGCCGCCCAGGCGGTGATCGACCGCTTCCACCCGGCGCGGGTGACCGGCGTGGACCCGTCGGACGGGATGCTCGAGCAGTTCCAGGCGAAGGTCGGCGCCATCGACGGCGTGGACGTGTCGCTGGTGCAGGCGGGCGTGGAGGACATGCCCGTGGCGCCGGAGTCGTTCGACCTGGTGGTGTGCTCGATGGCCTACCACTGGTTCCAGCGGCGCTGGGATGCCGCCGAGGCCATGGCGCGCGCCATGCGGCCGGGCGGGGTGATCGCCATCCTGTGCTCGGGCAAGGGCGGCGAGCAGGCCTACCGCGACGTGATCGCCGACGTGGAGCCCATCAACTACGCCTGGTTGGGGGCCTTCGACGGCAACCTGCGTGACATCGGCGAGATGGAGGGCTACCTCGTGGGCGCGGGGCTCGAGCCCATCGACATCTGGATGGAGCGCCGCGTGCGCCACGTGCCGGTGGAGCAGTACATGGAGCGCATGCGCGTGGTGGCCGGCCACATCATCGGCGACCCATCCGACCCCGATGTGGCCGCATGGCTGGGGCGGGTGGAGCAGAAGATGCGCGAGCGATCCGGCCCGCGCGGCTGGGAGTACGACTTCGTCAAGCTCTACGCGGTGGCGCGAAAGCCGGCATGAGCACGCAGGCCACCCCCCAGGATCGGCTCATGGCGCAACTGCAGACGCGCGGCGGCCGGCTGTTCATCATCGCCGCCGTGCTGATCGTGTGGCTGGTGGACTACGCGCTGTCGCACCGCCTCGTGGACAATGGCGGCATCACGGGCAGTCCGCGCGAGGCCATGCGCATCTTCGAGAACGTAAGCACCGTGGCGTTCATCGTGGTGTCGGTGGCGCTGATCGTCGCCGTGCTCACCCGCGCGCACAAGTGGATGCCCTGGCTGGTGCTGGTGTACCTGGGCTTCTCGATCGTGCAGGTGATCGTCAACGTGGGCAGCCTGCTGGCCACGGCCCACCTGCAGCAGAGCGGCTCCGGCCTCACCGGCCTGTGGGATGTCGGAGCGGTCTACCTGATGAGCGTGATGGTGTTCACGTTCGTCTATGCGGCGCTCGACCTGACGGTGAAGGGCGGGGCATTCGTATGGCCCGCGCGCGATGGGCAGGAGGCACCCACCCCCAACTTCATCGACTACCTCTTCATCGCCCTCAACACCAACTCCACCTACGGCCCCACCAGCGAGGTGGTGATGTCGCGGCGCACCAAGCTGTTGATGGCGCTGCAGGTGATCCTGGCTATCGTCATGCTGGCGGTGCTGATCGCGCGCTCGGTGGTGGCGACGGGCTGACCGACGGTTGCGCCGCCTCCATGCGCGCCGCCTGGCGGGCGATGACCACGAGCCCGGTGAGCATGGCCACCACGGCGCCCGCGACGGCGACGCCGTGCCATCCGCCCACCTCCACCGTGCCGCCCAGCACGAGGATGCCGATGAACGCCGCGGTGATGGGCGGCAGCACCACCGTGGCAGGCAGCGACAGGGTGATGGCGCCCGCCTGGAAGGCGGCCTGCTGCAGCACGAAGGCAATGAGGCCGAGGATCAGCACCGCGTACAGCTTCCAGTTGCCGAGCTCCTGCCACATGCCGTCGCTGAGATCGATAGTAACGGCCTTGGTGAACGACGCCTGCGCCCCGAACAGGATGCCCGAGGCCACTCCCAGGCTGATGGCACGGGCCGGCCCCGTCCGCCTGTAGGACCACCAGGCTACGAGCGCCACGATGGGCGCGACGACCAGCGCCGCCATGAGCCACCGCAGCGACGAGGCGTCGCCCACGGTGCCCGATGGGTCACCCACCACGAGGAACGTGGCGAGGCCACCCACCAGGCAGAGCGCAGCCACCCAGATGGTGGTGGGCAGCCGATGGTGAGCCCAGACGGCCCCGAACCCCAGGGCGAACAGCAGCGAGGTGGAGATGACCGGCTCCACGACCAGCAGGTCGCCGAGGTCGAGCGCCCAGGTGTGGGTGGCGAACCCCACCATGTTGGCGCCGAAGGCGATGAGCCACAGGGGGTGGCGCACCAACTGCCCGATGAGGTGGATGGTGCCGCCGGAGTCGAGGGGCACCGACGACGCCACGCGCTGCTGCGCTACCGATCCCCACCCCGTGATGGCGGCCGATGCCAGTGCGATGAGGATTGCCAGCACGTGGCCACTCTAAGGGCGGCCCCCACGGCGAGGTCGCGCCGTAGGCACCCCTCCGTCGCCGGGCCCCGCAGTGTGGTGGAATCATGAGGTAATCCTCGAAGGAGCCACATGAGCACCCGCCGTCAGTTCCTCAAGAAGGGCGCCATCGGCGCCGGCGCCGTCGCCGCCGCGACCACCGCCGGCAAGGTGGCCACCAGCGCCGCCCAGGCCGCCGCGCTCACCTCGCTGCAGGGCATGAACATGATCCTGTTCATGACCGACCAGGAGGGGGCCACCGAGCACTTCCCGACCGATTGGACGAAGGAGAACCTGCCGGGGCTCACGGCGCTGCAGCGCCACGGCATCACCTTCACGCACGCGTACACCAACGCCTGCATGTGCTCGCCGGCCCGCAGCACGCTGATGAGCGGGTTCCTGCCCGCCCAGCACGGCGTGAAGTACACGCTCGAGGAGGACATGCCCTCGCCGCAGTACCCGCAGGTGGAACTGCCCACGCCGCCCACCATGCAGAACCTCGCCACCATCGCCGAGGCCGCGGGCTACAACGTGGTCTACAAGGGCAAGTGGCACTGCAGCAAGCCCGCCGCGGCCGACTTCGTGTGGACTCCGCAGGACCTCGCGACGTACGGCTGGAACCGCTGGAACCCCCAGGATGCCGGCGCCGACCAGTCGATTCCCGAGATGGGCGGCGGCCTGGCCAACAACGACGGCCGCTACATGACCTCGGTGGGCAACTACCAGGACTCCTCCGAGGGCGTGCTGCAGTTCATCACGCAGGTGGCAGCCACCATGCAGCCGTTCTTCCTCGTCATCTCGATCGTGAATCCGCACGACGTGCTGGCCTACCCGAGCAAGCACGGGCAGGCGGGCTATAGCCCCAACTGGCTCGAGGGAGACATCGGCCTGCCGGCAACGGTGGATGAGTCGCTCAGCACCAAGCCCACCGCGCAGCGGCTGTTCCTGCAGCTGTCCAAGGGGCTCGGGCCGCTCCGGAACGATCGCATGAAGCGCAACTACCGGAACTTCTACGGGAACCTCATCAGGGCGTCGGACCAGTACCTGGTGGACACCCTCGCCGCGCTGAAGTCGGTAGCCACCCAGAACGGCGCGAGCAACCTGCTCAACGACAGCGTCATCGTGCGCACCGCCGACCATGGCGAGATGGGCCTGGCCCACGGCGGCCAGCGCCAGAAGAACTTCATGATGTACGAGGAGGCCACCAATATCCCGCTGGTGTTCTCGAACCCCATCCTCTGGAAGCGGGGTCGCACCAACAATGCGCTGATCTCGCACGTGGACTTCGTGCCCACCGTGGCGTCGCTGCTCGGAACGCCCGCCAGCGCGAGGTCGGCCTGGCAGGGCAGGGATTACTCATCCCTCGTGCTCGGCGCCAGCCGCACGCCGGTGCAGGACTACGTGGTGTTCACCTACGACGACTGGCAGGCGGGCCAGAAGAGCGGGCCGTACATCCCGCCGCCGCAGCACCTGGTGGGCATCCGCGAGCGCAACTGGAAGATCTGCCTCTACTACGACGCAAGCGGCAAGGTGCCGGGTCAGTGGGAGATGTACGACCTCAAGACCGACCCGCTCGAGCAGCGCAACCTGGCGTGGCCGGGCACCAAGCGCACGCCGGCGCAGGAGAAGCAGTTCCGCCGGCTGCAGGCCAAGCTGGTCGCGGTGTGGAACACACGCCTGCAGCCTCTTTCGGGCGCGGCCGTGCCCTTCCCTGTGCGGGTGGGTCCGGTCAACGTGCAGATCAAGGGCCCCACGAAGACCGTCAACACGAATGGCAACGTCATCACCGACCAGGGCACGGTGACCGGAACGCCCATCGGATCGGGAGACATCACCATGGTGTTCACGCTCAACCCGGTCACCTCGGTGGCCACGGCGCAGTTCACGATCACCAACGCGCAGGGTGCGATCAACGGCACGGTCAACTCCAAGTACACGCGCGACGGCGCCACGCTCAGGTTCAAGGGCACCGCGCGATTCACCGAGGGCACCGGTGCCTACGCGGGCATCAACGGGCCTCCGATGGAGTACCTCGACGTGCACACCCTCACCGGGCAGAAGGGCCAGATCGCCTTCGTCGGATCGGCCAGCCTGCCGGCCGCGCCCCAGGGGACGACATCATGATCGCGGCGCCGATCGCGCGCCGCCGTGACGCGCGCGCCTAGCCGGGCCTGAGGCCCCTCGCCAGCGAAACGCCGGCGAGGGGCGGCACCGACTCGCTGGTGGCCAGCAGGCGGCTCTCGGGCTGCGCCTTTGTGAACGCGATGGCGCCCGAACGTTGCTGCAGCGATCGGATGAGGGCGAGGGGACCCGCGGCGGAGCCCCCGCAGGCGATGTCGGATCGCGCCACGAGCGCCGTGGAGTTGGCGCTGGGCGGGGATCCCGGGTAGGCGGTCCACCCGCCACCGGTGCGCTGCGTGGCAATCCAGGCGCGGGCGCGGCGCATGGGCGCCGCCGAGCACGGGGTGCCGGCGGCGCTGAGCGCCACCACCGACAGCGCGGTGCTGTCGATGTCGGGCCCTGCGGATGCGTCGAGGCCCAGGTTCCAGCCGTCGGGTGATGCCAGGGCGATGAGCGCGCTCGCTGCGGCACCGGGCACCCGTCCCGTGGCGGCGCGCAGCGCCAGCATGGCCAGCCCTTGGTCGAAGGCCGTGCGGCCGTAGCGGCCGGGGGACGACTGCTGCGACTGCAGGCGGGTGAGGTAGTCGGTGCCGCCGAGGCGCCGCGGGTTGCCGCCCGCGGCCATCACCCCGAGCACCACCTTCGCGGTGCGCCCGGCCTCGGTGGCATAGCCCGGGGCGGCCTTGGCCAGCGCGGCCAGCCGTGGCGCAAGGGCCTTGGGCGCGGTGCCGGTGATGCGCATGGCCACCATCACGTCGGCCTGCTGGCCCGCCGGCATGGCGCCGGGCTGCTTCCCGGCCAGCCATGCGGCGGCGCGGTCAGCCGCCGTGGATGCCACGCCCGCAGGCGCCGCCACGAGGGCGACGCCTGCGAGGAGGCCGAGGGAGAGGCCGATGGAACGCCCGCGACCCATGATGCTCACCCGTCACGCCCGGTGATGCAGCTCACGAGCTCGGTGCGCACGCGTGCCGGGCTCAGGGTGGTCATCGCGTAGCCATGCCGGCGCACCGCCGAGGCCGTGCCGTCGATGCCACACCGCTCCAGGTGCGCGGTCAGGCCACGCACGCGCCGCTGGATGGCAGCGGTGTTGCGCGGGCCGCCGGTGCGAATGCCCATCAGCGACTCCCCTGGGCGGAGCGGCGCCACGTATGGCGAGCCGGACAGCCATGCGGCCTGCCACGAGACGCCGCTGGGCAGCGCCAGCGAGCGGTCGCCATTGGCCGCGCGCGCGTTGAGGTCGGCGGCGAGGGACGACGCCAGCCTGCCCGCGGCGTCGCGGCGCTCGCGGGGCGTGAGGGACTCATCCCGGATGTCATCCGGGGAGATGGCCACCGGCGCGCGACCGCGCACCGGCATGGGCACCTCGATCGAGATCGCGCGTCCGCCGACGGTGATCGATGCCCGCACGAGTCCGACGGATGACGCGATGCTGGCGTTGGGTGCGACATCCGGCAGCCGCACGGCGAGCGGGTCCATGCCGCACTCCTCGGGCCGACCTGGGGCGAAGCCGCAGGCCCGGGCTGAGTCGCGGACGTTGCCGATGCCCCCGGGGTGCGGTGCGCTGGCGACGACGTCGCTCCAGCCGGGCACGCTCGTGAGGGTGGCCGTGCCGTCTTCCCCGGTCGTCACGGTCTGGCCGGCGTAGGTGACGGTGACGGCGCTGCCCGCCGCGCGCACGGCGTTGTCGTCGTAGCGGTCGACGCGGATGCTGAAGGCCTCGCCAACGGCCCGGGGGACGATGGGCGCCACCACGTCGAGCTCGGAATCGGGTACGCCGTAGACGCTTGGCATCCAGAGGATGGTGTCGCCGGGGCTGATCACTACGTCGTCGCTGCCCACGGAGGTCCTGCGATGGTTGACCTTGAGTTTCCACGACCACGACCAGTTGAGCGGCGAGGACACGGGACCGATGCGCGTGATCAGCGCGCTCGGGGTTCCGAAGTTGTAGACGCGGAACCCGATGGACACCCCCGCTGCCTCGGCGGCGCGCACGAGGAAGGACGTCCCCCGGTTGTTGGGCACGATCGTGGTCTCCCCGTCGATTGGGTCGACGAGGGTGGCGGTGCCGCCGGTCGGAACGTTGGCTGAGCGCTCGGCCAGCACGGTGCCGTCCGGGCCCTCCGCCCTGATGCTGGCGGCGTCGCTGGCGAGCACGGTCGCCGGCGACGCGAGAAGGGCCGCGCAGGCCGCAGCCCACGCGAAGCGTGCATCAATCGTCACTGATCCCTCTTTCCTCGGAGGTGATTGTTTCCGTGACGGAGCGGCGGCTGGTCTCCTGGCTTCCCGGTCAGGCGCGATGTGCATCACCTTCCCGGGGCGGATGCCCCAGTGGCTGGCCGAAGCCCGATGCCATCACTCCCGGGTGACAGTGGCGGGACCGCGCCGGATTCTCACCGGCTTCCCACTTAGCGCCCCTGAGGGCGACCGTCGTCCGATTGCGAGCGAACTCTAGAGGGCGCGTCCGGATGTCGCCCTGGGCGGATTCATCCTCGGGCACCGAGCGCGCCTACGCCCGATTCGGCGGGGTCAGCGCGCGGCGTCGAGGGCCACCACGAGCTCCCGCACGCGGCGGTCGATCTCGTTGCGCGTCACCCGCACGGCGTCGATGTCCTGTCCCTTGGGATCGGGCAGGTCCCAGTCGAGGTAGCGCTTGCCCGGCACATAGGGGCAGGTGTCGCCGCAGCCCATGGTCACCACCACGTCTGCACGCTCGGCCAGGGCGTCGTCCAGCCGCTGGGGCCGGCGGTCGCTGATGTCGATCCCCACTTCGCGCATCACCTCAACAACCTCGGGATGCACGCTGCCCGATGGGTCGGCGATGCTGCCCGCGGAGTCGCTGGTGTGGCGTCCGTCCGCGGCGCGGTCGAAAAGCGCGCGGCTCATCTGCGAGCGGCCGGCGTTGTGAAGGCAGACGAACAGCACGTGCGCCATGGGGAACCTCGGAGTCGTTCAGATGGGACGCTAGGCGGAGGCGGGCGGGGAAGGGCCGCGCTGTTACGGGCAGGCGCCCGCGGTGGCACCTAGCATTGCCGCATGACCGCCAGGCGCCGCACCCTCCCCGTCGCCGTTGCCGTGACCGCCCTGGCCCTCACGTGCGGCACCGCCCTCGGCGCCGACACGTTCACCGTGAAGGAGGGTCCCACACCAGGGGTGACCACCGGCGACACGTTCACGTGGTTCACCGGCATGTACTCGCCGCAGGGCGATCCGCGCGGTCACGTGATGGGCGCGGGGCCCACGGCCGTGGGATCCACCGTGGCGCTCCGCTTCGGGTCGGGGGCGCGCATCGTGGCCCGCAATGCCCTGCCCACGGCGAAGCCCGGCCCCGGGGGATTCCGCCGCCAGGTGCTGGGTGGCACGGGTCGCTACCTCGGGGCCCGGGGCATGATGGTCACGCGCCGGGTGAAGGGCGTGTACACGCATGAGGTCACCTACACGCTGCCGCCACGCGGCACCAAGCGCACGACCATGGACTACGTGGTGCGACTGGGCGCGGCGAAGATCACGCCCCGGGGTGGCGCCGAGGGGGTGGGCAACCTGCGGGTGATCGCCGGGAAGGTCCTCGACGCGGCGGGCACCCAGGTGGGCACGTACGCCGTCGACTCCACCTTGGTGGACGTCTACGGCGCCGGCACCTACGAGTGGTACCTGGGCGAGTTCGGCTACGTGTTCGCCGATGGATCCCTGATCGCGCGCGGGCCGTACCAGCGGGCCAGCGCATCCGCGCCGGGAGCGCTCGCCGCATCGGGCCGGGTGGTCGTGGGTGGCACGGGGGCCTATGCCGGCATGCGCGGGCAGGTGGTGGTCACGCCCAACCCGGACGGCACCAGCACCCACTCGTTCACGCTCATCAAGGGCTAGCCCCGGGCTCGCCCTAACGGGCCTCGAAGCGTCCGAACACGAATGACAAGACGATGAGCAGCGCGAACAACAGCGCCACCCACCACATGCTCTGCCCCAGGGCGATGACGGCGATGGCGGCAAGGGCCAGCACCACCACCGAGATCCAGCGTGCCGTGCGTGCCTGCGTTGGGGTCATGCCGGCAGGGTAACGACCCTCGTGGGGCTCCCGCCGGGAGTCAACCCATGACCCCCGGTGGCACCCCAACCCATGACGACGCGCAGGCGAGCTAGGAGAGGACGTCCTTCCGCTCGAACCGCAGGAACGCGATGCCCACCAGCACCGCGAAGATCCCGACGTTGTAGGCCAAGCCGATGGCCATCTGGTCCCAGACGATCACGGGGCCGAGGGCGTCGCCCCATGCGTTGGCGTAGTTGGCGGGAAGCAGTTCGCGCAGGGACCCCAGCGCATCGATGATGTACAGGATGTTGGTGAGCACCACCACGAGCACGCCCGCGCCCACGGCTCCAAGCGGGACATCCGTGGAGACGCTGGCCAAGAAGGCGATGCCTGCCGGCACCAGCAGGGTCACGGCGATATAGCCGGTGATGATGGCCAGGCGGGTGGTGGATTCACCCACCCCCAGGGCGCCTCCGAGCGGACTGGCCAGTCCGCCGCCTCCGAAGGCGAGCCAGCCGAGCCGGAACGAGGCGATGACCAGCGTGATGAGCACGGCCAGGGTGAGCAGCAGGCCGACCACCAGCTTGACCAGCAGCATCCTGCGCCGCGGGACGGGCGCCACCAGCAGGTAGCGCAGGGTGGACCACGAGGCCTCGCTCGCCACCGTATCGCCCAGGAACATCGCGGCCAGCAGCACCAGCAGGAACGCCGATGTGAACAGCAGGCCGCTCAGCGCGAAGTTCCACGGGCCGGATGCCATGAGCCCGAAGACGTCCAGGTCGCCGTCGGCCAGGCCTCCGCCTCCGCCCGCCGCCGGACCGAACTTCACGGCGAGGACGACCACGATCGGCAGCAGCAGCACGATCGCGCACGCCACGGCGGTGCGCCGCCGCCGGATCTGGCGGAGCATCTCCAGGCGCACGCCCAGGGTGCGCCGTGCCGAGTAGCCGTCCATCAGTGGCCTCCCTCCGCGAGCGGTCCCGCGTTCGCCAGGTGGTCGGACCCGACCAGGTCCATGAAGACGTCCTCGAGGTGCTGGCCACTGCGTCCGGCCAACAGCTCATCCACGGTTCCCGCCGCCACGACCGTGCCCCGGTGCATCACCACGACGTCGGTGCAGGTCTGCTCGACCTCGCCGAGCAGGTGGGAGGAGAGGATCACCGTGCGGCCGTCCTTCGCATAGGTGCGGACGACCTCGCGCATCTCGCGGATCTGCGGCGGGTCGAGGCCGTTCGTGGGCTCGTCCAGCAGCAGGACGTCGGGCATGCCGAGCATCGCCTGCGCGATCCCCAGGCGCTGCTTCATCCCCTGGCTGTAGGTGCGCACCTTGCGATCGATCGACGGTCCGAGGCCGGCGATCTCGAGCACCTCGTCGAAGTACGGCTCGCCCGATCGACCGCTGGCCCGCCAGTAGAGGTGCAGGTTGTCGCGCCCCGAGAGGTGCGGCATGAAGCCGGGGCCTTCCACGAAGGCGCCGATGCGCGACAGCACCGGGGCGCCGGGCGTGACGCGCTCGCCGAACACGAACACGCTCCCCTCGGTCGGGCGGATCAGCCCCATGGCCATGCGCAGCGTGGTGGTCTTGCCCGCCCCGTTGGGGCCGAGCAGCCCGAGCACCACCCCCCGGGGCACGGTGAAGTCCACGCCGGCGACGGCGCGGACGCTCTTGCCGAACTGCTTCACGAGCCCCTCGATCACGAGCGGGGTCTGCACGAGGTCGGGACGCCGGGCATCCCCGCGCACGCGCGGCCGCAGGATTCGCAGGGCGATCAGCACCGCAATGCAGATGCCGAGGGCGAGCAGGGGCCAGGTCCACAGCGGGAGACCCTCGGCGCTCACTGTCATGTCCACCTGGGGGATCACCACGGCGGGATCGGCCAGCGCCACGGTGTACACGGCCGGCGCCGCGGGCATGCGGAAGGCCTGGTCCGTGGTGTTCACGGTGACCACCAGGCGGTCCCCGGCGGCGACGTCGGCCACGATGGCCGGGAGCTCGACCTGCACACGGCGGGGTGTCGGGCCCAGCGCGACCTCTACCGGCGCGATGAGGCCATTCGGCAGCACCAGCGCACCGGTGGCGCTCAGGATTCGCAGGCCCACGAACAGCGCCGACCGGCGCGCGACGTCGCTCGATACGTTCAGGCTCACGCGGGATGCCCCGATGATGCGCGTGGATTCTGCGAGGGGCTCGGACGCGAATCGGGCGCTCTGGTTGGGGGCCACCCGGGCGTCGAGCAGCGAGAGCCCGCCGCGGGCCGACCCGATGCGCGGAAGCGAGCTCAGGGCCGCCGGCACGCCGCCGGCCGGCGCCAGCACCTGCTGCGGGCCGCCCATGATCGGCACCGCCGACTCGAACTCGCCCCCGAGCCCCGGGTAGCCGGGGCTGGTGAGGATCTCCACCGTCTCGGCGTCGTCCTGGTTGATGGCGGAGGTCGCCACCAGCGATGCCTGGAAATCGAGCGGCACAGGCGGTCCATCGGCGAGGTGGGCCTGGAACCACGACCGGGTGAGGGCCCTGAGGCGGTCCGCCTCGTCAACCCCTCCGTCATGGCCCTGCGCGTGCCACACCACCTTCACCGGCGTGTCGGGGTTGGCCGCCCTGATCTGCTGGGCGTTGGCATTCACCTGCTGCAGCGGGAAGAGCGAATCGGCCTGTCCGCCGCCGAGCAACGTCGGCACGGTGATGCGATCCGTCACGCTCGCGGGAGAGGACCGGCGCATCAGTGCCCGCATGCCCGCGGACATCCGTCCGCTGGTGGCGGCCTCGGTGTAGGCCGCGCACCACTGCGCGGTGAAGCGTCCGCAGACATCCGCCCGCCCCGGCGGGGAGTCCAGCCCTGCGCTGAAGAAGAACGACGACCACAGCTGCTTGTAGACGCCCGGGCCGTTGGATCCCACCATGCCCTGGCCGAACAGCGATGCCTCGAGGCTGTTCCACGTGATGTCCGCGGCCACCGCGTCCACGCGGTCGTCGTATCCGGCCAGCAGCAGCGCAAGGGCACCGCCGTACGACCCACCCGCGACGCCCACGACCGGGTCGCCGCGTGATTCGCGGCGCACGGTAGGCAGGCCGGCCAGGTGGTCGATGAGCGCGGAGGCATCGGCCACCTCGAAGTCGGGCGCGTTCACGGAGATGCGCCCGGTGGACTTCCCGAAGCCGCGCGCGGAGTACGCGAGCACCACGAAGCCCGCGTCGGCGAGTTGCTGGGCATCCTCCGCCAGTCCCTCCTTGCTGCCGCCGAAGCCGTGGGCCAGGATCACCGCGGGTGCCGGGGTTGCCGCCGGCGTGTAGATGTCGGCGTCCAGCCGCACCGGATCGGGGTTCGTCGCCGATGTCGCAGCGCCCCTGAGCATCATCGGCTCGGGGGATACCTGGGCACGGGCCGCCTGCGGCGCGGCCAAGGCGGCCATGGCCGCCAGGGCCGCGGCGATGCCGAGGCCCTGGCGCAGCAACCGACGCCACGCGCTGGGCGCGGGTGGCTGGGGCGGGGGTGGCACCGGCCCTAGTCCGTCAGCCCGATGCGGTCGTGTACCCACCGCAGCCAGCGGGGCGCCCACCAGTTCCACCTGCCGGCGATGCGCATGAACGCCGGCACCAGCACGCCGCGGATGATGGTGGCGTCGATGAGGATCGCCAGCGCAACGCCGAGCCCGAGCAGCTTGATGTTGGTGACGCTCGACGTGATGAAGGCGGCGAACACCACGGCGATCAGGATGGCCGCGGCCGTGACGATGCGGCCGGATCTCTGCATGCCGAACGCCACGGAGGCCTCGTTGTCGCCGGTGCGAAGCCACTCCTCGCGAATGCGCGAGATGAGGAACAACTCGTAGTCCATCGCCAGGGCGAAGGCCACGATGGCCGTGAGCACCACCATCGAGGTGTCCACCGTGCCGGTCACCGTGAAGTCACCCACGAGCCAGGCGAGGTGGCCCTCCTGAAAGATCCACACGAGTATCCCCAGGGTGGCGCCGAGCCCCAGCAGGTTCATCACCACGGCCTTCACGGGCAGCAGCAGGCTGCCGGTGTAGAGGAAGAGCAGGATCAGCACGCTGAGCACCACCCAGGCGATGACCGCCGGCAGGGCGTCGGCGATGGCATTGATGGTGTCGGTGTCCTCGGCTGCCACGCCGCCCACGAGGGCTGCCTCGTTCACCTCGCGGATGTCCGCCACCTGCCCGCGGGCATCGCCGGTGCCGGGCACCACGGAGCTCGTCACGATTATCCGCTGGGCGCCGCTCGCGCTGGTGAGTCCGTCGGCGTCCGGCGCAGCGCCCACCCGCTGGCCGTCGCTGAACACGCCCGCGGGGGACACCACGGCCTCCACCCCCGGCACCTCGGACACCCGCTGCGCATACTCCGCGCCATCCGCGGGCGCCGTGCCCGCGGGGAACACCACCTCGATCGGACTGGCGTCGTTGCCGGCGAAGGCCGTGCGCACGCCCTCGCCCGCCACGGCCACGGGATCGTCTGCGGGCAGCGACCGCTCATCGGTGGGCCCGAACACCACGCCGAATGCCGGCAGCGACAGCACCACCAGCACGGCCAGCGCCCCGGCGCCCCACACGACGGGCCTGCGCATGACCCGGCGGGCCATGGACGCCCACATCCCGGTGTCGCGCGGCTCGGTGGAGCGGCGCCACACCGTGAATTTGTTCACGCGCGTGCCGAGTATGGCCAGCAGGCTGCACAGCACGAAGATGGCTCCGAGCACGGCGGCGATCACCACCACCAGCCCTGCGTATCCGAACGAGCGCAGGAAGTAGAGCGGGAAGAAGAAGAACCCGGCCATGGTGACGGCCACCACCAGCCCCGAGGCGATCACGGTGCGCCCCGCCGTGGCCATGGTGGTGCCCATGGCCGACTGTACGTCTGCGCCCTTTCGGAGTTCCTCGCGGAAGCGGCTGACGATCAGCAGCGAGTAATCGATGCCGAGGGCCAGGCCGAGGCCGGTGATCAGGTTGACCGCGTAGATGGACACGTCGGTGAAGAGCGTGAATGCAAAGAGCCCGCCGAAGCTCATGAGGATCGCCGCCACTCCCACCAGCACGGGCAGTCCCGCCGCGATGAGCCCCCCGAAAACGAACAGCAGAAGCACGAAGGTGATCGGGATGGCGATCATCTCGGCCACCACCAGGTCCGATCCGATGCGCTCGCCGAGCGTGGCGCCCGCCACCTCGTCGCCACCCACCAGCACCTCCACGCCATCATCGGTGCCCGCGAAGTCGTCGCGCAGCGCCAGCGCCGCTTTCTCGGCCTTGGCATCGTCGGGGTCGAGGCTCACCAGGATGAGCGCGGCATCGCCCGTGGTGTTCACCAGCGAGCCACCGCCCGCCCCCGACCACGGCGACTGCACGGAGCTCACGCCCCCGAGCGCGGCTACCCGGCTGCTGATGCTCTTGCCCGCAGCGCCGGCGGTTCCCTCGGTGACCTTGGCCCCATCGGCGCGCACCAGCAGGAATGCGTCGGTGGTCGGTTGGGCGAAGTCATCCGCCAGCACGCGCTCCACGGCGGCTGAGTCGCTGGAGTCGTCGGTGAAGCCCTGCTCCTGCAGCTGGCCGAACACGCCGAACCCCACCACGCCCACGCCCACCACCAGCAGGAGCGAGAGGCCCAGTACCCATCCCCTGAAGCGGTAGATCCAGCGGCCGAACGACTCCAGTGTGACTCCCGGTCCCGAATTGGTAACGATGTCAACATATACAAGGTGTTCACAGTGTGTACATCATGGCGCCATACCGTTTACCTAGGCTTAATCCATGGCGAAGACGGCGACGAACCCCAGCCCGCGAAGCACCTATCACCACGGCAACCTGTCGGAGACCCTCGTATCGGCGGGCCTGGCGATCGCCGCCGAGGGCGGCCCCGAGGCGCTGTCGCTTCGCGAGGCCGCGCGCCGCGCGGGCGTGTCGCCCACCGCCGTGTACCGGCACTTCGACAATCGCGCGGCGTTGGTGACGGCCGTCAAGCACGTGGTGCTCGCACGCCTGGCCGCGGCCATGGGGAAGGCGCTGGCACGACCGCTGCCGCGCGGCATGGATGCGACCGAGTGCTCGCGCGAGCACCTGATCCGCATCGGGAGCGCCTACGTGGACTTCGCGTTGGCGAACCCGGGCGAGTACCGGGTGATCTTCTCGGAAGCCACCTTCCCATACGAGCCGCAGCGATCTGCCGACGGCGAATGCGGCCCGGCGGACCCCTACGGAATCCTCAGCACGGTGCTCGATGAGATGGTGGTGGCCGGCGCCCTGGCCGCCGAGAAGCGCCCCGGGGCCGAGGTGCCGATGTGGGCGCTGGTGCACGGGTTGTCGTCCCTGATCCTCCAGGGCCCATACGCCGACTTCTCCAGGCGCGAGAGGGCTGCCATGGTCGACCAGAGCCTGAGGCTCGTGATCTCGGGCATGCCGCGCGATGTGCCGTAGTGGGCCGTCTGGGATTCGAACCCAGGACCTTGGGATTAAAAGTCCCCTGCTCTGACCAGCTGAGCTAACGGCCCGGGGGAAGGCTATCGGGCGGCCGGGCGCGGGTCCCGCGGCGCGCGCAGCCGCGGGCTGGTACCAAACCGGGCATGGCCCTCACCGATCTCGCCGACAAGCAGGCCCGCGACTACATGGCGCCCCTCACCGCGGTGGTGGGGCCGATGCACCGGCTCGTTGATGCCGCGCGCGCCATGGTGGCCGAGCGCGCGGGGTCGGTGATCGTGCTCGACCCCTCCATGCAGGGTCCGGCCCTGCTGTCGGAGCGCGACCTGGCCGTGGCCATCGCCTCGGGCGCCGACCCATCGGTAGACCTGGTGGAGCGCTGGATGCGCCACGACGTCGCGGTGATCAGCCCCGACACCAGCCTCGAGGCCGCGGGGCGCACGATGCTGCGGCAGGGGCTTCGGCACTGCCTGGTTATGGATGGCCACGAGGCCGTGGGCCTCATCTCGCTTCGCTACATCATCGGCCTGGTGCTGGGCGAGAGCGCGGTGCTTCCCGAGGCACCCGGGTTCGGGGGATAATCGGCGTCAGGCGGGTCGCGCCGCCTCGGCCCACCGGGTTGCCGCGCCCCGAAGTTGCTGGGTGGCATCGATGATTCCCTCGAGGCCGTCCACCATCCCCTCGGCGTCCGGGTCGGGGTGACCCGCCTTCTGGGCCTCGCCCAGGTCGGTCCACGCCGCGTCGAGCATGGGCGCGAGCGCCGGGGCGGGGGCGGGCGGGCGTCGATCGCGTATGGCGTCGGCGCTGTCATGCAGCACGTCGATGACGGCCGTGACGGCGTCGGCGGTGCCAGGCACCAGGCGTGCGCGCTCCGGCATGCGGGTGCCCATCACGGCCATGCGCTCAACCAGGGCGAAGGTGGCCACCTGCAACTCGGCGAGCGGGGCGTCTGCGCCGTGGCGGGTGAGCGACTCGATGGTGACCCCGTCGAACACCTCGAGCGCGGCCCCCACGGCGCGCATGGCATCGCGCTGCGAGGCGGCCAGGTCGATGGTGCGTCCGCCTGTGCGTGCCACGGCAAGCCCCGCGGCGATGCCGTCAGCGGTGGCATCCACGGCGTCGGCGAGGGCACCGGGCAGCGCGGACGCGTGACGCGTGGGGAGCAGGAACGTGGCCAGCAGGAATCCCAGCCCGCATCCGATGAGCGTGGCGATGAACCGCTGCGAGGCGACGCCCGGCCCCATGGGCGCGGCAGTGGATGCGATGAGCAGCACCAGTGGCGTGAACAGCGCAATGCCCCACGCGTAGTTGATGTAGCGGATGAACGCGACCGCGCTGCCCAGTGCGATGGCCACCCATGCGACGAGCCACGGGTCGCCCAGCAGCCAGATGAGCGCCGCGGCGAGGATCGCCCCTACCGCGGTGCCGAGTGCGCGCTGGGTGGTGCGCTGCAGCGACGCCCCGAGCGCCGGGGTGAGGACGTCCACCAGGGTGATGGTGACCCACGGCCCGTGCGTGGTGAGGTCGAGCAGGTCTCCGCCGCCCGCCCCGATGATGGCCATGAGGCCCCCTGCGCCGACCCCGAGGCGGATGCCATGACGGAGACCGGGTGACGACCACCGCGCGGCCGCCTTGAGGGGCGCGAGCACGGGCCGGGGCACGTGCTCGGGAATGGGCGGCGCCTGCGGGTCGTCTGCGTCGAGCACCTCGAGGCCGCTGATGAGCCGATGCATCAGGCGCTCGGCAGGACGCGAGGGCGCGAGCGCGATGGCGGCATCGCGCGGGTCGGCGATGGCGTCGGCGCGCTGTTGCACCTGGCCCACGAGTTCGCGCACCGCGGCCTGCAGGGGCTGTGGATCGGGGCGCCGGCGATGCCAGATGGAATACGCGGCCAGCGACGCGGCAAAGCGGTCGGCGTCGGCGAGCACCTCGTCGCAGGGGGCATCGGAGGCCCCCAGCGAGATGATGGCCAGCATCGCGCCCTCGGCCTGCAGGGTGGATGCCCACAGTTGTCGTCGTCGGTGCTGCCAGCGCGCCGAGCCATGGGATATCGCCACGATGTTCAGGCGCGCGGTCTCGAGCGCCGATAGCGCCATGGCGTGGCGCCGCTCGCTGCGCGGGTCGCGGGCCAGCAGCGCGACGGCCTTCCATCCCTCGGCCACGTGCACCTCGGCCGGTGCGAAGGGGGCGAACGGCAGCAGGACGATGGATCCCAGCGCCACCCACAGGGCTCCTGTTGCGGCCGCCACGGCCGCCGCCCAGAGGGCCGGCTGGGGTGCCGTGCCCTGCACGACCACGAAGAGGAAGAGCGGGAAGGGGCCCACCACGGCCATGCGGGATGTCGATCCGATGAGTATTCCCGACGCCACGCCCACCGCGAGGCCGGCGAGGCCTGCCTGCCACACCGTGCCCGCGACCACCGATGCCAGCGCGGCCACGGCGGCATTGACCGGCACCATGATGAGGTAGGCACCCACGTGGGCGCGGTACCCGCCAATGGGCTCGATGAGCGCCGTGAAGAACGCCGCGAGCGCGGCGATCATGCCGAGCACGGGCCGGCCGATGGCCAGCCCCACCATGAGGGGCCCGATCAGCGCCAGCAGCATGCGCGTGGCGCCGCGCGGGTTGGGGCGGCCCGTGCCCGGCGCGGTCAGGCGGAGTGCCATCCACGTGGGGCTGCCCGGCCGGGCACCCGCCGTGCTCACGCCGGTGCCCCCGCGGCCGGCGCCAGGCGCTGCCACCAGTGCAGGCGCGGCTGCGCGCTGGCCGCCGCCCACTCACCCGCCTCGCGTGCCAGGCGCTGCGTGGCGAACGCGATGGTGTCGAGCATGTCCACGGTGCCCGCCAGGCCGCGGGGGATGTCCTCGGCGGTGCGGGCGTCGTCCACCGCGGCGTGGGCCTCGGCCAGGCAGTCCGGCAGGTCGCCCAGGGCGGGGGGAGAGGTGCCGGCGCGCACCGCCGTCGCCACCTCGCGCAGCGCGCCGGTGAGCTGCGCGCGCACCTCGGCGGCGCCGGGGATCGCCACGCCATCGATGGGGATTCGCCCGGCCAGCGTGCCGATGTCGCGCACCAGCTGCATGGCGGTGGCCTCGAGTTCGGCCAGGGCATCGGGGCGGGAGAACGCCTCGATCGACTCGCCCATGCGGGCCTGCAGCACGCGGGCGGCATCGTCCACGCCCAGCATGGCGCGCTGGTGCACCTCGCTCATGGCCGTGCGCGGCAGGTCGCCCGCGGCCACGCGCAGCACGGCGCCGAGGTCGTCGGCCGAGGTGTCGATGCTCGCCCCCAGCACGGCCGGCAACTGCTCGCCGCTGCGCGTGGGCCACGCGAACGCGGCGATGGCCAGGCCGATCACGCACGCCACCCCCGTGGCGATGATGCGTTCGCTCGCGATGGCGGCATCGAGCCCCGCGCCCACGGCCGAGAGCAGCAGCGACAGCGGCGTGAACAGCGTGATGAACCACAGGTAGTTGACCGGCTGCAGCAGCGCGGCGAGCGCCCCCACCACCAGGATCGCCGCGGCCATCGCGTACGGGCAGCCCTGGGCGATGGCCAGCAGCACCATGGCCACCACGGCGCCGAGCGCGGTGCCGAGGGCGCGCTGGGCGGCGATCTGCACCGAGTCGCCGAGCGTGGGCTGCAGCACGCCCACCAGCGCGATGGACACCCACTGCCCGTGCGTGATGCCGATCACCGGCGTGCCGGCGAGCGCGGTGAACACCCCCACCGAGAGCCCGGTGGCGATGCCCAGGCGAAGCCCGTGGCGCATGGCGGTGCATCGCGGGTCGAGCGCGGCCCGCAGCGACACGCCCTTGGCAGGCCTGCGGGGGCGGGTGATGGTGATCTGCGGCGGGTCGGGCAGCTCGAGCGCGTCGATGGCATCGCCGATGCGGCGGTTGATCCGCAGCGCCGCCCGCACGCGTGCGCGGTCCACCAGCGCCGTGTGCAGCGCCGCGCCCGTGAGCCCGGCGGGATCGGGCGTGAGCGACTTCAGGCGACCCACCGACTGCTCGAGCGCCTGGGCGGGATGCACGTGGGTGCGGTCGATGGTGCCGACGGCGATGTCGCGGGCGGCCGACTGCACCTTGCTGAGCACGTCGTCCATCGCGGCACGCACCGCGGGGTCGGCCTGCTCGCGCCGTCGCTCGTCCTCGAGGCTCGACACCAGCGACACCACGCGCGACGCCGCCACGAGCGTGGCCCACAGGCGCGCGGATGTGGCCGACCACCCCGGGCGCCTGCTGCGCACCGACGCCACGGTGTCGCGGGCCTGCACGATGGCCTCGAGCGCCGACTGCTGAAGGCGGTCGTCTGCAGGGGCACCCGCGTAGTCGGCCACCGCCATCCATGCGCGTCCGGTGGCGAGCTCGGCCGGGGCGTAGGGGGCCACGGGCCAGGGGATGACGGCGATGAGGGCCACCCAGGCGGTGCCGACGGCCACCGCAAGCACCGACCACCCGAATGCCGGGGCGGGCGTGAACGCCTGGGCCACGATGAAGAGCACCAGGCAGGTGGGCGCGACCAAGGTGGGGATCGCCCCCCACGCCGTGGACACGCCCGCGGCCACGCCCAGCAGCAACATCGCCACCCCGGCCGCCACGGCGTGGCCCGAGCACGCGAGCGCCAGCATCACCACGAGGGCGTTGAGCACCGTCATCAGGCCGTACACGCGCAGGTGGCGCCCGTACCCGCCGCCCGGCTCCACCACCGAGGTGAACACCGCGCCCAGGGCGGCCAGCACGGCGAGGTCGGGCCGGCCCACGGCGATGCCGACGGCGAGCGGCGCGGCGAGGGCGATGGCCATGCGCAGCGCCGCGAGGGGCGCGGGGCGCCCGGGGCCCGGCCCGGCGAGGTACAGGCCCAGCCGGCGCGCGCGGCGTCCCTCCATCCCGAACACGCCGGGGTGTGATGCGGTGGCATCCATTACCGCAAGTCTCGTCGGTAGGGTTGCGTCATGGCCCTGCTCAGCGACGACGACATCAGCATCGCCCTGGCGACCCTGCCCGGCTGGGGCATCGAGGACGGCATGCTCGTGAAGAAGTACGTCTTCCCCGAGGGCTTCATGCCGGCCATCGCGTTCGTGAACCGCGTGGCCAACGCCGCCGAGGCCGCCGACCACCACCCCGACATCGACATCCGGTGGAACACCGTGCGCATCGCGGTGGTCACGCATGACCAGGGCGGCATCACCGAGAAGGACACCGCACTGGCCGCCGAATGCGACCGACTGGCGGTGGCGTGACGACCGACCCCGCCGCGCTGCTGCGGCGGGCCGCATTCCGCATGGACCCCGAGCGGGCGCATGAGTCGGCGCTGCGCGCCCTGCAGGTGGGCGGCCCCGCGCTCTCCGCCGCATCGTCGTGGCTGGCCAAGCGCGATGCCACGGTGGGGCAGAGCATCATGGGCATGGAGTTCCCCTCGCCCGTGGGGCTCGCGGCCGGATACGACAAGTACGGCCGCGCCGTGCGGGCATGGGGGCGCCTCGGCTTCGGGTTCGCGGAGATCGGCACGGTCACCGCGCGGCCCCAGCCCGGCAACCCGAAGCCGCGCCTGTTCCGCCTGCCCGATGACGAGGCCATCGTCAATCGCATGGGCTTCAACAACGATGGCGCGGCCGTGACGGCCCGCCGCATCGCCGACGCCCGCCGGGGCGCGGGCGCCGGGGTTCCGATCGGCGTGAACATCGGCAAGTCGAAGGTGACGCCGTTGGATCGCGCCGCCGAGGACCACCTGGCGTCATTCCGCCTGCTGCGCGGGGTGGCCGACTTCGTGGTGGTGAACGTGTCGTCGCCCAACACGCCGGGGCTGCGCGAGCTGCAGGACCGGGCGCACCTCACGGCGATCCTCGGCGCGCTGCGCGATGAGGATGCCTCCATGCGCCGCCGCGACGGCCGCGTGCCCATGCCGTTCCTCGTGAAGCTGGCGCCCGACCTGCCGGATGGGCAGATCGAGGACGCCGTCGACCTGGCGGGCGAGTTGGGGCTCTCGGGCGTGGTGCTCACCAACACCACCATCACGCGGGACGGGCTGTCGAACCCCGACGTGCCCGCGGCCGCGGAGCAGGGCGGTCTGTCCGGCCCGCCGCTGCGGGCGCGTGCCGGCGAGGCAGTGCGCGTGGCGGCGCGCCGGGCATCGGGCGACATGGTGATCATCGGGGTGGGCGGCGTGATGGATGCCGACGATGCCTGGGACCGCCTGGCGGGTGGCGCATCGCTGGTGGAGGTGTGGACCGGCCTGGTGTACCGCGGTCCGCTGATCGCCCGCGACATCACGCTGGGCCTCATGCACCGCATGCGCGCAGAGGGCGTGAGCCACATCTCGGAGGTCGTCGGCAGCGACCTGGGTGCCTGATGGGCATCATCGAGCAGCTCGCCGTCATCCTGGTGGCGGTGGCCGTGATGTCGCTGCTCAGCGAGCGCCTTCGCATCTCGGCGATACCGCTGTTCATGCTGGCGGGCATCATCCTCGGGCCGTTCGAGCCGTTCCCGGCGGTGATCGAACTGGGCGAGCCGCTGTACCTGCTCGCCGAGATCGGGGTGATCCTGCTGCTGTTCTACCTCGGGCTGGAGTTCAGCCTCGATCGCATCCTGCAGGCGCGCAAGCTCGTGCTCACCGGCGGAGTGGTGGACCTGCTCATCAACGGCGGGTTGGGCCTGCTGCTGGGGTTCGTGCTGCTGGGGGTCACCGCCGAGGCCGTGCTGCTGGCGGGGATCATCTACGTGTCGAGCAGCGGCATCATCACCCAGGCCCTGTTCGACTTCCGCCGGCTCGCCGACGACGAGACCGACCTGGTGCTGGGCACCCTGGTGTTCGAGGACCTCGCCATCGCGTTGTTCCTCGGCCTGGCGTCGGGCCTGGCCGTGGGCACGGCCGTGAGCGGCGCCGACCTCACGCTGCGCGCGGTGATCGTGGTGGTGTTCGTGGGCGCATTCCTCGTGGCCAGCCACTTCCTGCCGCGCTATATCGACCGCGTCAGCCCCTACATCGAGCGCGAGCGCCTGGTGCTGGTGACGCTTGCCGTGGTGGCGGGAGCCGCCGCGCTGGCGGAATGGATAGGGCTGTCGGCCCCGGTGGGCGCGCTGCTCGCGGGCATCCTGCTGTCGGAGACCGAGGCCCGCGATCGCATCGAGCGCCACCTGTTCGGCCTGCGCGACTTCACGGCCGCGATCTTCTTCTTCGTCTTCGGCCTGCAGATCGACCTCGGCAGCCTCGGGGTGGTGTGGGAATGGCTGCTGCTCGCCGGCGCGGTGGCCATCGGGGGCAAGCTGATCTCGGGATGGATTTCGGGCCGGGTCACGGGATTCACGCGTCGGCAGTCGTTCACCGTGGGGGCCAGCCTCATCGCGCGCGGGGAGTTCTCGCTCATCCTCGCGCAGTTGGCGGCCCTCGGAACGGCCTTGTCGCTTGACTTCCGCGACCGCGTGGTGTCGTTCGCCGGGCTGCTCGTGCTGGTAACTGCTGCTATTGGGGTGATACTTATGAGGGAGTCCCGCACTCTGGGACGCGCCATCTTCGGGTCCACCAGGAGGCAACAGTCGTGATCGAGGTGCGCGAGACCCGGCTCCCCGGTGTCGGCAAGAAGTTCACCATGCGCACCCAGCGCGGCGAGGACGTCTGCGCCGTGGTGCACATCGATGGACGTCGCGAGCTCTACCACCGCCCCGACCCCGATGAGGACGCCGACGCGGTGATCGTGCTCACCGATGAGGAGGCCCATGAGCTGGGGTCGATCCTCGGCGGCGTGGTGTACCGGCCCGAGCTCCTCGACAAGCTCGAGATCGCCCTCAAGGACCTGGCCATCGACTGGATCGACATCCCGGCCGACAGCCCGCTGGTGGGGTTGACCGTGGCCACCTGCCGAATCCGCACCACCACGGGCGGCACGATCGTGGCCATCATCCGCAGGGAGAGCTCGGTGGCCATGCCGCACCCCGACGAGGTGATCCAGGCGGGGGACACCCTGGTGGTCATCACCACCCCCGAGACCTTCGAGGCGCTGCAGCGCCTGGTCGCAGAGGGCCCGCCCGCGGACGCCGCCTGAGCCCCGCGGGGCTCACCCGCCATGGCTGATCCCGCACGCCGCGATCTGTGGTCGGTGATCACCGGCAAGGGCACGCCGTCGCTGCGCGGCCTGCTCACCCGAGCGGTCATCGGCGTGGGCCTGGTGCTGGGCGTGCTGGCGGCACTGGCGATCGTGGGCCTGGTGGGTGCCACGTCGTCGTATCGCGACGACCAGCAGGCCGCCGTCGATCGTGCCAAGGCCTCGGAGGTGATCCTCGCCGACCTGCTCAACGCCGAGACCGGCGTGAGCGGCTACACCCTCACCGGCGGAACGTCGTACCTGGTGCCCTACGTGCGCGCCGAGGACACCTACCCGCGCAACATCCGCCGCCTGCGCACGCTGGTGGCCGGCGAGCCACCGCTCGTGAAGGCCGTGGCCGCCTTCGACACCGCGGCGAAGGAGTGGTTCACCGAGGCCCGCGACCTGGTGGAGTTGCGCCAGACCGGGCGCATCTCGGAGGCCGTGGCGCGAATCGGCGAGGGCGTGGACAAGCAGCGCCTCGACCAGCTGCGCGCCGAGCATGCCGACCTGCGCGAGCTGGTGGAGCAGCAGCGCCAGCAGGCGCTCGAGACCGCCGACCAGCGGCGGCTCTGGACGATCCTCGCCGTGGTGGCCGGCGTGCTGCTGGCCGTGCTGGTGGTGGCCACCGCGAGCCGGGCGCTGTGGCGGCGCGTGGGCGCGCCGCTGGGCTCGCTGCTGCAGGGTGTTCGGCGCGTGGGCGAGGGCGACCAGGACCAGGCGGTGCCCAATCCCGAGCATGCGGCCCGCGAGGTGGTGGGCCTGGTGGATGCCTTCAACGTGATGCAGGACCGCGTGGTGGACCAGCGCGAGGCGGCCGAGGCCAGCGCCCGCCGTTCAGAGGCCGCCCGCGCCGAGCGCCGCCTGTGGCAGACCGTGGAGCAGGGGCTGCTTCCCGAGAGCCTGCCGGCCCTGCCCGGCCTGCGCATCGCCGCGCGCTACCTGCCATCCAGCCCCGGGCTGGCGATCGGCGGCGACTTCTACGACGCCCGGGTGCTGGCTGACGGCCGGCTCGCCGTGATGGTGGGTGATGTCGCGGGCCACGGCGCCGAGTCGGCCGCCCGCGCCGCGCGCATGCGCTTCGGCTGGGGCGCGCTGGTGGAGGTGGACCCCGATCCCCGGCACGTGCTGCAGATCATGAACACCCACATCGCGGAGCCCCACGAGCGCGACCAGGGCATATACGCCACCATGTGCCACTGCATCATCAGCCCCGACGGCACGGCGGAGTTCGCGCTCGCGGGCCACCCGCGCCCCCTGCTGGTGGACGGCGACCAGGCAGGACTGGTGGAGGTGGATGCCCGCGGGCCGATCCTCGGCCTGCTCGACGAGGTGGACTGGCCCGTGACCCACCTGACCGTGCCCCCCGAGGCCATGCTCGTCATCTTCACCGACGGCCTGGTGGAGGCCCGCCGCAGTGACGAGATCTTCGGCTGGCAGCGGGCGGCTGACGCCCTGCTGGCAACCCGGCACGTGAGCCTGGAGCAGCGCCTGGCATACCTCACCGAAACCGCCCAGCGCTACGACGAGGGCAACCTGCGCGACGACGTCGCGGTGCTCGCCGTGCAGGTGACGGGCGGGCCCGTCACGCGCTAGGCGCGCCGGCGTCCGCGCAGCGGGAAGGCCTTGGGCACGGCCTCCAGCCGGTAGCCCTCGCCGATCTCGGTCTGCACGTAGGTGTACTGGCCCCCGGCCTCGTCCACCTTCCGCCGTAGGCGGCGCACCAGCACGTCCACCGAGCGATCGCCGTCGGTGCGCTCGCCACCCCACACGCGGTCGAAGATCTCGTCACGGCTCAGGGTGCGCCCCTTCTCCTCGAGCAGGATCCAGAGGAGCTTGGTCTCGAGGGGCGTGAGCGGCGCGAGGGTGCCCGCCACGCGCACCTCGAGGCGGTCGCGGTCGATCTCGAGGTCGCCCAGCGACACCTCGCCGGGGGCGGACGGGGCCAGGACGTCGGCCCGGCGGAACACCGCCTCGAGGCGGGCCACCAGTTCGCGCGCCGAGAAGGGCTTGCGCACCAGGTCGTCGGCGCCCAGGCGCAGGGCCTCGAGCCTCTCCGACTCGCCCTGGCGCGCGGTCATCACCACGATCGGCAGCTCCGGCGCCCAGCGGCGGACGTCACGGATGATCGACCAGCCGTCCACGTGCGGCAGCATGAGGTCGAGCACCAGGGCGTCGGGGCGCCAGCCCTTGAGCGTGGTGATGGCCGCCAGGCCGTCCTTGCTGATGCTCACGGCGTAGCCGGCCCGGGCCAGGTGATAGGCGACTGCCGTGGCGGTGGAGTCGTCGTCCTCCACCACGAGCACCGTGCGGCGGTCGTCGGCCTCGTCGTGCGCCAGGGAGTCCATCGACGGCCAGAGTACGAGCGGGCGCGCGCCGCTTCGTGAACCCCGCGTGAACACCTCGTGAACGCGCGAGAACGGGTCGCCGCCGAGGTTTCACCACTTGTTCACGCGGGGGGCGTAACAGGTCACAGGTTGTTCACAGCCCGGTCCGGAGACTGCCGCCATACCGGTAAACCGAACAGGAGACGACCGGACGTGAACCGCACCATCCGCATCGCCGCTGCTGCCGCCGTGGGCGCAGGCACCCTCGTCGGCGCTGCATCCGCGCTGGGGGCCAGCACGGGCTCAGGCGCCACATTCCCCGCACTCGCCTACACCAAGTGGTGCCAGGACTCCGGGCTGTGCTCGTACACCGCCAAGGGCTCGGGCGCCGGAATCAAGGACCTCACCAAGAGCACCGTCAACTGGGCCGGGTCCGACGCCCCGCTCGACGCCAACGAGCTCGCCGCGATCGGCGGCAAGATCAAGTACTTCCCCACCCTCCTGGGTGCGGTGACCATCCCGGTGAACATCGCGGGCGTGGCCACCAACAAGATGAACCTCGATGGCCAGGTGCTCGAGGGCATCTTCGACGGCTCCATCACCACCTGGGGCGACAAGAAGATCGCCGCCATCAACAAGGGCCTCAAGCTGCCGGCCAACCCGATCACGGTGTGCGTGCGCGCCGACTCGTCGGGCACGTCGTTCGTGTTCAGCCGCTACCTGGGCAAGACCAACGCGTCGTCGCCCTACAAGGGCGGCTCGAAGACCCCGAACTGGACCGCTCCGACGCTGGTCAAGCAGCCGGGCAACCCGGGCGTGGCCAACTGCGTGGCCAACACGCCGAACTCCATCGGCTACGTGGACTTCGGCGACGCCATCCGCGCCGGCCTGCAGTCGAAGATCGCCAAGGTGGGCAAGAAGGGCGGCCCGTACGTCGGCCCGTCCACCTCGGCCATCGTGAAGGCCGGCGAGATCCCGGCCAGCAAGATCAAGCCGGACCTCACGGTGGACTTCTCGGCCAGCCCCAACGTGGGGGCCTACCCGATCGTGGCCACCACCTGGGTGCTCATCGTGCCGGGCCGCGCCACCAACGGCGAGGCGCTGCAGTCGGTGAAGTCCTTCCTGTGCCGCGGCGCGCAGAAGGTGCTGCCGAGCCTCGGCTTCGCGCCGCTGCCCGGTCCGCTCCGCACGCTGGCCAACAAGCAGCTGTCGGCCTCGTAGCGCGTCAGCAGCAGGCAGTTCCGAGGCAGGACCGCGGGCCCGGGTTCACCACCCGGGCCCGCGTGTTTCACATCACGTTCACATGCCGTTCGGCAGCATTTCGGGCGTGACGCCTCCGCCGCCACCGCCCCCGCCTGCAACGGCTGCGGAGCCGCCTCCCGCCCCCGGCGGCCTGCGTCGCCCGTGGGGAAGCGTGCTGGCCGACCGGGCCTACGCCATCGGCGCCGGAGTGGCCGCGCTGTTCGCGGTGGTGTTCGTGGGGTACCTGCTGTGGACCACCATCGCCAACACCGGCGAGACGTGGTCCACCTTCGGCGTCTGGGGCTTCATCTCGGGCACCACCTGGGATCCCAACGACGCCATCTACGGCGCCCTGCCGTTCATCTACGGCACGCTGATGACCTCGGCGATCGCGCTGATCATCGCCGTGCCGGCGTCCATCGGCATCGCGCTCGCCACCGTGGTGTTCCTGCCGCGGCGCCTGCGGGGACCGGTGGGGGGCTTCATCAACCTGCTGGCCGCCGTGCCGTCGGTCATCTTCGGACTCTGGGGCGTCACCGTGCTGGTGCCCCTGCTGCGGCCCTTCCTCGACTGGCTGTCCGAGACGCTGGGCTGGGTGACCATCTTCGGCTGGAAGCCCTTCGAGGGTCCGGTCACCGCGGGCTCGTACCTGATCTCGGGGCTCGTGCTGGCCATCATGATCCTGCCGATCATCACGGCGATCACCCGCGAGGTGCTGCTCACCGTGCCGCGCGACCAGCGCGAGGCGGCATTCGCCCTCGGGGCCACCCGGTGGGAGATGGTGCGCCACTCCATGCTGCCGTGGGCACGCTCGGGAATCGTGGGCGCGTCGGCGCTGGGCCTGGGCCGCGCGGTGGGGGAGACCATCGCCATCGTGATGCTGCTCGGCAACACGCCGGGCATCTTCACCCCGCTGGTGGGACCGGGGTCCACCCTGGCGTCGGTGATCGCCATGCAGACCGGCGAGGCCAGCGGCCTGCAACTCTCATCGCTCACCGCGCTGGCCGTGGTGCTGTTCGTGATCGCATTCGTCATCAACGCCGCCGCGCGCCTGCTGGTGCGCCGCTCGGAGGCCGGCGCGTCGGGCGGCTTGTTCCGCCGGGGCGGCGCGTGGGTGGCCGGGCTGGTGCGCGCGCCGGCGAGTGCCGACGTGCCCGCCGAGGCGCCGCCTACCTCGCCGCAGGCCGTCGCGGCCCCGGAGCCGCCGCCCGCGCCCCGCGAGCCATCGGTGATCAGCGGACCCGGCGCGATATCGCGCTCGCGCATCATCCGATCGCGGGTGGCCGAGAGCCTCATCTGGTTCAGCGTGCTGCTCGGGCTGGTGCCCCTGGTGGCCGTGCTGGCGGAGATGCTCATCAAGGGGCTGCCGGCGCTCTCGGCGTCGTTCTTCACGGAGTTGCCGCCCACCGATCCCACCAGCTACGGGGGCGGCATCGTCAATGCCCTTGTCGGCACGCTGATCCTCATGGGCATCGCCCTGGTGGTGGCAGCCCCGCTCGGGGTGCTCACGGCGCTGTACATGCGCGACGTGGGGAAGAGCGGCTCGTGGAACTCGCGCATCGGGTCGGCCGTGGGCTTCATCGTGGACATCCTGCTCGGCGTGCCGTCGGTGGTGGTGGGCCTCATCGTGTACCTGGGCATCGTGGTGATACAGGGGCACTTCTCGGCCCTGGCCGGCGGAATCGCACTCGGCGTGATCATGTTCCCGATCGTGGTGCGCGCGGCGGATGAGGTGCTGCGCCTGGTGCCCACCGGGCAGCAGGAGGCCGCCCTCGCCCTGGGGGCGCCCAAGTGGCGCACCACGTGGTCGGTGGTGCTGCCCATCGCGGGGCCGGGGATCCTCACGGGAATCCTGCTCGGGCTCGCCCGGGCATCGGGCGAGACGGCGCCGCTGCTGTTCACGTCACTGGGCAATCAGTTCCTGTCCACCAACATCAGCGAGCCCATCGCGGCGATCCCGCAGCTCATCTACAACAACACCATCATCACGCAGACGCCTGCATCACTTCAGCTCGCATGGGGCGCGGCACTGGTGCTGGTTGCGATCATCATGTTCCTGAACCTCGGGGCGGCGCTCCTCGGTCGCAAGTCCCGTCAACTGGAGGGGCGCTAGTGAGCACCCGCGAGGCCCGTACGACGATGGAGGACGTGAAGGTGACCACCGGAGACACGCAGGCCGGCACCACGCCGCCGGCGCAGGTCACCGTCGCGCAGGGCGCCACCGAGGGGCTGGTGCGCGCCGAGGACATCGCAGGCCCGCACCCGCTGCAGACCCGCGACCTCAACGCCTACTTCGGATCGCACCACGTGGTTGAGGGGGTCAGCCTGGTCTTCCCCGAGAACACCGTGACGGCCCTCATCGGGCCCTCGGGCTGCGGCAAGTCCACGTTCATCCGCTGCCTCAACCGCATGCACGAGCTCATCCCCGGAGCCCGCACCACGGGCGATGTGGAGCTTCACGGACAGGACATCTACGGCAAGGACGCCGACCCCGTGGCGGTGCGCCGCGCCGTGGGCATGGTGTTCCAGCGCCCCAACCCGTTCCCCACCAAGTCGATCGCCGACAACATCCTCGCCGGACCGAAGTTCCTGCGCGTGAAGATGGGCAAGGACGGCCGTGACGACCTCATCGAGGGCACGCTGCGCGGCGCCGGCCTGTGGGACGAGGTGAAGAACCGTCTCGACGCGGCAGCCGGTGGGCTGTCCGGCGGCCAGCAGCAGCGCCTGTGCATCGCGCGCGCCCTGGCCGTGGAGCCCGACGTGCTGCTCATGGACGAGCCGTGCTCGGCGCTCGACCCGCAGTCGACCCTGCGCATCGAGGACCTCATCCGCGAGCTCAGCGAGCGGCTCACGATCGTGATCGTCACCCACAACATGCAGCAGGCCGCCCGCGTGTCGGAGTACACGGCCTTCTTCACCATCGAGGAGGAGGGCCAGCCCGGCCGCCTCATCGAGACCGGCCCCACCCGCGAGATCTTCGGCAACCCGCAGAACCCGCGCACCGAGGCCTACGTCACCGGCCGCTTCGGCTAGGTCTCGAGCGACTCCTCTTCCTCCTCGGCCTCACGGCGCAGCTGCTTGAAGCTGACGCCCTCGAAGAGGAGGAACACGAAGCCGATCACCACTCCCACCGCCATCTCGGTGGCCTGCAGCACGATCGAGAAGGCCAGGGCATCGGCGGCGCTCACGCCGTAGGAGGCCGTGAGGGGCACCACGGCGGCGGCCTGGAACTCCACCAGGTTGCCGGGTAGGATCGGGAACGACTGGGCGAGGGTGATGGTGACCAGCAGCAGGCCGGCGCCGCCCCAGCCCACGTAGCCCAGGCCGAACGCGCCGAGGGTGGCGTAGATGCCGGCCCACTGCGCCAGCCACGTGCCGAAGCTGGGCACGGCCACGCGCAGCATCTGCTGGGGGTCGCGCAGGCTCGCGTGGCTCTCGTGCACCGCGCCCCACAGGCGCTGGAAGGCGCGGGTGACGCGCCGCCAGATCGACCCGGTGGACAGCCACGGCGGCACCTGCCGGTTGGGGTTCTGCAGCAGGGCCACCACCACGATGACCAGGCAGATCACCCCCAGCACCGCCGTGATGATCCACGCGTACGACGGCAGCGGCAGGAACAGGCCGATGAGGATCACCAGCACCACCCACGCGATGGTGGTGACGATGTTCTCCACCACCACGGTGCCGAGCAGCACGGTGGTGGATACGTCCTCGCCGCGCTTGGCCAGGCGGCGCCGGGCCAGCAGCACCTTGGCGATCTCGCCCACGCGCGCCGCGAGGATGGTGTTGAAGAGGAAGCCCACCATGAGGGGGCTCAGCAGGTCGATGTAGCGGGTCTTCTTCTTCAGGCCCGGGAGGCCATCCACCACGCCCTTCCACGCCATGCCCTTGAGCAGCACCGACACGAAGTTGGCGAGCACCGCGATGACGAGCAACCAGATGCTGTCCACGCGGAAGGCCGACACCACGGCGCCCCAGTCGATTCTCCACACCAGCAGGATCACCACGATGGCGATGACCGCGATGCGGATGGCGTGCCAGGCCCACTTCGGGATGGCCCTGCGCTTGGCGGTCTCGCCGCTCATGCCACCAGCTCATCGAGGGTGACGAGTTCGAGCCCCTTCTCGCGCGCGGCCGCGCAGATGTCGGGGATGGCCGCGGCCGTGTGGGTGCGCGGGCGGTCGGGATCCCAGCCGTCGGCGTCGTGCAGCAGCAGGATGCAGCCGGGCGCGAGGGCCCGGGCCGACCGCTGGGCCACCACATCGGGGCCCGGGTCGGCCGAGTCGAACACGCCCTTGGTCCAGCCCGCCATGCGGTAGCCGGCCGATCGCACGGCGGCCCATGTGACGGGCCCGCGAAATCCGTGGGGCGCGCGGAACACGTGCGTGAGAACGTCGGGCCCCGCGGCATCGGCCACGGCGTCCTCGGTGCGGGCGAGCTGGTCGCGCACGTGGCCCGGTCCGCGCATCACGAGGATTCCGTGGTCGTAGCCGTGGCTGGCCACCTGGTGGCCCTCATCATGCATGCGGCGCACCAGGTCGGGGTGGCGCCGCGCCTGTCGTCCCAGCACGAAGAACGTGGCGCACACGCCCTCGTCGGCCAGGGCATCGAGGATCGCCGGGGTGGACGGGCCGGGCCCGTCGTCGAACGTGAGGGCGGCGCGCGGGCGGTCGGACGGCCCGCGGCTCACCACGGGGCCGAACACCGGCGAACTCGGGCGGAACGCCGCCCAGGCGCCCAGCGCACCGGCGCCGACGATCCCCGCCGCGAGCACGGGCCTCCGGCGCCGTGCGATCGCGGCGGCAGCCAGGAGGGCCAGCTCGATGGCGACGACGCGGCGGATGGTCCGGTTCTTGGTCATCGGCTGGGTCATCGGCACTCGCGTCCGAGGGTAGCAAGGGGGTGTGGGGGCCCCGCTATGTGGCACCCGACCGATGAGAGTGCCAGAGGCCTGCGGGCGGGTCTATACTCGCCCCGCGTTCCATCCCAGGAGTACACGTGCCGGTCTACGACTATCGCTGTGAGAAGGGCCATCGCTTCGAGGCCATCCAGAGCATGTCCGACAAGCCCCTCGCGAAGTGCGAGGAGTGCGGCGCGCCCGCGCAGCGCGTGCTCCACGCGCCGGCCATCCACTTCAAGGGCAGCGGGTTCCACAACACCGACTACGGCACCAAGACCCGGCCGAAGGAGCCCGCCGCGGCGCCGTCGGGCGGCAAGGCCGCGGGTGGTGACTCGGGCGGCAGCAGCTCGGGTGGGTCGTCCGACGGCGCCGGCAAGAGCAGCGGCAAGACCGTGGGGCTCGACAGCGTCTAGCTAGCGGCCGACGAACTCGGCGAGCTGCTGCTCGTCGAGGTCCGGCTCGCCGACCACGTAGGAGACGCCGTTCACCGTGCGCGGGATGCCCGCGAGCACGATGCGGTCCTTGGCGTCCGACTGCAGCCGCCACTGCAGCCACCCCAGCTTCATGAGGTCGGACGTCCCCATGTCGGTACCGATCGACCGGATGGCCGCCGCGCCGTTCCACGGCGCGAAGGGCACGGAGGTGATGGACGCCATCTTCGCCTTCAGGCCCGTCACGAACGCCTGCTGGCGCGCTGCCCGGTTGACGTCGTTGTCGCACTTGCGCACCCGCACGTACTGCAGCGCGCGCTCGCCGTCGAGATCGATCTGCCCGCGCGGGAACGACACCGTGATGCCGCCCGAGTAGGGGCAGTTGCGCACGGGCGTGGGGTTATTGACGGTGATGCCACCCATGTCGTCGACCATGCGCTTCACGCCGTTGAACCGCACCACGATGATGTGGTGGATGGGCAGCCCGGTGAGGTCGCGCACGGCGTTGATGATGCCGCGCTGGCCGGCCAGGTACATCGCCGCGTTGATCTTCTCGGTTCCGGCGCCGGGCAGCTCCACGCGGAAGTCGCGCGGGATCGACAGCCACTTCACCTTGCCCGCGCCGGGGTCGGTGCGCATGATCATGATGGTGTCGGCGCGGGCGCGCGACTCGCCGCCGCGGGCATCCCATCCCACCACCAGGGTGTTCTGGGGCGCGGACAGCAGCGGGCCCGCGGGTGACAGCGCAGCACGGGCGCTCGGCGGCACGCGGCCGTTGGCCGTGGATACGGCGCCGTTCACGGTCATGAAGCCCAGCACGCCCCACGTGATGACGCCGATCACCAGCAGCACGCCCACGCGCCACACCCATCCCCATGCGCCGATGCCGCGCAGCGACCACCAGCGGCGCGTGGGTTGTGGCGCCCAGGGGTCCACCTCGGGCTTGGGCTCTGGGCGCTCCGCGGCGCCGGCCCCGTCGGTCAGCTGCTGCAGGCCCTCGAGGCCCTCGGCTGACTTCGCGGATCCGCGCGCCTTGAAGCGGCGATATGGCTTGCCCTGGGGCGGCATCGGCTGGCGATGGTACCGTCGCCCACGGGTGTTCCGGCGAGCGGGGGGTATATGAGCGTCATCGGCGTGGATGTCGGTGGCACCAAGATCGCCGCGGGGCGCCTTGACCCCGCCCTGGCGGCCACGGATCCCATCGTCATCCCCACTCCCGATGGGGGAATGGCCATCATCGATGCCATCGCCGGGCTCGTGGCCGATCTCTCGGCGGGGTCTCCCGACGAGGTGCGCGCCGTGGGCGTGGGGCTGCCCGCCACCATCGATGCGGTCACCGGTCGGGTGGCCCACTCGGTGCACACCGGGATGGACGACTTCGACGCGGCCGGGGCGCTTGAGGCCGCCGTGGGGCTGCCGGTGTTCCTCGACAACGACGCCAACCTCGCGGCGCTGGCCGAGCACCGCCTGGGCGCCGCGCGCGGGCTCGCCGACGTGGTGCTGCTCACCCTGGGCACGGGCATCGGCGGCGGCCTCATAATCGACGACCAGGTGTTCCGCGGTGGTCGCGGCCACGGCGCCGAGCTGGGGCACATCTCGGTGGATGGCAACGGACCCCCGTGCCAGGGCGGATGCCCCAACCGGGGATGCATCGAGACCATGTGCAGCGGCACCGCGCTGGGGCGCGAGTTCCGGGCGTTCGCCGCGGACAACCCCGACACCGCGCTCGGGCGCCTGCATGCCGCAGGCGATCTCGACAGCCGGTCGGGCCTCGCGCTGGCGCAGCAGGGTGATCCCGAGGCGCTGGCGATCGTCACCACGGCGGGGGAATGGCTCGGCGTTGCCGTGACGTCGCTGGCCAACACCTTCGACCCGGACATCATCCTCATCGGCGGCGGGCTGTCGGCCGCGGGCGAGCTGCTGCTGGGGCCCGCGCGCGACATCTACCAGCAGCGCGCCCTGCCACCCACCCGCAGGGCGCCGTTGCAGGTGGCGGCCCTGGGTGCCGACGCCGGCATGGTGGGGGCGGGCGTGATGGCGCACGAGGGCGTGGGCGCGTGAGCGGAGGGCTCGTGGTGGTGGCCACGCCCATCGGAACGCTCGACGACCTCTCGCCCCGCGCGGCCCAGGCGCTGCGAGATGCCGACGTGGTGGCCTGCGAGGACACCCGGCGCACCGCGGTGCTGCTGCGCCACGCGGGGTCGGATGCCCCCATGGTGCCCGCGCACGAGCACAACGAGGCCCGTCGCGCCGCCGACCTGGCGCGCCGCATGCGCGACGGCGCCACGGTGGTGCTGGTGAGCGACGCCGGCATGCCCGGCGTGAGCGATCCCGGCGCGCGCGTGGTGGCGGCGGCCGTGGACGCCGGCGTGCCGGTCACGGTCATCCCGGGCGCGGGGGCGGTGGAGACCGCCCTGGTGGCGTCGGGGCTGGCATCGGGCACCGGCTACGCCTTCGCGGGCTTCGCCCCGCGCAAGGCGGCCGAGCTACGGGCGTTCGTGGAGCACCTCGATTCGTGGGGCGAGCCCGTGGTGGTGTTCGAGGGGCCGCGGCGCGTGGGCGCGCTGCTCACGGCAATTGCCGATCACGACCCCGACCGCCCCGTGGCCGTATGCCGGGAGCTCACGAAGGTGCACGAGGAGGTGCTTCGCGGCACCGCCGCCGATCTCGCGGCGCGCATCACCACCCCGCTCAAGGGCGAGGTGGCCGTGGTGGTGGCCCCGCCCGCTGCCCCGCCGGCGCCCGACGAGCAGGCCCTGGCCGAGCACATCGTTCCCATGCTCGATGCCGGCATGAGCCCGGCCCGCGCGGCGGACGTGGTGGCGGCGCTCGGCGCCGCCCCGCGCAATGCCGCCTACCGCGCGGCGCTTGCCGCCGCGGCGATGCGCGACTCGGCGTAGGCCAGTACCGCCGCCCGCGCGGCGGGATCATCGGGCAGTGCGGCCTCGGCCCGCGCGCGGCGGGTGTCATCACCCGACACCATCGCCCGGGCGAGCGCCTCGCCGTCGGGGAGCAGCCGGAGCGTCCCCCCGCGGTGACTGTCACCCTCGGTGACTGTCACCCCGTCCGTCGGGTCCGGACCGCCCAGCATCCCCCGTGGGCCCGTGACCGTGATGCCGCCCGAGAGGTCGATGGGCACGCCGTTGATCGCGCCCTGCGAGCGCATCGACCGCCAGCCACCGCCCTCGGCCACGGCGGGCGGCGGAAGGCCCAGGGCGCGCGCCGCCCGAGCGGCATCCTGCTCGCGCACCTCGACGTCCACGTCGTGCGGGCGTACTGCCTCGCCGCGCACCAGGCGCGCCGCGCTGCCCGCGAGCATCCACGGCACGCCGGCCTCGTGCAGGCGCAGCGCCACGGCGCGCACCACCGCCAGCACCCGCGCGGGGGGTGGGGGTGCCGTCGCTATGCTGCCTCCTCCGTGCCCGGCCGCTTCTTCATCA
>JBJTJN010000004.1:0-6728 GCA_046095485.1 Actinomycetota bacterium
GCCATCGACCCCAAGACCGGCGCCGTCCTCGCCCTGGCGTCGTACCCCACCTTCGACCCCGACGTCTTCCAGTCGGGCACCCCGCGCGATGTGCGCCGCGTGCTCACCAGCCCCAGCCGCCCGCTGCTCGATCGCGCCATCGGCGGTGAGTACCCGGCGGCGTCCACCTTCAAGGCGATCACCGCCACCGCCGCGCTGCAGAGCGGGCTCTACAAGGCGGGCGAGATCATCGAGTCGCCCGGATCGGTGGTGCTCTACAAGACCCGCTTCAAGGGCTTCAACGAGACCGACCACGGGAAGATCGGCGTCTCCGAGGCACTCGAGGTGTCGAGCGACACCTTCTTCTACGAGCTCGGCGATCGCTCGTACCGCATGCGCGGCTGGCCGCTGCAGGATTGGTCGCGCAAGTTCGGGCTGGGGCGGCCGACGGGCCTCGATACCAGCGAGGGCGAGAGCTCCGGCTTGGTGCCCGACCTCGCATACAAGCGCCGCACGTGCGACCGCACAGTTGATCCCATCAACTGCTCGTGGCGCCCGGGTGACTCGATCAACATGTCCATCGGCCAGGGCAACGTGCTCGTGACCCCCATCCAGATGGCCGTGGCATACGCGGCGATCGCCAACGGCGGCACGGTGGTGACGCCCACGCTCGGGCGCGCCGTGGTGGACGCCGACGGCCGCGTGCTGCGCGACCTGCTGAGCGCGCGCGCCGCGCGGCCGCTGGGCATCTCGAAGCAGGCCTTGCAGCTCATCCGGACTGGCCTGCGCCGCGCGGCGAACGGCAACGGCGGCACGGCGACCCCGGTGTTCGGGGCCCTGCCCGAACAGTTCCGCGTGGAGGGCAATACGGGAACCGCCGAGAACCCCAGCGGGGTGGACCACGCGTGGTACGTGGGGTACGCGCCGGCGGATGACCCGTCGATCCTCGTGGCCGTGGTGGTGGAGCGCGGCGGCCAGGGCGCCAACTCGGCCGCCCCGGTGGTGTGCCGCGCCATCGGCGCATCCCTCGGGTTCAGCAGTGACAAGTGCGGCACCGGCGCGAAGGTGAACTGATGGGCACGTTCCCCGAGCAGGTGCAGGGCGGGTCCACGCGCGAGCGCGCGCAGTCGGCGCTGGCCGGGCTCGACTGGTGGCTGCTCGGAAGCGCCGTGGCCGTGTCGGGCTTCGGGGTGTACGTGGTGAAGATCGCCACCGACGGGGATATCCCGTCGGATCCCGGCTTCTTCTTCACCCGGCAGGTGGCGTACACCCTCATCGGGCTCGTGGCGCTGTTCTTCACCCTCAGGCTCGACCTGGAGCGCCTCTCGCGCTACGCGTGGACCCTCTACGCCATGCTCATCGCCGCCGTGGGCATCGTGCTGGTGCTGGGGTCGTCGGCCCGTGGATCCACTCGCTGGATCGAGCTCGGACCATTGCGCCTGCAGCCGTCCGAACTCGGCAAGGTGGTGATCGCCTTCGTGCTGGCGGTGATCGTGGTGGAGCGCATCCGCACGATGGACCCCGCGCGGCTCTCGCTGCTGGTTGGGGCCATCGCCGCCGTGCCCGCCGCGATCGTGTTCCTGCAGCCCGACCTCGGCACCGCGCTGGTGTACGCCGCCATCACCGTCGCCATCCTCTGGGTGGCCGGGCAGCCGATCACGCACTTCATCGTGGCGGGCGCGGTGGTGGTGACCCTTGTGGCCCTGGTGCTCTACGTGCTGCCGGCGGCCGGCGTGAACGTGCTCAAGCCGTACCAGGTCGATCGCCTCACGGCGTTCGTGGACTCCGGCGCCGACAGGTCGGAGACCGGCTACCAGCTGGAGCAGAGCAAGGTGGCCATCGGATCCGGCGGGGCGTTCGGCAAGGGCCCCGCGGGCGCGACCCAGACCATCAACGACTTCCTGCCCGAGCACCACACCGACTTCATCTTCGCCGTGGTGGCCGAGATGTTCGGGTTCCTGGGCGCCGGCCTGCTCATCGCCCTCTACTTCGTGATCATCTGGCGGTGCCTGGTGATCATGCGAAATGCGCACTCCGAGCTTGACCGGCTCATGGCGGCCGGGCTCACGGCGATGCTGGCGTTCGAGGTGTTCGTTAACATCGGCATGAACGTGGGGATCATGCCGATCACGGGAATCCCGCTGCCATTCATGTCGTATGGCGGGAGCCACACGCTGACCAACCTCGTCGCCGTGGGCGTGCTCCTTCGCATCGGCCGGCGCGGGCGGGAACTCGGGCCGAGGACGAAGTAGCCATGGGCGCCATCACCACCCTCGCGAAGCGCGTGAACACCTTCGCCAAGGACACGCGCAAGCACCATGAGGAAGCCCTCGAGGGCGGGGTCATCGCGATCCTGCCGGGCGACCCCGTGCTCACGGGCGCGCTGTCCGACCTGCTGGGCATCCCCGTGGGCGATCGCCCCCACGCCGACCTGGTGATCATCCCCCTGGGCCCGGGCGACGACGCTACCTCGGTGGCCCGCGAGGCCGCCGCCCGTGCGCGCCAGGACCTGCGCACGCTCGTGGTGGTGATCTGCTCCGACAACCGCCGCGGCGCGCGCGAAGCGCAGGTGCTGGCCGAGCCCGACGTCACCATCGGCGACCTGGTGTTCGCGCCCGACGCCACCAGCGAGGCATCGCTCGCCGCGATCACCGACGGCATCATCAGGGCCCTCGGGTCGCACAAGGTGCCGGCCGCGCGCCGGTACCCCCCGCTGCGCGACGCCCTGCGCCGCAGCAACCTGTCCACCCCCGCGCGGGAGTCCGCCGTGGCGGGGGCACTCAACTGGTTTCCCGGCGCATCGGCCTCGCAGTTGGCCATGGTCGTCCAGTCTGGATCGGCGGATGGGCACCAGCTCAACGCACGCCGTGTCCCGGAAGTCGCCGCGGCAGTCGCCAGCGGCCTTGTCATCGCTGCCGTCGCCCGTGGCGCGTCACGCGTGGTCCCCGCTCCGCGATGGCTCGTGCGTGGCGCCATCGCCTGGGGCGCGACGGTGGCCCTCGCCGCCGCGACCGAGCGCATCTCGCATCAGATGGGGGAGGACAACCTCCCCGCTGATCCGCGAAGCGCGCTCAGGTCGCTGCTCACCCGCGTCCGGAAGGGACGCAAGGAGAAGGACTGATCAAGCAGATCCTGGTTTCCGTGGATCGCGCCGAGACGCGCGTGGCCATCGTGGAGGACGGCCGCGTGGCAGAGGTGCAGATCGAACGTCGTGGCAAGGCCTCCGTGGTGGGGCACATCTGGAAGGGCCGCGTGGAGTCGGTGCTCGCAGGCATGGAGGCCGCCTTCATCGAGGTGGGCATCGGCAAGAACGGCTTCCTGCACGTGGACGACGTGGTGGCCGTGGGCGTGCCCAAGCGCAAGCGGCTGATCGCCGACCTCCTCAAGAAGGGCGATCAGATCATCGTGCAGGCCGTGAAGGACCCCATGGGCACCAAGGGCGCCCGGCTCACGATGCAGCTGTCGCTGGCCGGGCGGTTCCTGGTGTACGTGCCCTTCGGCGACGGCATCGGCATCAGCAAGAGGCTCGACGACGACGAGCGCCACCGCCTGCGCGACATCTGCAAGCGCCTGCCCACCGACGGCGGGGGCATCATCGTGCGCACCGCCGCCGCGGGCGCCTCGGCGCAGGAGCTCGCGCGCGACCTGGCGTCGCTCAACCTGCTGTGGAAGGCCATCCGCGAGCGCGCCGACAAGGTGGACACCCCGGCCCTGCTCTACAGCGAGGCCGACTCGTCGCTCAAGGTCATCCGCGACATCCTCAACGAGACCGTGGACGAGGTGCTGGTGGACGACCCGCGCCAGCACGAGCGCATCACCGGGTTCCTCAGGCGCACGTCGCCCGAGCTCGCCGACCGCGTGCGCCTGTACGAGGGCGACAAGCCCCTGCTCGAGGCCCATGGGGTGGAGGCGGCGATCCGATCCACGCTGAGCCGGCGCGTGCCGCTGGCATCGGGCGGCTCGCTGGTGATCGACGACACCGAGGCCATGACGGTCATCGACGTCAACTCGGGCAAGAACGTGGGCCGCGGCAACACGCAGCTCGAGGCCACCATCACGCGTACCAACCTCGAGGCGGCGGTGGAGGTGGTGCGCCAGCTGCGGCTGCGCGACATCGGCGGCATCATCGTCATCGATTTCATCGACATGGACGACGCCAAGAACCGGCGCGCGGTGACCAAGGCGCTGGGCGACGCCCTGGCGCTCGACCGCAGTCGCACCTTCGTGGTGGAGATCTCGCCGCTGGGGCTGGTGCAGATGACGCGGCAGAACATCAGCGACGGCGCGCGCGAGATCATGACCCGCGCCTGCCCCACCTGCGGGGGCCAGGGCTTCGTGGTGAGCGCCGAGACGCACGCGATCGATGCCGAGCGGCAGATCCGCCTGCTCATCGGGGCATCGCCCGAATCGCCGGTGACGGTGGCCGTGCACCCGGAGGTTGCCGACTTCCTGCAGGCCGATGGCAACGCCGCCCTGTCGGAGATCGAGGAGGACCTCGGCGTGTCCCTCGTGCTCGAGCGCGATGGGTCGATGGCGCCGGGATCGGCCCGGGTGGCGGGTGCCGCCGCGAAGTCGTCGGCCTCGGGACGCACCCGTGCCCGCAGCCGTTCGAAGGCCGCGGCCGAGGCGCCGGCGGAGGCCGCCGCCGAGTAGCCAGGGGCACCGCTGGCAATGGCGCGTGGGGGGCGGTTTCGCTACTGTCCCCGATCGCGTCCGGAGCCGGGCGCATCGACGTACGTGGAGAGATACGTGGCTGATTACGCCGTCATCGCCCTCGGGGGCAAGCAATACAGGGTGCGCGAGGGTGAGCGCATCGTCGTGGACCGCGTGGCCGCGGAGCCCGGCGACACCATCTCGCCGAAGGTCCTCGCCACGGGCGGCGCCGATGGCATCAGCGACGGCGGCACGGTCACCGCGGAGGTCGAGGAGCACGTGCTCGGCCCCAAGATCACCGTGTTCACCTACCGCGCCAAGAAGGACAGCAAGCGCAAGATGGGCCACCGCTCGCGCCTCTCGCGCGTGCGCATCACCGGGATCGGGGGCTAGGAATGGCTCACAAGAAGGGTGGCGGCTCCAGCCGCAACGGTCGTGACTCCAACTCCAAGCGCCTCGGCGTGAAGGTGTTCGCGGGCCAGGTGGTGCCCGCGGGCTCCATCATCGTGCGCCAGCGCGGCACGGTGTTCAAGCCGGGCAATGGCGCGGGCCTGGGTCGCGATCACACGATCTTCGCCACGGTCTCGGGCCGCGTGGAGTTCCACAACGGCAACAAGGGCCGGTTCGTGTCGGTGCATCCCGTGGAGGCCCCGGCGGGCTGAGCCGGGTCGGGGCGCCTACGCCCCGCGCCGTGTCCTTCACCGACCGGGTCAAGATCCACGTCCAGGGCGGACGCGGCGGCCACGGCTGCCTGTCGTTCCGCCGCGAGGCGCACACGCCGAGGGGTGGCCCCGATGGGGGCAACGGCGGGCGCGGCGGCGACGTGCTGCTCGTGGCCGATGACCAGCTGGTCGACCTCACGCCGTTCCGTACGCGCGTGCACCACACGGCGCCGGTCGGTGGCGCGGGCGAGGGCCGCAATCGCCACGGGAAGAACGGCGACGACCTCGAGGTGCACGTGCCGCCGGGCACGCGCGTGCTGCGCGACGGCCACGAGGTGGCCATGCTCATGAATCCGGGCGACGCGGTGCCGGTGGCACGCGGCGGCACCGGGGGCGTGGGCAATCGCGCGTTCCGATCGTCCACCCACCGGGCGCCGCGCACCACGATTCCGGGCGAGGACGGCGAGGAGGCCTGGATCACCCTCGAGATGCGCCTGCCGGTGGCCGTGGCCATCATCGGGCTGCCGAACGCGGGCAAGACGGCCCTGCTGAACGCCATCACCGGGGCCAATGCCACCGTGGCGCCCTACCCGCACACCACCAACGAGCCGGCCCTCGGCCCGCTGGAGGACGCCTCCGGGGTGATCCACCTGGTGGCCGACCTCCCGGGCCTCGCCGCCGACGGCACCGAGCGCCGGGGCGCCGCCCTGGGGCAGCTCGAGCGCGCGTCGGTGGTGCTGCACTGCCTCGACGCCGCCGACCCCGAGGACCCGGCGGAGCGCCTTGCACGCGTGCGCGCGGGCGTGGCCGCGTACATGCCGGAGGGGGCGCGCGAGGTGGTGGTGGCCACCAAGTGCGACCTCGCGCCGGCCCCGCCGCAAGCCGATTTCGCCACCTCGGCCGAGACGGGGGAGGGGATCGCGGGCCTGCGCGACGAACTCATCCGGTGGCTGTCATGAGCGACGTCATCGTCATCAAGCTTGGCTCGTCCACGCTCGTGGACGAGCAGGGGTGCCTGCGCGAGGAGGTCCTCGCGCGCCGCGCCGCCGAGGTCGCGGGCCTGCGCGCCGCCGGCATGCACCCGGTGCTGGTGTCGAGCGGGGCGATCGCCTGCGGTCTCGGCACGCTGGGGTTCGCGTCGCGCCCCGAGGCCCTGCCCGACCTGCAGGCGGCATCGGCCGTGGGGCAGGGGGAGCTCTTCTCGCGGTACATCACCGAGTTCGGGCGCCACGGCGTGGTGCCGGGCCAGGTGCTGCTCACCTCGGCCGATCTGCAGCACCGGGAGTCGTACCTGAACGCCCGCAACACGCTCGAGCGCCTGGTGGCGCTGGGCGCCGTGCCGGTGATCAACGAGAACGACACCACCGCCACCGACGAGCTCACGTTCGGCGACAACGACGTGCTGGCCGCCCAGGTGGCGATCCTGCTGCGCGC
>JBJTJN010000005.1:0-11323 GCA_046095485.1 Actinomycetota bacterium
GCACATCGGGCGGCGACCGGCGTGGCCGGGGCCGAGGGCAGCGTGACGATCGGATTCGGCGTGACGGGCCTGCCGCCCCCGTTGCCACCATTCCCCCCGGAACCCCCGTTGCCGCGCCCGGGGCTCTGGGTGAGCGATGCCCGGTCGCCGCCCGATGTGCCCGGGGACTGACCGGGTGCGCCGGGTGCTGCGATGGCAGCACCGGATGCCGCGATGAGTATCGCGCCGGACGCCGCTGCGGCGACGGAGATGCGGAGGGAGCGCCTGCTCACGGGCCGACTATGACCGATGCACGGCGAAATGCCCGCTCATGGCGGGAATCGCACACAATCTCCTTACAAGGCGTTCCCGCACGACGCCGAGCGTCAGGTGCGGGCTGCGGGGGCCGGTTCCGGGGCACGCGCGGGATCATCGGCGCGGCCCGTGGCCTGGCCCAGCACGGCCCACGAGATGCGCGCGAAGTGCGTGGCCCCTGCCACGCCCGCGTGCATCGAGCGGCCACGGGATGCCCGCATGAGCACGGGGATCTCCGTGATGCGGAAACCCGCTCTGTGCAGGTGAATCAGCAGGCTCGTCTCGGTCAGGCCCGACGGGAAGCCCTCGTCGGCAAGGCGCGTGGCGAGCGAGGGACGCAGCGCGCGCAGGCCCGAGGTGGGATCGGTGAGGCCGAGGCCGCCCACCTCGCGCGCCATCCAGCGGCACGCCGCCATCCCGACGCGCCGCAGGGGCGGGATGCGATAGCCGGGCGAGGGGCCCATGAACCGCGATCCGAGCACCAGGTCTCCCGCATCGAGGGCGGCCATCAAGCGTGGGAGGTCGCCGGCGCGATGCTGGCCGTCGCCGTCCATCTGCAGGATCACGTCGAGGGGCTCCTCGAGCGCCGCGCGGTAGCCGGCGCGAAGCGCCCCGGCGTACCCGGCGTGGGAGCGCAGGCGCAGCACGTGCGCACCGGCCTGCTCGGCGCGCACGCCGGTGAGGTCGCGCGAGGCGTCGTCCACCACGATCACCCGCGCGTCGGGCATGGCCGAGCATGCCCCGTGCACCACGGCGCCGATGGCGTCCTGCTCGTCGCGCGCCGGTATGACGACCGCAGCCCTCATCGGGCGGCACGATACGCGACCGCTCAGGGCACCCACCTCCAGATGGTGGCCCGGCCCACCCGGGCGACAGGCTGCAGGTCGGCAGTGGCCACCACGCGGGCGATCTCGCGCTCGGCGATGGCCCAGTTCGATGGCCACCCCGCGGTGCGCCGCACGGGCCCCGTCACCACGTAGCCGCCGCGGTAGGTGGCGGGGTCGGGCAGCGGATCGAGTTGCCGTGCCCGGGCACGCGCGGCGTCGTCGAGGAATGCCGGGTCGATATCGCGGCGTATCGCCAGGCGGTCGCGCGCCAGGTAGGCATTGAGCTTGGCCCACCACGTGTAGTCGGTGGCGAGCACCGGGCCCGGGGGCAGGTCGCGCAGGGTGCCGGCCACCGCGGAGGCCAGCACCACGTTGGTGCCCCGGTTGCCGGCATCGATGCGCGGTTGCACGCACAGCACGGTGGCCGCGGCCACCGCCGGGATGATCAGCGGGCTGAGCCGGCCGTCGAGCGCGATCGCGATGAGCAGCGCAGCCGGCACGGTGAGCAGGGTGAGGAACCTCACCGGCTTGTCCACGCTCAGCAGGGTGCCGACCTCGAGGTAGAGGAACCCCCACGCCAGCCAGGCTGCGGGCAGGATCGTCGCGCGAACGCGCTTCGTGATCGCCACCGCGGCGGCCACGAGCAGCAGCGGTAGCGCGAGGAACAGCGGCGAGCGGGGATCGACGGCCCCGTTCACCAACTGGCTGATGTACGCCGTGGTGGCACCCCAGCCGTCTGCGGGCGAGCGGAACGACCCAGCACCGGCGGTGGCGGTGAGCGGCCAGAGAGGCCGGCCATCGAACGTGAACACGATCACCAGCGCCAGCGGGATGATCGCCAGGCCTGCCACGAACGCCCATGCGCGCACCCACCTGGCGCGCAGCGCAGGCCATGCGGCCAGCGCGATGACGGGGACCATCACAAGAGCGGTCTCGCGCGCCGACCATGCCGCGCCCATCGCCAGCCCCGCCGCCCCCAGCCACAGCGCGACGGACTGCCCACGACGTCGGTCGTCGGCGGGCTGCGCGCCGCGCGCCATGGCGAGCCTGGAGGCGCGCAGTGCGGCCCAGGCGGCGAGGGCGATGAAGAGGGGCATGACGGCATCGGGGCGCAGGCGGGTGGCCCACAGCACCTCGATGGGTGCCACGGCCACGATGCCGGCGGCAACGAGCGCGGGGCGCCGGCCCACCAGTTCGCGCGCCACCAGGAACGTCGCGAGGATGCACAGCACCGAGCAGATGAGGGGCCACGCCACGGCGCGGTAGTCGTCGGCACCCGCCACCTTGAAGATGAGGGCCACCGGCCACAGGAATGCCGCGCGGGCACCGAACCACTCGGCCTCGCCGTCGGGCAGGAAGCCGTTGGCCAGGTTCTGCGCCGCGGCCACGTAGCGGGCGTCGTCGGATCCCAGCGCGAACTCCAGCCCCCCGAGGGCCCACCACCTGATGGCCGTGCCCAGCGCCATGAGGCCCACCACCGCGAGCGCGGTGAGCAGGCGCACGTCGCGCGCGGCGCCTCCGGCCTTCCGCGCGGTGCGCCCCACCCGTCGCGCCACGCGCCCCGCCAGTGGGTCGGGCCGGGCGAGGGGGTCGGGCGCCCGGGTCGTCATCGGCGGCGCGAGAACGACAGGTTGCGGAGCGAGGTGCGCGCGTCGGCGAACTCACGCGGCGCGAGCAGGCGTGCCAGCAGCACGAACACCGCGCCGCCGACCAGGGATACGACCGCCAGCCAGGCGAAGGCGCCCCAGAAGGTGCCGGTGTCCGCCGGCATGAGGAACGCCGGGATGAGCGCCACGGCGCCGGCCACGATTCCCGCGGCCAGGACGCGGCCCTGCTGCGTGGCCAGCGCGCGAAGCGAGAGCTGCGGGGTGCGCCGGCGCAGGAACCACAGGGTGATGCCGGTGTTCACGTACACGGCGATGGCGCTCGCCAGCGCGAGGCCCGCCTGCTCGAGCGGGCCGAGGAACAGCAGGTCGAGCCCGATGGTGAGCACCACCGTGAAGATGGTGGCCACCATGATCTCGCGGGCGTGGTTGCCGGCCGAGAGCGTGCGGTTGAGCAGGTAGCCGATGAAGTTGCCCCACACGGCGATGCCGTAGAACGCCAGCGGCGCGGAGATCTCGCCCACGCAGGCGGTGTCGCACTTGCCGCGCCCGAAGGCCACCTGGGCGATCTCGGTGGCGCCGATGAACATGAGGATCGACAGGGGGATCGACACCAGCGCGAGGATTCCCGCCGCACGGCGGAAGGCATCCACGCCCTCGTCCTTGCGCGACTCGGCGAAGAAGCGGGCGATGAGGGGAAACAGTGGCGTGAGCAGGGGAAAGAGCAGCACGGTGCGCGGGGCCGACCCGAGGGCGTTGGCGAATGAGAGCGCCGCGTTGCGGCCGGCCTCGAGCGATGAGGCGAACAGCTTGTCGGTGAAGGAGTTCACCTGCTGCAGCACCGATGCCGCCGCCACGGGAATGGCCAGCACCGCGACGGACCCCAGGCGCGGGTGCGAGAAGGCCACGCGCAGGCCGCCGCCGGCCTTCGACTCGCGGATGAACTGCGGCAGTTGCAGCGCCACCTGCAGCAGGGCGCCGAGGGTGACGCCCCAGGCGGCCGCCGTGATTCCCAGCGTGCCCGCGCCGAGGATGACGCCCACGAGGATTCCCGCGTTGAACGCCACGCCCACCGCGGCCGGGCCGGCGAAGCGGCCGTGCACCTGCAGGATCGCCGTGAACATCGCCGAGAAGCCCTGCAGCATCAGCGCCGGTGCCATCACCCGCAGCAACTCGCTGGCGATGGCCGCGCGCTCGGGCCCCATGTCGAAGAACCAGATGAAGAACTCGGGGAAGATCGCCACCAGGCCGGTGATGACCACCAGCCCCATGCCGATCCAGCCCGTTATGGCCCAGAGCAGGCTCCACGCGCTGGCGGCCCCGTGCTGCTCGCGCTCCTGCTGGAAGATGGGGATCATCAGCGTGGTGAGCACGTAGAGCAGCACCGCCGCCACGGTGTTCACCACGAAGAGGGCGTTGACCAGGGCGTCGGTGTCGGCCGTTGCGCCGTACACGCCCGCAAGCACGATCTCGCGCACGAACCCGAGGATCCGGGAGAGGATCCCGAAGAGCGCGACGACGGCGGCCGCGCGGGCGACCTGCCGGATGCTCATCCCGTCGGCTTCATCCCGTAGACCGTTCTCACGCCCGTGAGCAGGAGCATGCCGTCAACGCCCGTGGCCGGCGTGTACCGCCCATCGGGGAAGGTGAACACCCGCTCGCCGGTGCGCGCGTCGAGGGCGAAGGTGCGGCCGTCGCGCGGACGGCGCGCGATGGTGGAGAACCACACGAGGTCGCCGATCACGGTGGCCGACCCGGCGATGCGCTCGCCGGCCTCGAAGGTCCACCGCACGCCGCCGGTGACCGCGTCGAGCGCGTAGAGCTTCTTGTCGTACGAGCCCACGTACACGGTCTCGTCGTTCACGGCAGGGCTCGAGTAGGCCCAGTCACCCACCACGCGCACCCACGCGATGGATCCGTCGCGGGAATTGAGCGAGATGATGCGCCGGTTGACGTTGCTCGCGTAGATGCGCCCGTAGGCCACGGCCGGGTTGCCGTAGAAGGTGCCCGCGCCGGCGAGCAGGCGGCCGGGGCTCGTGGTGCGCCAGCGGATGCGGCCCGTCTTCGCCGAGAACGAGGTTATGCGCCCGCCGTAGTCGCCAACGATCACCTGGCTGCCCGACTGCGCGAGGCTCGACTTCACCTCGCCGGTGGCCCGGGCGGTCCAGATGAGCTTGCCCGTGCGCACGTCCATGCACAGCACGAGCCCGCCGAGGGTGCCCACGTAGGCGCGATCGCCGATGATGAGCGGCGACGACTCGGTGGAGGTGCCCACGTCGCGGCGCCAGGCGATCTGCGAGTCGTCCTGGTGCATGGCCTCGACGTAGCCGTTGATGGTGGTGTAGAGCACCAGGTCGCCGGCGATGGCGGGCGACGCCGCGGATCGCCCGGTGAGCTTGCGCCACCACAGGATCTTGCCGGTGTCCACGTCGAGCGCGTAGGCGCGACGCTTGTTGGTGCCCACGAACAGGCGGCCGTCGTTCACCACCGGCGGGAACTCCAGCAGCGAGCCGAGGTCCTGCTTCCACGCCTGGCGGTAGGGCGGCGGCAGGTCGAGGGCGGGGTTGGCGCGGGTGCGCTGGGCGTCGTAGCCGTATTCGGGCCAGCGGTTGGTGCCGAGTGCCCCGGTGGGCCGCTGGGCCTGCTCGAAGCCCTCCGCGGTGCCCAGCTGGTCGCCGTCGTCGAGGCCGCCGGTGACCACCGTGTATGCCACGAGCACGAGCGCGATGGCCAGGAACACGCCCGAGATGGTCCAGGCGATGGCCCTCTGCGAGCGCGGGATGAGCCTCACGCGGGCGCCGCCCGGCTACGCGGCGCCGGGCTCGCGGCGGATGCCGCCGCTGGTGGCCAGCGCGATGACGATGCCGATGAGGAATCCGATGACCGCGCCGAGGATCGTGGTGCGCACGCGGTTGGTGGTGCTGCCCGACGACGCCGCCCCGGTGGCGAGCGTGACGATGGACGGCGCCTCGATCTGCTGCACGCGGGCCAGTTGCAGCTCGGAGGTGGTGAGCACCTCGCGCACGTCGTTCAGCTGCGTGAGCAGGTCGGCGCCGGGCTGGCGGCGCGCAGCGGCCGCGAGGCGCACCTCCTCGGCGCGCAGCTGGCGCACCTGGCGCTGCAGCGTGGTGCTGACGGCCTCGTACCCGCCGCTGGCGCCGGCCAGCGCGGCCTCGGCGTAGGCGTTGGCCAGGCGGATCGCCGCGTCGCGGTCGGCCATGGTGGCCGTGATGGTGGCGATGGCCGGCTGGTTGGTGGTGACCGTGCCCGGTGCGCGCGGCACGGCGATGTCGGTGCGCGCGCGAACGTTGGACGGCGTGAGGCCCGTCTGCTTCGCCACCGCGCCCACCACGGCGTCGCCCTGCAGCATGGTGGCGGCCGTGAGCGGGTTGGTGCCGGGCGTGGAGGCCAGGTTGCCCATCATCGTGGTGGCCTGGCCCAGGTACACCTTCGACGACGCCGTGTAGGTGGTGTCGGACGTGAAGGTGAAGGCGAACGCGATGAGCGCGGCCAGCACGGTGGTGCCCACCACGATCCACTTGCCGCGCCAGATGGCGCGCCAGACGTCTGACAGGGTGATGTCGCGCTCAGATGCCACCGCTCACCGCCTCTTCGTGGCCATCCATCGCCGTGAGCCCGTCCCCGTCGCGCACGAGGATGTGCTCCGACAGGAAGCGTGTCATCACGACGCCCGCCCTGTGAGTTCCGAGTTGGGGCGCGACGTCCTCCCCGGCGGCCATCGCGAGGATGAGGAACGGGTAGTCGCCGCCCGCCGCCAGCGGCAGGGGGAAGCCCCCGCCGAAGCGCGTGTTGATGTCGGTGACGCCGAGGATGCGCCCGTCGGCGCGGAAGCACTGGATAGTGCAGGGGCCCACGAGGCCGATTCCCTCGATCACCGCCGCCGCGAGGTCGACCAACTGCGGGTCGTCGAGGGTCTCGCCCTTGATCTGCTCGCCGCCCTTGCTCTGGTACATCGCCCGGGGGATCGCCCCGATGGCGCGGGCGTCGAGCGACGCCAGGCAGTCGATGCTGAACTCCTCGCCCGGCAGTGCCTGCTGCAGCACGCTGGCCACGGGGGTGCGCGAGAGGAAGAAGTCGAGCTCGTCGCGGTCGTCGCACCGGTGGATCCACCGGCCGGCGAAGCCGATGCGCGGCTTGATCATCATCGGGTAGGGAAGGGCGTCGCGGTCGGCGCCGTCCACGGGCCAGGTGGGGGGCGAGGGCAGGCCGGCGCCCTCGAGGGCCTCGTGGCACAGCCACTTGTCCTGGCAGGCGGCCGCCACCTCGGCTGAAGGCAGGAAGACCTGCCCGCCGGCGTCGCGCACGAGGGGCGCGGCCTGCGCGAGGATGACCGGGTCGAGGTCGGTGAGCGGCAGCACGGCGCCCACGCCGTGCGCGGCCACCGCGTCGGCTACGGCCGGGGTCGTCCACCGCGGGCAGCTGCACCACCACGTCGGCGGACACCAGCGACGGCGAGAGCGGGTCGAGGTCGCTCACGATCACCTGGCCGCCCTCGCCGCGGCGCGCCAGGGCGTCGCGGAACGCGCGGACGATGTCCACGCGCTGGCCCGCGCAGGTGAGCAGCACCGATGGGTGGTCAGTCACCGGCCGGCCCCGCCAGGTCGAACCCGCCCTGCTCGCCGCGGTACTGGCCCTCGCCGCGCAGCACCACGCGCACGGTGTCGGCGATGATGCGCAGGTCGAGGGCCATCGACCAGGTGTCCACGTACTGCACGTCGAGCGCGATGCGCTCCGACCATGGGATGCTCGCCCGGCCGCGCACCTGCGCCAGGCCGGTCATGCCGGGGCGGGCCATCAGGCGCCGGCGCTGCACGGCGTCGTAGTGGGCGATCTGCGACGGCACGGTGGGACGCGGGCCGACGATGCTCATGTCGCCGCGGATCACGTTGATGAGCTGCGGCAGTTCGTCGAGCGAGAGGCGGCGCAGCACGCGCCCGGCGCGGGTGATGCGGTCGTCGTCCTCGGTCACCTTGAGCCCGGCGCCCGTGCGCTCGGCGCCGTCCACCATCGAGCGGAACTTCAGGCACGTGAACGGGCGACCGAATGCGCCGGCGCGCCGCTGGCGGAACACCGCGGGCCCGGGCGAATCGATGCGCACCCATGCGGCCAGCCCGGCCATCACGGGTGCCAGCGCGATGGTGGCGGGGATCGCCACGGCGAGGTCGAAGGCACGCTTGGCGGCGCCGCCCACCGGCTGCGTTCGCGGTGGTGCGCCGGCCTCGGTGTGGGGCACGGTGTCCTGCACGTCCGCCCCACGGTAGCGGAGCGGGGTGGCGCCCGGCGTCACCTGGCGCCCGCCGACAGGTCGTCCACCAGCGCCACGAAGCGCGCGGCCAGCGCGGCGCGGTCGTAGTGCTCGAGGGCGTAGGCGCGACCGGCCTCGCCGCGTGCCCGGGCCGAGGCCGGGTCGGCCGCCGCCCGGCGGATGGCGTCGGCCATCGCCGAGGGGTCCTCCGGCGGCACGTTCCACCCGCATGCGGCGTGGTCCACCAGGCGCGTGAGCTCGCCCACGGGAGCCGCCGCGAGGATGGGTCGCGACGCCCCGAGGTAGTCGAACACCTTGTTGGGAAGGGCCCCCGCGAAGAGATCCCGGTCCTGGTACGGCAGCAGGCAGAGGTCGGCACGCGCCAGGTAGGCGGGCACCTGGCGCTTGGGCACCGGGTCGACGAAGGTCACGTTGGGCAGGTCGAGCGCGGCGGCCTGTTCCATGAGCGCGGGCTTCCTGTCGCCGCCGCCCACCAGCACCACCTGTATGCGCGGGTCGTCGCGCAGCAGGTCGGCCGCCGCCAGCACGGTCTCGAGCGATGAGTAGGTGCCGTGGGCGCCCACGAACATCGCGACGAAGGAGTCATCGGCCACGGGCAGGTGGGCGGGCTCGGCCGGGTCGGGCACCACGTCGAGGTCCACGCCGTTGGTGATGAGGCTCACCCGGCCCGCGGGCACCACGCCCGACGCCACCACGCCCTCGCGGATGCCCTCGGTGAGGGCCACGATGCGGTCGGCGCGCCGGTAGCAGTAGTGCTCCATGCGCCGCGCGGCGCCGATGACGCGCGGGTTGGTGACCAGCCCCATGGCCACGGCGGAGTCGGGCCAGAGGTCACGCACCTCGAGCAGGAACCTCGAGCGCCGCCCCTTCGCGACCCCGGCTGCGGCCGCGGCGGCGGGCAGCGACGGCGAGGACGCCACCACCACGTCGGGACGCGGCAGGCGCAGCTCGGCGATGAGCGACCACAGGGCGAAGGTGCCGTAGTTCGAAAGGCGCGAGCGAAGGTCGCGCCCATAGCCCGGCGTGGAGTAGGTGCGCACCACGTCGAGGCCGTCCTCCTCTGTGCGCACGATGCGCCGGCCGCGGTACTGCTCGGGGATCGTCCTCTCCTTGTGCTGCACGTACGAGGTGACCACCGTGACCTCGTGCCCGGCGCGCGCGAGCGCCCGGCAGTGCTGCCAGTGGCGTACCCCGCCGGGCTGGTCGCCGCTCACGAAGTACTGCGACACGTAGAGCACGCGCGCCACTAGGCGAGCACCTCGGCGTAGAACGACGTGAGCGCACGGGCCTCGCGCTCGAAGGTGAGCCCCTCGAGGAACGCCCGCCGTCCGGCCTCGCCCATCTTGCGCGCGCTCTCGGGGTGCTCGAGCAGATCGCGGATGGCCGCCGCGTGGGCCGCGGGGTCGTCGTGCGGCACCACGACGCCGCAGCCGGTGGACCTGACGATGGCGGCCATGCGCGGAAGGTCGCTGGCCACCACCGGGCGCCCCATGGCCATGGCCTCCACGAGCTTGGTGGGCACGGCGCGGTCGTAGTTGCCGTGCCGGCGCAGGGGGATCCACGCCACCGATGCGCGCTCGAGCAGCCCGGGCACCTCGGAGTGGTCCACCACGCCCAGGTGCTCCACGCCATCCGGAAGCTCACCCGGGTCTCCGGGGCCCGCCAGCAGCAGGCGCGCGCCGGGCACGTCCACCTGGGGGAAGGCCTCGAGCATCAGCGGCAGCCCGCGCAGCGGCCCGAGCCCGCCCACGTAGAGCACGATGCCGCCCTCGGGCGCGCCGGCCTCGGTGAACTCCGACGCGAACGGGCTGTTGGCCACGCTCACCGAACGGCAGCCCGCCGCAGCGAAGCGCGCCGCGAGGTCCTCGTTGGCCGTCACCACTCCCCCGAGGCGCCTGCCCGCGGCCTTCTCGGCACCCGCCGCGATGGCGGCCACGGGGCGACGCAGCGGGCCGGGGATCCACCGCTTGGTGCGGGCGGTCTCGCCCAGGTACTCGTGGGCGTCGTAGATCACCGGGCGCCCCGTGGTGCGCTGCAGCCACAGCGCCTGGGGCAGCAGCTCGGGGTCGTGCACGTGGTAGGCGTCGGCACCCAGCGCGCTGGCCCGGCGCGCGAGCTCCCACCCGGCGGCAGCACGGCGCGATCGGGGCACCGGGTGCTCGAGCCCCAGCACCGACGAGCAGGCGCCGGCCGCGGCGAGGGCGCGGGCCTCCTTGTGGAAGATGCGCACGTCGCGGGGGCGGTGCACCGTGGTGAGGTGCACGATGCGCCGGCCGTCCAGGCGGGCGCCCCCCGGGGCCTCGGGCGGCGCGATGGGGCCGAGCGATGCGCCGCGATCCTGAAGGTCGTCGAGCAGCTGCTCCCACAGCCGGTCGTAGCCGGGTGCGCGCTCGTCGGCCAGGTAGGTGTTGTGCCACAGCAGGGCCGCGGCACCACCGACGCGCTGCACGACGTCGAGCACCGCGAGCGCCCGGTCGCGGGCCTGGTCGGCCGAGAGGCCCAGGTGCGAGTGCAGGGTGGTGTCCATCACGGCGAGCGGCACCAGGGTGATGCGCGCCGGGCGCTCCTCGCCCACGATCCAGGGCCGGAAGGGCCGCGCGTAGCCGGCCGCGAAGCCCGGGCGCTCGCTGAAGCCCAGGCTGGCGTCGTAGCGCAGCCCGGCCTGCTCCACGCGCAGGGGCGTGTCGTGGTAGCGGAAGCGCAGGTAGTGGAAGCGCACGCCCTGCACGGGCCCGGCCTCGCCCCGCAGCACCGCGAGCTCGTCCTCCAGCGCCTCGAGCGACTCGGACGATGCGAATGCCCCGTGCAGCGCCACCTCGGATCCGGCCGCATGCACGGCGGCCGCCAGGTTGCGGCGCTCGCGCTCGTAGGTGCGCCGCGGGGTGCCGTCGAGGCGGTGCTGGTTGCGGCCGATGAGGAACACCGTGGAGCGCAGGCCGCGCCGCCAGGTGGTCTCGAGGAGATCCGGCACGTTGTCCCAGGGGTCGTGCCCCGCCAGGTCGCGCACGGCGTGGTGGCGACGGCGCTTCACCGATCGCGCGATGCCGCGCGGCGTGCGCCTGCGGATGCGGTCGATGTCGTGGGTGAGGTAGACGGTCCAGGAGTCCGGCGCCGGCATGCCGAGCACCATCCGGAGGGCGGCCAGGTAGCCCTCCACCGCCGGGTCCTCGATGTCGAGTCCCTCGATGGCGGTGAACGCGCTGCGGGAGAACGGCAGGCGCCCGAAGCGGTCGCGGTCGGCCACGCGGTACTCGTCCCAACGCGCCAGCAGGTAGAAGGCCGAGGCCACGATGTCGCCGGGAATCGGCTCA
>JBJTJN010000006.1:0-5996 GCA_046095485.1 Actinomycetota bacterium
GGAAGCGCCGCAGCGTGACTCCGCTGCCCACCGCGCCCAGCAGGGCGCCGGCGCCCACCAGCACCAGGGTGAGGAGCGGGAACGCGATGGTGCCCGCGGCCGAGCCGGTCTTGGTGAGCGCGCTGTCGGCGCCCGAGGCCCAGGCGTCGACGACGCCCACCTTGATGCCCCACAGCATGGCCACGGCCACCACGGCACCCACGAGGCCGCAGATCACTCCCTCGATCATGAACGGCCAGCGGATGAACCAGTTCGTGGCGCCCACGAGCCGCATCACCTCCACCTCACGCCGTCGGGCGAAGATGGAGAGCCTGATGGTGTTGCCGATCAGCAGCACGGCGGCCAGCAGCAGGATGCCGATGAGCACGAATCCCGCCCATTGCACGAACTTGGCCGCGGTGAGCAGCCTGTCGGCGGTGGTCTCGGGGTACACGATGCCCTCGGTCGGGTCGAGCGCGGGGTCGTCCTTCACCGCGGCCACGATCACGTCGGCATTCTCGGCCTCGGTGGGCTTCACGTTGAACTTCGCCGGCAGCGGGTTGCTGGGCAGCTCATCCAGCACGGACGGGTCGCGCAGGCGCTCCTTCATCACGCGCAGGGCGTCGTCCTTCGACACGTAGGTGACGGCGGCCACGGTGCCGTCGGTGCGCAGGCCGTCGAGCTTCTCGCGCAGGGCATTCACCTGCGGCACGGTGGCGGTGTCGGCGATGTAGACGTCAACGTCGACCTTGGCCTTCTGGGCGTCCACGGCCGATCGCACGTACATGAACGACGGGATGAAGGCGCCCAGGATGAACACGGCGATGAGCGCCGTGACCGTGGCGGCCACCGAGATGGCGGCGTTGGCGCGGATGCTGCGAAGCGCCTCGCGGAAGAACATTCCGAGCCTCATGCCAGGACCTCCCCGGTCTCGTCGTGGTAGCCGGCGGACTCCTCGTCACGCACCACGCGGCCCTCGTCCAGGGCGATCACGCGCATCTGCATGCGGTCGACGGTGTGCTGGTCGTGGGTGGCCACGAGCACGGTGGTGCCGGTGCGGTTGATGCGCAGCAGCAGGTCCATGATGCCCAGCGAGGTCTCGGGGTCGAGGTTTCCGGTGGGCTCGTCGGCGATCAGCAGGCGCGGGTGGTTCACGAGCGCGCGCGCGATGGACACGCGCTGCTGCTCGCCGCCCGACAGCTCGCGCGGCAGGCGGTCGGACTTCCCGTCCAGGCCCACCAGCGAGAGGATCTCCGGCACGCGGCGGCGCACGTCCTTCTGGCTGTGGCCGGTCACCTGCAGGGCGTAGGCCACGTTCTCGGCCGCGGTGCGGTCGGGCAGCAGGCGGAAGTCCTGGAACACGCACCCGATGGCTCGGCGCAGGTAGGGCACCTTGCCGCGGCGCAGGGTGGAGAGGTCGCGACCGCCCACGATGACCTCGCCCGTGGTGGCACGAAGCTCGCGGATGATCAGGCGGATGAAGGTGGACTTGCCCGAACCGGACGGGCCGACGAGGAACACGAACTCGCCGGTGCCGATGCGCAGCGACACGCCGTCCAGGCCGCGCGCCCCGCCGTCGTAGGTCTTGGTGACCCCGCGGAACTCCACCATCGGGCCGGGGCCCGGGCGGAAGATGTCGTTCCTGTGGCGCTTGCCGTCGGTGACGGGCGCCGTGAACATCGGCGCCAGGTCCTCCTCGGACGATGGCGTGTCGGCCACCTGCACCAGCGTGAACTCCGGGCGGCCCGTGTCCTGGCCGTCGCTCATGTGGAAACTCCCGATAGGGGTCGGTCTCTCGTTACCGGGTGGGGTTTCGCCGCCGTGGCGGGCGCCCCTGCCGCGGGACCCGAGGACGTGCAATCGCCCTTACAGGTATACGAGCCGGCCGTACGCTCGGCTGCGCGCGGTCCGGGGGAACCACCCCGGTGTCAGGCACTTAACCGAAGGCGGTCGCTGAATCAGCGGCCGGCGTGGAGCGTTCGGTTAAGTGCCTGACACCGGGGTCACGCCCCCGCGCATTTCGCGGCGATCCCCTGTGCCCATGCGGTGATGTCGTCCTTCGGGCGGTAGTCGCACTCCTTCACGCGCAGCGTGATGCACATGGCGCGCTCGCGGGGGCGCAGGTTGGGGGTGTCGATGCGGCCCGGGAAGCACCGGTGCTCACGGGCGTCGGTCCACTCCATCAGGCGGCCGTACTGCACCGACTCCTCGTCGGTGGGGAACGGCGGACCGCTCACCGGGCCGCTCGAGAATATCCAGCAGGGCATGGCCTTGAGGGCGCCTGAGTGGGCGCGGGTCCACTCGCGCACGTTCTCCACCCACCGGGCGGCGTACACGGCGCCGCCCACCACGGCGAGGTCGTAGCCCTCGGGGCCGGGGGCATCCTCGGCGTCGCGAAGGGCGGCGTCCACGCCGCCCGCGCGCAGCCCCTCGGCCACCCACTCGCCCATCTCCATGGTGCCGCCGTGGCGCGAGCCCACCACCACCAGTGCCCGCATGATTACTCCTCCCCCACCACGGCCAGCCCCTTGGCCCGCCGCTCGAGCTCGGCGCGCATGAAGGGGTCGAGCGCGCCGTCGAACACCGCCTGGGTGTTGCCGGTCTCGTGGCCCGTGCGCAGGTCCTTCACCATCGAGTAGGGGTGGATCACGTACGAGCGGATCTGGCTGCCGAACCCGATGGTCATGCTCTCACCGCGCTCGCGGGCGGCCTCCTCCTCGCGGCGCTGGATCTCCAGCTCCACCAGGCGCGAGCGCAGCATGTTCATGGCCGTGGCGCGGTTCTGGGTCTGCGAGCGCTCGTTCTGGCACTGCACCACCACGCCGCTGGGAAGGTGCGTGATGCGCACGGCGGAGTCGGTCTTGTTCACGTGCTGGCCACCCGCGCCGCTTGCGCGATACGTATCGACGCGGATGTCCTTGTCCTCGATCTCCACGCTGGCCTCGTCGGTGACCAGCGGGGCCACCTGCACGGCGGCGAACGACGTCTGCCGCCGGTTGGCCGAATCGAAGGGCGACAGGCGCACCAGGCGGTGCACGCCGCGCTCGGCGCTCATGAGCCCGTAGGCATTGGTGCCCTCGAGCGTGAACGTGGCGCTCTTGATGCCGGCCTCCTGGCCGTCCTGGCGGTCCTGCACCGTGGCGGTGAAACCGCGGTCCTCGGCCCAGCGCAGGTACATGCGCAGAAGCATCTCGGCCCAGTCCTGGGCATCGGTGCCGCCCTCGCCCGACTGGATGGTGACCACCGCATCCCCGGCGTCGTGCTCGCCGCCGAACAGCCGCGACTCCTCCAGCACGAACAGGCGGTCCTCGGCGCGGGACAGGCCGTCGGTGATCTCCTGGGTGAACTCCTCGGTGAGCGATCCCGCGCGCTCCTCCTCGCGGGCCATGGCAGCGAGCTCGCCCAGGTCGGAGACATCCTCCGAGAGCGAGCGGTACTCGGCCAGGCGCTGCGCCTGCCGCGCGTGCTCGGCCGACACCCTGGCCGCGCGCTCCTGGTCATCCCAGAAGTCGCCCTCGCCCATGAGCTGCTCCAGCGCGCCCACGCGCGCCTCGATGGCCTCGGGGTCGAGGTAGTCGCCCAGCAGCTGCACGCGCTCGGCCAGGCGGCCCGCCTGCTGGGCCAGTGCGTCGGGATCGGTGCTCATGGGCGCCCCGGGCCTACGCGGCGCCGCAGCACTTCTTGTACTTCTTGCCCGATCCGCACGGGCAGGGGTCGTTGCGCCCGATGCGGTCCTCCTCGTCGATCACCACGGTCTCCACCACGCCGGGGAGCGGCGCCTGCACGGCGGACTCCTCCTCGAAGTGCGCGGGCTCCGTGGCCTCGAACGCCACCTCGTCGGGCGACTCGATCACGCCCTCCTCGAGGCCGGCGAATCCCTGCACCGGGTCGTCCTGCGCGGTGTAGGTGATGCCGTCCACCGGCGCGGCCTCCACGGGCTCCGGCGGGGCCTCGAGCTCCACGTGGAACATGTACCGCACGAACTCGCGGGTGACGTTCTCCATCATCTCGTCGAACATCTGGTGGCCCTCGAGGCGGTACTCGCTGAGGGGGTCCTTCTGCCCGAGCGCGCGCAGGTGGATGCCCTCGCGCAGGTAGTCCATGTTGAGCAGGTGCTCGCGCCAGTCGACGTCGATGAGCTGCAGCAGTACCCAGCGCTCGAGGTCGCGCACCATCTCGCCGCCGAGCTCGGCCTCGCGCCGGTCGTAGGCATCCATGGCGTCGTCCTCGAAGGGGTCGTGCAGCTCGTCGCGCGTGAGGCCGTCGTGGCGCACATCGTCCACCCCGAACGACATCGGGTAGAGCTGGCCGATCTCGGCGAACATGCCGTCGAGGTCCCAGTCGGCCACCGCGGCGTCGTCCTCCTCATAGCGGTCGACGGTCTCCACGAGCACCTCGGCGATCCAGTCGCGGGCCTGCTCGGAGAGGTCGGCGCCCTCCAGCACCTGGCGGCGCTCGGCGTACACCACCTCGCGCTGCTTATTGAGCACGTCGTCGTACTCCAGCACCCGCTTGCGGATGTTGAAGTTGTATTCCTCCACCTTCTTCTGCGCGCCCTCGACCGTCTTGGTGAGCATCTTGGAGTCGAGCGGGAGGTCGTCGCCCGGCCCCAGCCGGTCGAGGATCTTGTACATGCGATCGCCCGAGAAGATGCGGATGAGGTCGTCCTCGGCCGAGAGGAAGAACTTCGTGAGGCCCGGGTCGCCCTGGCGCCCGGATCGCCCGCGCAGCTGGTTGTCGATGCGCCGGCTCTCGTGGCGCTCGGTGCCCAGCACGAACAGGCCGCCCAGATCGGCCACGCCCTCGCCCAGCTTGATGTCCACGCCACGGCCGGCCATGTTGGTGGCGATGGTCACCGATCCGCGCTCGCCGGCGCGCGCGATGATCTCGGCCTCCTTCTCGTGCTGCTTGGCGTTGAGCACGGTGTGCGGCACGCCGCGGCGCTCGAGCATGCCGGAGAGCATCTCGGACACCTCCACGCTGATGGTGCCCACCAGCACGGGCTGCCCGCGGTCGTGGGCGTCCTTGATGTCGTTCACGACCGCGTTGAACTTGGCGTCCTTGGTCTTGAAGATCAGGTCGTTCTGGTCGTCCCTGACCATCGGCCGGTGCGTGGGCACGCTCACGACCTCGGTCTCGTAGATCTTGTTGAACTCGTTGGCCTCGGTGGACGCCGTGCCGGTCATGCCCGAGAGCTTCTCGTACATGCGGAAGTAGTTCTGCAGGGTGATGGTGGCGAGGGTCTGGTTTTCCTCGCGGATCTTCAGGCCCTCCTTGGCCTCGATGGCCTGGTGCAGGCCCTCCGAGTACCGGCGGCCCTCGAGCACGCGGCCGGTGAACTCATCCACGATGAGCACCTCGCCGTCGCGGATGATGTACTCCTTGTCCTTGCGGAAGAGCGACTCGGCCTTGAGCGCCTGGATGAAGTGGTTCACCAGCTGCCCGTGGATGTCGAGGTAGAGGTGGTCGATGCCGAGCGCGCGCTCCACCTTCTCGACCCCGCTCTCGAGCGGCGCCACGGTGCGGTGCTTCTCGTCCACCTCGTAGTCGTCGCCCTTGCGCAGCGTGGGAACGATGCGCGCGAAGCGGTAGTAGGTGTCGGCGGCGGCCTCGGGCACGCCCGAGATGATCAGCGGGGTGCGGGCCTCGTCGATGAGGATGGAGTCGACCTCGTCGACGATGCAGAACTCGTGCCCGCGCTGCACGCAGTCGTCGAGCCGCACGGCCATGTTGTCGCGCAGGTAGTCGAACCCGAACTCGGAGTTGGTGCCGTAGGTGATGTCGGCCGCGTAGGCCTGGCGCCGCTGGTCCTCGGGCATCATCGCCTGGATCACGCCCACGCTCAGGCCGAGGGCCTCGTACACGGGCCCCATCCACTGGGCGTCGCGCGATGCCAGGTAGTCGTTCACCGTGACCAGGTGCACGCCCTTGCCGGTGAGCGCGTTGAGCGCCACGGCCGCGGTGGCCGTGAGGGTCTTTCCCTCACCGGTCTTCATCTCGGCGATCTGCCCCTCGTT
>JBJTJN010000007.1:0-8828 GCA_046095485.1 Actinomycetota bacterium
CGACGGCGTGCGCCGGTCGATGACCAGCGTGCACGGCATCACGGTGGCGGGCGGCACCTTCCCGGCGCAGATCTGGGGCGACTTCATGCAGATCGCCGCCAAGGGCGACGACGGCCTGGAGTTCCCGCTGCCCAAGAACCCCGTGGAGTGGTCGGCGTTCTCGTCCGACTTCACCGAGTCGGCGGGCTCGTACATGGTCAGCTCGGCCAAGAGCACCAGCACGGCCAAGACCACGAAGACCACCAAGACCGACACCAAGCCGGGCACCACCACCAACGTGCCGAGGCCCGCGCCCACCACGGGTCCGACCACGGTCACGCCCGCCCCGGCTCCGGCACCGGCGCCCGCGCCTGCCCCTGCACCTGCACCTGCACCTGCGCCTGCGCCCGAGCCGACGCCGGCGCCGCCCACCACGGCACCGGCTCCCTCTCCGCCGCCGGTCACCCCCTAGGGGGAGCCGGCCGGCTGACGCGCCTCACCCTCGTCGTGGGCGCCGTCGCCCGCGCGGGGCGTCATGAGCAGGATCCCCGCCATGCCCGCGAGCGCGGCGGCAGCCAGGCACGCCCAGCCCGCGGGCATCACGCTCACCGACCACTCTCCCGCCAGGGCGGCATCCGGCAGGCCCGCCCGCTGGGCCACCACCTCCACCCTCGGCGACAGCGCCACCAGCGCCGCCCAGGCCACGCCGAGCACGGCCCAGAGAATGGTCAGGCCGCCGATCACCCGGGCACCACGCGTACCGGTCGGAACGGACCACCACAGCGCGAGCACGCCCGTCACCACCATGGCCACGCCGATGACCGGGAGGATCCACGACGCGCCACCGGCCCCGTAGCCGGTGAGCGATGCGCTGCCCGTGGGCAGCGAGGCCTCGTACCACGGCAGGGCGGGCAGGGCCATCAGCAGCACCCCGCAGGCCACGATGGCGATGCCCAGCGCACGGGAGCGGCCGCTCACGGCGCGGCGCCCCCATCGCGCCGGAACACCATCACGCCGTCACGGTCGTAGACGAGGCGGAAGTCCCTGCGCGCCTGCAGGTCCTGAAGCGCCAGGCGGAAGCCCAGCGGGTCGAGGCGGTCGAGCATGTTGGGGCGCGTGCGATCGATCATGACCCACTCGGCGTCGCGGATGACGGGGAACACCATCACCCGGCGGCGCGCCGACAGGTGACCACCCGCATTGTTGCCCACCGACACCGCGGCGTCGCCGGGGATCAGCGCCGCCCCCTCCGCCAGGGCCTGCGCGTGCGCCGGGATGGGCTGGTACTGGTCGATGCGCGACGGCGTGGCACGCGAGAACGGCCCGCCGAACGGCGCGGGGCCGGTGATGAGCGTGCCGAGCAGGCCGGCCCCCACAAGGACGATCGCCACCCCACCCGCCGGGCGCAGGATGCGCGCGAGCCACTCGGGCCGTGCCCGGCGGCGCAGGCCCGCGAGGCCGAGGATCGCGGCGGCCACCAGGAACGGGCTCACCACGGCCGCGTAGTGGAACTCGATCGAGTAGTTGGGCCACCAGTCGGCCAGCATGTTGAGCAGCAGGTCGGGCAGGGCCGCGGCGGCCAGCAGCGGCGCGAACAGCGGCAGCAGCAACAGGGGCAGCAGCAGCGCGAGCAGGTACGACAGGCGTGACCACCCGCCGACAGTGGTGATGACGTCGATGGGGTTGGTGAGCGCCCCCACCAGGGCCTCGGATGGCGTGTCGCCAAAGCGCCCGAAGCGCTCGCCGAAGGGCTCCGGCACGCCGCTGCCCATGGCCGGGATGATCACCAGCACGCAGATGGCCGACCATGCGATGGATGCCACCGACACGATCGCGCCCGCGATGTAGCGCCGCTGGCGCACGATGATCCAGATGCCGAGGATCGCCAGGGCGAGGCCCACCTGCTCCTTGCCCAGCAGGGCCAGGCCCACGGCGATGCCCAGCACCCAGTCGCGGCGCGCTTCGGCGGCCCAGATGGCCAGCATGATCAGCGGGGCGGCCAGGGTGACCGCGTGCAGGTCGGTCACCACCGCCCACTGCAGGGGCGCGTAGAGCAGCCATGCAACCGCGGCGGCCACGGCGAGGCGGTCGTCAGCCAGCCAGCGCCGACCCAGCAGGAACGCCGGAATCGCTCCGGCCGCCACGGCCACCGACTGCGCCACGAGCAGGGGCACCGCGGAATCGCTGAACCACTGGAACGGCACCAGCACCAGCAGCAGCGGGTCGACATGCGACCCCAGGCGCGACACCTGGTCGCCCGCCGCATTGGTGCCATGAGCAGGTCGCCGTGCGCGGTGTTCCAGATGGCCTGCACCATGTTGCCCAGGTCGAACCGACCGGTCCACCAGGCCTCGTGCCGGGCCACCGAGAGCCACGAGAACACCGCGGCCCAGATGGCGGCGAGCAGCAGCACCAGCGTGAGCGGCAGGTCGCGCACCAGCCGCCACTCGCGCCACCCGGCCGACGGCGTCCCCGCCGCGGGCGCGCGGCGCGAGGGCGTCGGCTGCGGCGCGGTGCTCACGAGCCGCCCCTGCGACGCCCGGCGGCCGCGGCCAGCGCCACGAACACCAGCTCCACCGCGATGAGGAACAGCCGCGAGCTCACGCTGAGGGCCACGGCCACGCCACCGGGCACCTGGCGCGAGAGCACCAGCGCGAGGATGGCATCACGCACGCCCAGGCCCGACGGCACGATGAACACCAGCATCGACACCACGAAGGCCAGAAGGAATCCCGACGCCACGCCGATCGGGTCGCCCACGTCGGGTCCCCCGATGCCGCGCATGAACGCCCACACGGCGAACCCGAGCAGGGCCGAGGTGACCAGGTACCAGCCGATCATCAGCACCACGCGGCCGAAGGGCAGCAGCACCGCGAGGGGCTCGCGCCGCACCTTGCGAAGCGCCCACGACGACAGTGGCCCGAACACCCGCGGGTGCAGCAACGCCGCGGAGAGCGGCACGGCCAGCACCAGCCATGCGGCGGGGCCCACCGCGCTGCCCGACCCGATGTCGAGCAGGGCCACCACCGCCAGCAGCGACGCCGCCACGAGGGCGATCACCTGCTCGTACGTGGTGGCGGCCACCGTCACGCGCTTCGGCACGCCGTGGGCCTCGGCCATCACGGCGCGTCCCACCACCATCAGCACGTTGCCCGGCACGTACCGGCCGAGCAGCGACCTGGCCCATGCCGACACCGTGGCCAGCACCGGCGGGGCGGGACGATGCAGGCCACCGAGGATGGCCTCGTATGCCAGGGCCGACAGCGCGAGCGAGGCCAGCGCCAGCACCACCGCGAGCACCAGCCAGCCCGCCGACGGCTGCCAGTCGAATGCGGTGACCACGCCCCAGGCATCCACCACGGTCCACGCCAGGGCGGCGATGATCACCAGGCCGGCCACCAGGCCGCCCCACCTCACCCACGCCCGGCGACTGCTCACGGCTCACCCCGCGCCGCTCGCGATGCGCGGCGCCGCCGCATGCCACCGCGCTGCCGCGCGTCGCGCGCGGCCCTACGCGCCTCGAGCGCCCGCACCAGCGGTGCCGCCGCGCGATGCGGGGTGCCCGTGCGCTCGTAGGTGTCGCGTGCCGCGGCGCCCAGTCGCACGCGCGCATCGGGGTCGGCGGCCAGCGATATGAGCGCCGCGGCCAGTGCGGCGGGCTCGCCCGCGGGTACCAGCACGGCGTCGTGCCCATGGGTGAGCACCTCGCGGATGCCGGGCGTGTCGGCGGTGATCACCGGACGCCCGGCAGCCATGGCCTGGAACACCTTGTTGGGCACCACCCGCGACGCCTTGTCGCTGCGCCCGAAGATGCCCAGCACCACCCCGCTGGCGGCCACCTCGTCGCGCAGGCGCTCATACGGCACCCACGGCACGTGCTCCAGCGCCGCCGGGGGGTCGCGCTCCATCTCATCGGCGAGCCAGCCGTCCAGCTGCCCCTCGCCCACCAGCCGTATCGGGGGGGTGCCGGGAATGCGCGCGGCGCCCAGGATGACGTCGAGCCCGTGCATGGGGGAGAGCTTCCCGTACCAGAGGGCATGGCACGCCTCGCGGGGCACGGGGCTGGGTGGGAAGGCGTCGGGCTCGGCCCCCACCGGAGCCACCACGATGCGCGCCGGGCTCACGCCGAAGCGCCGCACCAGGAAGTCGCCGCCCGCGGCGGTGTCCACCAGCACGATGTCCGCCAGCGCCAGCGCGGTGCGATCGGCCGCCGCGAGCGCCCGGGTGGCCACCGCGCCGGTGCGTCCCCGGTCGTCGCCCAGGGTGTCGGCCAGGGACACCATCATGTCCACCACCAGCGGGGCGCGGCGCGCGCGGGCCACCAGCCACGCCGGCACCACGTCGGGCTGCGCCGGATAGCCCGCCACCACGGCGTCCACGGGCCCGGGGGTGCGCGGCTCCGTTGCCACCAGGCCCGCCCAGGCCCCGGCCCACGACGCCCCGGACGCCGCGAGGCTGCCCGCCGACAAGAACCCGCCGGCCTTGTGCCGCGTGCGCTCCCACACCGGACGATGGTGCTCGCTCACGCGCACGCCGTGGGCGCGCAGGCCCTCCACCAGCACCCGGGTACGCGGATACCCCCGCTCGTAGGTTCCCACCCACTCCACGTGAAGCGGGCGGCTCACCCCTCGATGACGCGCTCGATGCGCGAGGCCGCCTCGTCCTCCTCCGACCGCAATCGACCGCGCTGGATGAGCTCGCTCACGAGCCCGATGGTGAACAACTGGATGCCCACCACGATGAGCAGCACGCCGAGGATGAGCAGCGGCCGGCCGCCGATGGCCTCGCCGAGGATCTTCACGATGGTGAGGTAGATCGAGATGACCACGCCCGCGAGGAAGAGCAGCAACCCGAGGCCGCCGAAGAAGTGCATGGGCCGGTGGCGATACCGGCCCACGAACGAGATGGTGATGAGGTCGAGCAGGCCGCGCAGGTAGCGCTCGAAGCCGTACTTCGATGACCCGTGGCGCCGGGCGCGGTGGTTCACGGGCACCTCGGCCACCCGGAACCCCTCGGACGCCGCGATCACCGGGATGAACCGGTACATCTCGCCGGGAATCGCCAGCGCCCGCACCACGTCGATGCGGTACGCCTTGAACCCGCAGTTGAGGTCATGCAGCTCCACGCCGCTGGCCTTGCGCGCCACGCTGTTGAACACGCGCGACGGCATGGTCTTGTTCCAGGGGTCGTTGCGCTTCTGCTTCCACCCCGACACCAGGTCGGCGCCCTCCTCCAGGGCGGCGAGCAGGCGCGGGATCTCCGCGGCGTCGTCCTGCAGGTCGGCATCGAGGGTGATCACCACGTCGCCGCGGGCCTCGCGGAACCCGGCGGTGAGCGCCGCGCCCTTGCCGAAGTTGCTGCGCAGGCGCACCACGCGGATGGGCTCGTGGGCGCGGGCGAGGTCGGCCAGCACCACGTCGCCACCGTCGCGCGAGCCGTCGTCCACGAAGATCACCTCGTACGGCGCGCCGATGCGATCCATCACCGGCAGCAGCTCAGCCGCGAGCTCGGCGAGCGAGTCGCGCTCGTCGAACACCGGCACCACCACCGACAGCATGCGCCACCCGCCCATCAGGTGCGCCTTCTCAGCGACGACATGGGGCGACGGCCCCGCCGGGCGAGGCGCTCGTCGTCTGTGGGCACCGGCCGGTACGGGCCGGCGGCCACCAGGCCGCGACGCACGCGCGACATCACGAGCGAGCCCAGGCTCCACACGGTCACCAGCACCGCGGAGGCCAGCACCGGGCCGATGATGCCCCGACCGCCGGCCACGGTGGTCTCCAGCAGGTACCACGCCGAGTAGGGAATGCCGCGGTCGATGCGCCCGGCGATCCACCAGGTGAGCAGCACCGCGGGCGCGGCGGCCACCAGGCCCAGGGCCACTACCTGCCACGGGCGGGTGGCGCGCGTGGCGATGAGCGCGCAGTGCGCCGCCGGCAATGCGATGAGGAGCGCGAACGGGCTCGATATCCAGAGCAGCAGGCACACCGCGCCGAGCGCGATCACCCCGGTGGCCGCGCGCGATGCCACCTCGGCGTCGCGGCGCATGGCGCGCTGGCGCACCACGACCCATGTGAGCACGCCCGCCCCCACCGAGAGCACGATGGCCACGATGGCGGGGAGGTCGAAGGGCACGGCCTCGGCCAGCGGCGGCCAGCCGCCGGCTACGCCGGCGGTCATGCCGGCCGTGGCGAGCAGGTGGCCCACCACGATGGCCACCACCACGGGAAGCAGCCGCCAGAGCAGCGCCGCCATGAAGGGAATGAGCCGCACGCCGGCGCGGCGCAGCCGCACCGCGAGGTCGATGGACGCCACGAGGATCGGCAGCGCCAGCAGCAGGATGACGATGCGACTCATGATCGGTTGCAGCTCGCGCCCGTTGATCACCACCCCGGCGGCGGGTGCGGGCAGGGCGTCGGCCTGGTCGAGCGACGCCACCAGGGTCTCGGCCGTGCGACCGGCGTCGCCGAGGGAATCCTCCTTGGCCAGCGCCACGTTGCTCACCAGCGGGCTCTGCGGACGCGCGGCCAGCGAGGCCGAGGGGATGCCCGACGCGATGTACGCCGACTGGTCGCCGGATGTCTGGGGCACGGCCATGCCGGCCATCTGCGGGAAGGGGCCGGGGTAGCCGGTCACCGGGGCATCGGCGCGCTGGGCGGCCTGCTCGGCGGCCGCCGCCATGGGAATCGACCTGCGGCCGTCCTGGGCGTCATCCCAGATGTGGATGCCCGCGGTGGTTCCCGCCGGGTCGTCCAGCGACAACGCGGCGCCGATGGGCGTGCCCGAGAACCGGCTGGCGAACCACCGGGCGCCGGCGTTGCCCTGGGTGGACGCCCCGGTGGACACGATGAACACCGGGCGGTTTCGCGCCACCGTGCCCAGCGACCGCGCGAGCTGCAGCAGCACGGCCGAGCCGCTCTCGCCCCCGCGCACCCCGGGCGGGGTATCGCGCGGCGCCGAGATGATGAGCGCCCCCTGCGTGGACGACCCGGTGCGCGCGGGCAGGGCCACGAAGACGTTCTCGGTCACCACGCGGCCGCCGGGCGTCATCACCGAGAAGCGCTGCCGGCGCACCGGGGTGGCGCCGGGCACGGCCTTCATCTGCTCGGCCATCCAGTTGGCCGACGCCACGTCACCGGGCGTGCCCGGAACGCGCTCGGGCGCCACGGTGGCCATGTCCGCCGCGATGCCGCGCGCGGCCATCGCGTCGAACGCAGGCGGCAGCGGCGGGTCGGGAGTGCCGCCCGGTGTTTCCAGCGTCAGCAGGGCCACGAGCAGCGCGAGCGCCGCCACGAGCCATGAGAGCCGGTAGAGGCGCCCGTTCAGCATGAGGGCGCAGTATCGCACCGGGGTGCGGGTCCCCGTGAAATACGGGATTACAGTAGGGGCATGGAGGGCCGCCCGCTCATCCTGGTGTCAAACCGCGGTCCCGTCGGCTTCATCGACGATGGCGAGGGGGGCACGCGGGCCGAGCGGTCGGGCGGTGGCCTCGTCACGGCCCTCACCGGCCTCATCGACCTGGTGCCCGCGCTCTGGATATCGGCGGCCATCGAGGACGGCGACTTCCGGGTGGCCGCCGAGGCCGACGGGCCCTTCCCGGTGCCCCAGGCCGGCCGCGACACCGCGGGGCGGTTCGTGGTGATGGACCCCGAGGTGTATGAGCGCTACTACAACGTGGTCGCCAACCCCATGCTGTGGTTCATCCAGCACTACCTCTGGGACCTCTCCAACGTCCCGGACATCCGCGACGAGGAGCTCGCGGCCTGGAGCGAGGGCTACCTGGTGGCCAACGACCTCTTCGCCGACGCCGTGGTGGACGCGCTGGCGGCCAACCCGGACGCCGTCGTGATGATCCACGACTACCACCTCTACACCGCACCGGCGTCGGTGCGCGAGCGGGTGCCCGAGGCCTTCCTGCACTTCTTCGTGCACATCCCGTGGCCGCAGCCCGACTACTGGCGCGTGCTGCCGCCCCACATCCGCGACGCCATCATCGCCGGCCTGCTCTCGTGCGACATCGTGGCCTTCCACACCCAGCGCTACGCACGCAACTTCCTGCTCTCGTGCGAGGACCTGCTGGGCCTCGAGGTCGACTACGCCGCCCTCACCGTGCGCTACCGCGACCGCACGGTGGCCGTGCGGCACTACCCCATATCCATCGACGCCAACGGCTTCACCGAGCTGGCCTCGAGCGACATCGTGGCCGCCGAGGAGGCCACCTTCCTGCGGCGGCGCCGGCGGCACCTCGTGGCGCGGGTCGACCGCACCGACCTGTCCAAGAACATCCTGCGCGGCTTCACGGCGTTCGACGTGTTCCTCGACCGGCACCCGGAATTCCACGAGGACATCACCTTCTTCGCGATGCTGCAGCCCTCGCGCCAGGACGTGCCCGAGTACGTGGAGTACGTGGAGCGCATCACCGAGCTCGTGAGCCGCATCAACACCAAGCACGGCAACACCGACTGGATGCCCATCGACCTGCGCTTCGAGAGCAACCTGCCGCTGGCGGTGACCGCCTACAAGCACTTCGACGTGATGCTCGTGAACTCCATCTTCGACGGCATGAACCTCGTGGCGAAGGAGTCCATGCTGGTGAACGAGCGCGACGGGGTGCTGATCCTCTCCGAGAACGTCGGGGCCGTGGAGGAGATCGGCGCGTACTCGCTCGTGGTCAACCCGTTCGACATCGAGGCGCAGGCGGAGGCCCTGCATCAGGCGCTCACCATGCCGCGAGCCGAGCGGCAGGCGCGAGGCGATGCCACGCGCGAGGTGATCAACGAGAACGACATCGCGCGCTGGCTGCAGGCCCAGGTGGCCGACATCGAGCAGATCCGCGGGCGGGCGGTGCT
>JBJTJN010000008.1:0-3137 GCA_046095485.1 Actinomycetota bacterium
GCAGACGCAGTCGCGCACGCGGGCCGCGGGCGCCTGGGGCCCCGTGCAGGTGCTCTCGCAGCGCGGGAAGGACGTGGACGATCCGGTGCTGGTGGTGGCCACCGACGGCACGGCCACCGCGGCGTGGAAGCGTTCGTACGGCACCGGCGGCGTGCGCGTGCAGGCCCGCACTCGCCCGGCCGGTGCGACGGCGTGGAACAGCGGCGTGTGGCTCTCCGGCGCCCGGGGCGAAGCCGATGAGCCCCGGCTCACGGTGGCGCCCAATGGCGTGGTGACGGCCGTGTGGAAGCTCTCGAGCCCCCTGCGCGTGGTGCCCGACCAGAACTTCTACCTGCAGACGCGCGCGACGACGCTCGCGCAGTGCAACGGCGCGGTCTGTTAGGCCCGCAGCGCCCGCAGTGCATTGAGGATGACGATCACGTCGATGCCCTCCTGAAGCAGGGCCCCGGCCACGGGCGGCAGGTAGCCGAACGCCGCGAAGCCCATGGCCACGAAGCTCATGAGCATTCCCGCGATCACGCTCTGGCGGGCGATGCCCGACGCCCGGCGACTGGTGGTGATGGCATCGGCCACGCCGTCCACGCGGTCCACCATCACCACGGCGTCGGCGGTCTCCGATGCGATCGTGGCACCCGGGGCGCTCATGGCCACGCCCACGTCGGCCGTGGCCAGGGCCGGCGCGTCGTTGATGCCGTCGCCCACCATGGTCACCCGGTGGCGCCCCTCGCCCTCGCGCATGGCCATCACCACGGCCACCTTGTCCTCGGGGCTGCACTCGGCGTGCACCACGTCGATTCCCAGGTCGGCCGCCACGGCCTCGGCCACGTCGCGCCGGTCGCCCGTGGCCATGGCCACCTCGGTCACCCCGGCCTCGTGCAGGCGGGCCACCATGGCGCGGGCGTCGGGGCGCACGGGGTCCTCCAGCACGATCAGCCCGGCCGGCCGGCGGTCGATGCCCACCAGCACCACCCCGCGCCCCTCGCCATCCGCGGTGTCGCGGTGGTCGAGCAGTGAGTGGGGATCGATGCCGCACGACCTCAGCCAGTCGGCGGACCCCACGCTCACCACGTGGCCGTCGATGGTGCCCTCGATGCCCTGCCCATGCACCTGGTGCACGTCCGACGGCAGGGTGAGGGGGAGGGCGTCGCGGTGGGCGGCCTGCACCAGCGCCCCGGCCACCACGTGGGCGGAGTGCTGCTCGAGCGACGCCGCCAGGCGCAGCACGTCGGCCTCGTCGGCATCACCCGTGGTGGCGATGCGCCGTATCTCGGGCTGGCCCACGGTGAGGGTGCCGGTCTTGTCGAGAAGCACCGCCGTGGTGCGCGCCAGCTGCTCCACCACCACGCCGCCCTTCAGCACCACCCCCTTGCGCGCCGCACGCGACACGCCCGACACCAGCGCGATGGGCGCGGCCAGGATGAGCGGGCAGGGCGTGGCCACCACCAGCACGGCCAGGGCCCGCACCGGATCGCCGCTCAGCGCCCATGCGAGCCCGGCCGCCACCAGCGTCACCGGTAGCAGCAACATGGCGTAGCGGTCGGCCATGCGCTCGAATGGCGCGCGCTGGCTCTCGGCCTCCTCCACCAGACGCACGATGGCCGCGTAGGCGCTCTCCGACGCCGGTCGCGTGGCCACCAGCTCGAAGGCCTCGGCGGCATTGGCCACGCCGCTTCGCACGGCGTCTCCCGGCATGCGCTCCACGGGCAGCGGCTCACCGGTGAGGGCCGACTCATCCAGCAGGGCGGGAACATCCACGATGCGGCCATCCACCGGCACGATCTCCCCGGCGCGCACCAGCAGCACGTCGCCGGGCACCACCTCGTCGGCCGGCACGCGCTCCAGGTCGCCACCGAGCGCGCGGCGCATGGCCCACTTGGGCACCCGCGCCACCAGGGCCTCGAGGTCGTGCCGGGCCCGTCGCCCTGCGGCCGCCTCCAGCGCGTTGCCGCCCGCGAGCATCAGGGCCACCACCGCTCCCGCCAGGAACTCCTGCAGCCCCAGTGCGCCTGCCATGGCCACCAGGGCGATGGCGTCCACGCCCACGTCGCGACGCAGCAGCGATCGCACCACCGACCACGTGAGCGGAATCAGCAGGGCGCCGGTGACCACCGCCCACACCACGTTGGCGGCCGTGTGCTGGTCGCTCGCCGCGAGCACGAGGCCGGCCAGCACGCCGAGCAGGGCGGCGAAGGCCACGAGCACGTCCGGCTCGCGCACCCAGTGAAGACGCCCTGAGACCGTGCCCCTGCTCACCCCACAAGCGTAGGCCGGGGCGATTACGTACGCTGCGCCCGACCCGGGGAGGGCTCCCTCTGTTCCTCGACCTCATCATCATCGGCCTGGCGATCGCCTTCGACCCCCTGCCGCTGATCCCGTTCATCCTCATCCTCACCTCGCGACGTGGCGCCGCGAAGGGCGCGGCGTTCATCGTCGGGTGGTTCCTGTGCCTGTCGATCATCACGGCGGCCACCCTGCTGCTCACGGGGGGCGAGCCGCCATCGAGCGGGTCGGTCCCCTCCGACGCCGCGCTCGCCGTGCGCATCGCCATTGGTGTTGGCCTCATCGGGTTCGGGGTCTGGTGGCGCAGTCGCCTGGGAAGGCCGCGCAAGCAGAAGCCACCGCCCAAGTGGGAGAAGGGCGTCGACAACATGTCGCTGTGGTTCGCGCTCATCCTCGCCCCCATCCTGCAGCCGTGGGGACTCATGGCCGCCGGGGTGACGTCGGTGATGCAGGCCGACCTGGCATCCGGTGCCAGCGTGGTCGCCCTCGTGCTGTTCGTGCTGCTGGCCACCTCCACGTACCTGGCCCTGGAGATCTTCACGATCGTGCGCAAGGAGCGCGCCCACGCCATCGCGCTGTCGCTGCGCGCGTGGATCCAGTCCCACACCCAGCAGGCCATCATCTGGGGGTCCATCATCATCGGCCTGTTCCTCATCGGGTCGGGCACCTACCAGCTCGTCACCTAGAGTGAACGAGCCAGCCCATTCCAAGGAGTGCCCATGGCAGATGAACTCGATCTCGGACCCGTCGACTACTTCCTGGTCGGCTTTCCGCCCGGCGCACCGCTCGACGGCGGCGCGCTCGCCCAGATGGCCGCGCTCGTGGACGCCGGCGTCATCGAGGTGCTCGACGCCCTG
>JBJTJN010000009.1:0-13603 GCA_046095485.1 Actinomycetota bacterium
GGTTCGGGTCACTGCGCGATCGGCAGGCCTGCCTGGCTCCAGGCGACGATGCCGCCCTCCAGGTTCACCAGGTCGCTGAAGCCCTCGTTCTCCTCGAGGTAGCGGCAGACGTTCTCCGACCGGCCGCCGCTGTGGCAGCTGAAGATGACGGTGCGATCACGGGGAACCTCAGGCAGGCGCTCGAGGAGTTCGCCCATGGGGATGTGCACAGCGCCGGGAATCGCCGCCTGCGCCAGCTCGTCGCCCTCGCGCACGTCGATGATCACGGCGGTGCCGGCGTCCATGGCTGCCTTGGCCTGCTGGGGAGTCATCAGTTCCATGCCGGGAACCTACGGGATCGCACTACGCGGATGCTTGCGTCACACGACCCCGGCGCCGACCTCGTCGGCCACGCGGTCGGCCTCGTACGACGACCTCACCAGCGGGCCGGCCTCCACGTGCGCCAGCCCGACGGAGCGGCCCAGCTCGGCCAGCGCCGGGTACTCGGCCGGGGCGTAGAAGCGCTCGACCGGCAGGTGGGTGGCCGAGGGGCTCAGGTACTGCCCCACGGTGACCACCTCGCACCCCGACGCCGCGAGGTCGGAGAACACCGCGGCGATCTCCGGGAGCTCCTCGCCCAGCCCCACCATGATGCCGCTCTTGGTGGGCAGGCCCGCCGCGCGCGACCGCTCGAGCAGCTCGAGGGTGCGCTCGTACCGCGCGCCCGGGCGCACCCGCCGGTAGAGCCGCGGCACGGTCTCGGTGTTGTGGTTCAGCACGTCGGGCCGGGCCTCGATGACCGTGTCGAGGGCGTCCCAGTTGCCGCGGAAGTCGGGGATGAGCACCTCCACCCGCGCGTCGGGCAGGCGGTCGCGCAGCGCACGGATGACCGCCGCGAAGTGCGCCGCTCCGCCATCGGGCTGGTCGTCGCGGGCCACGGCCGTGACCACCACGTAGCGCAGGCCCATGGCCGCGGCCGCGTCGGCCAGGCGCGCCGGCTCACCGGGATCGGGCGGCAGCATGGGCTTGCCCGAGGTCACGTCGCAGAAGCGGCATCCGCGCGTGCAGGTCTCGCCGGCGATCATGAAGGTGGCGGTGCCGCGCGTCCAGCAGCGCTGGATGTTGGGGCACGAGGCCTCCTCGCACACCGTCACCAGGCTCTCCTGGCGCATGAGCGACTTGAGCTGCACGTAGCCCGGGCCGAACGAGCCCTTCTCCACCACCCACCGCGGAAGGCGCCCGCCATCCACCAGCTGGCGCAGCTCATCGGGGGTCACGTCCACGGGGTCGAGCGCATCAACGGGCCCGTCGCCCACCAGCACGCCGCCCACGATGACGTCGGGCACGGCGCCCCGCGATCGCGCCTCGCCCACGCGGGCAACCAGGCCCTCGTCGGCGGGCGCATCCACGCGGAAGGCCCGCTGCCGACCCGGCTCCCCGTGCGAATGACCCGTCACGTCCCGCAGGCTAGCCCAGCGCGGGAGGTCGGGAGGCCCATCGGGTAGCGTCCCCGCCCATGGTCCTGTCCGATCGCACCATCCGCGAGCAGATCGTCGCCGGCCGCCTCGTGATCGACCCCTTCGACGACGCCCTCGTGCAGCCGTCGTCCATCGACCTGCGCGTGTCGCACGAGTTCCGGGTGTTCCACAACAACCGCCAGCCCTACATCGACCCGCGCGAGCCCGAGGCCGACCTCACCGAGCTGGTGCGCGTGAACGACGGCGAGCCGTTCATCCTGCACCCCGGCGAGTTCGTGCTGGGATCCACGCTCGAGCGCGTGGGGATCCCCGACGACCTCGTGGCACGCCTCGAGGGCAAGTCGAGCCTCGGCCGCCTGGGGCTGCTCATCCACTCCACGGCGGGTTACATCGATCCGGGCTTCGACGGCCAGATCACGCTCGAGTTCTCGAACGTGGCGAGCCTGCCCATCGCCATCCACGCCGGAATGCGCATCGGGCAGATCTCGTTCCTGCAGATGACCACGCCCGTGGACACGCCCTACAGCGGCAAGTACCAGGGCCAGGCGGGCCCCACGTCCAGCCGCTCGCACCGGGACTTCGTGGTCGACAACTAGCGCGGCGGCGGACGGGCCTGCCTCGTCCACCCGCCGCAGGTCAGCGCAGCATGCCGAAGCGCTCCGCTCTAGTAGCGCCGGCGCACGCTGCGCGTGCTGTAGCGGCGATCGGCCGCAAGGCCGCCCACCACGGCGGCCAGCAGCGATCCGGCGGCGATGAGCAGCGATGCGCCGTCGGACCCCGGCGCGTACTCGGGGTCGGTGGGGCCGCCGAACGTCGCGATGACGGCGAGCACGATCCAGATGACCGCCCACAGCAGCCACCCGAACACCCACGCGCCGAGGGCGTTCATCACGCGATGGTCGAGCGTGCGCACGCCCGCGAGGAATCCCCCGACGAGGAACGCCACGATGATCGCCAGGGCGCGCGCCCACACCGGTGCTCCGGCCGTCGCGGCAAGGCCGATCGTCCCGACCAGCCCACCCCAACCGACCGCCATGGGCTCGAGCCTTATCCCCCCACCCCCTGCCAGATCGCCGAATTGCTCCCCCATGCTAACGTCGGATCAATCGGTTCCCCGCCCGGGGACCGCGGACCATGAGGTAATCCCATGCCGTTCGGCATCGGCCCGCTCGAGCTCATCATCATCCTGGCCATCATCCTGCTGGCCTTCGGTGCCAAGCGCCTGCCGGAGATCGGCAAGAGCCTCGGAAGCGGACTGCGCGAGTTCAAGAAGGGCGTCACGGGCGAGAAGCCGGCCGAGGAGCAGGTGACGGCCGCGCAGGCGTCCGACCCCGCGCTTCCCCAGAAGACCGACGAGACCACTCCCGCCGGCTCCTAGCGGGCGGCCCACCGCCCTCATACGGGCGGAGTGGATCGTCCCCGTCGAGGGTCCCGTCGTACGGGACGGCGGCGTGCTGCTGCGCGGGGGAGTGATCGAGGCGATCGGGCGCGAGCGTGACCTGCCGCCGTGCGACGACGTACCCGTCACCGACATGGGCGACGCCATCCTCATCCCGGGGCTCGTGGATTCCCACTGCCACCTGGAGTGGGCGCTCATGGGCGGACTCGTTCCCGATGCCCGGTTCGGTGACTGGCTGGGGGCATTCGTGCACCGCACCGCCGACGTCACCCCGGCCGACCGCCAGGCCGCCGCGCGCTACGCCGCCCTGATCGCGCTGCGCAACGGCACCACCACGCTGGCGGACTCCGGCCCGAGCGGCTTCGCCGTGGGCGCCGCGGGCGACGCCGGCCTGCGGGCCACCGTGCACATGGAGATCTTCGGCCGCGATACCGGGGCCGATGCGCGCGAGAAGGTGACCCGCCACGGCGAGGCGCTGCTGGCCGCGCGCGACGCTGCCGGGCCGCGCGTGCAGGTGGGGGTGTCGCCGCACTCGCCCTACACCGTGGGCCCCGAGCTCTGGGCTGAGGTGCTTGCCGACCCCATCCTGGGCGATGGCGCGATCGCCGCCCACGTGGCGGAATCACCCGACGAGGTGATGCTGCTCGACGAGCAGGTAGGGCCATTGGTGCAGGCCATCCGCTCGGTGGGGCGTGATCCCGCCCGCTGGCCGGGCGGGGGACCGGGGGTGGTGTCGCGCCTCCAGGCGGCGGGCGCGCTGCGGCCCGGGCTGGTCGCCGCCCACTGCGTGCAGGTGGACGAGGGCGATGCGGCGATCCTCGCCGACCATGACGTGCGGGTGGCCCACTGCCCGCACTCCAACGTGCGGCTTGAGTGCGGTGATGCACCCGTCGAGATGCTGGATGCCCTCGGCGTGATCGTGGGCCTCGGCACCGACAGCCCGGCGAGCGCGGGTGCCTACGACCTGCGCGACGAGGCCCGCTGGGCTGCCGAGGCGGCGGCGCGGCGCGGAACGCGCCCCGTGGCATCGGACATGCTGGCCCTGGCCACCATCGGGTCGGCACGCGTGCTCGGCGTGGATGCAGAGGTCGGGTCGCTGGTGCCGGGCAAGCGCGCCGACATCGTCGCCATCCGCCCGTTCGAGGGGGCGCCCACCGAGGCCGATCCGTCACTCGTGGTGCTCGACCCGCGCTCGCAGGTGATCGCCGCATGGGTGGACGGCGAGCAGGTGCTCGGCCCCGACGGGGCCACCCGTCTCGATTCCCCTGCCATCGTGGCCGCGGCCACCGAGGCCCGGCAGCGAATCATGTAGCGTCGCGCCGTGCTGTTCGACGGAAAGCATCAGAAGAACCTCACCAAGGTCATCGCCATCGTGGCGATCGTCGCCTTCCTGGGCTTCGGCTTGGTGGCGGGATTCCTCGCGGTGGGTGGCGGCTGCGGAGCGGCCGACCCGCTCACCCAGGCCGTGAATGACGCCCGGACCAGCGTGCAGCAGGGCAAGTCGGCGGTGGCGCAGGCGCAGAAGGCCGTGAAGCAGTCGCCGAAGAGCGCCCAGGCGAAGGCGGACCTGGCACAGGCCCGCAGCGACCTCGGCGAGGCGCAGATCACCCTCGCCCAGGCGACGCTGGCCGTGAACCGCCAGGACCCGCAGGCACTCACCAACGCCCTCGCGGCCGCGAAGAGCGCCCCGGGCAACCTCGACGTGGTGCTCGGCCTCGTGACCGTGGCCACCACGCAGAACAACCCGGCGGCGGCACTGCCGGCGCTACAGGCCTACACGTCTCGCAACCCCAAGGATTCGCAGGCGTACGCCTACTGGGGCCAGGTGGCCGAGCAGGCCGGGCAGCGCAATCAGGCGATACTCGCCTACCAGCGCTTCCTGCAGCTCGCGCCCGACGACACCCTGGCGGCCGACATCCGCAACCGCCTGGCCGAGCTGTCGAAGCCGGTCACCACCACCGGCTGAAGTCCTTCCCACCGGCACCCGCCCGGTGCTAGCGTGCCGCCGGGCCGTTAGCTCAGCTGGCAGAGCAGGGGACTCTTAATCCCAAGGTCGCAGGTTCGATCCCTGCACGGCCCATCAGCAGCACCACCCGGGGAGCCGCCATCGCGCGGCTCTCGGCATTTGAGGCCTTTTTCCTGCTGGGAGCGGGAACGCGATGTAACGCTCTTCCCCGCTACGAGCGGTTTTGGGTGTCATCACCACCTGCCCGTGGGGGTAGGGTGCCGATCCGTCATCAGACCGGGTCCGTGAGTCCTCTGCCGTCCGTCCCCCGGATGGCCATCCGGGCCGACACCGCGACAGGGAGCACCCCCTGCTGCATCGCATCGCCATCGCCGTCGCCTCGCTCGCCCTCATCGGGGGCGTGGCGGTGACCGGTGCCATGGCGGCGATGCCCGAGGGCATTCCCACCGCGCCCGTGTCGGCGCCGCCCTCGGGTGGCCCGGCAGCCGCGCCCGCGGTTCCGAGCGCCCCGGTGAGCGGCCCCACGGCCGCCGCGCTGGCCATTCCGGCCGTGCTGCCGAAGCGCACCACCGAGGCCTCTGCCTACAGCGCGTGGGACGAGGGCAACTTCTGCCCCGGGCTGCCGCAGACCCAGATGATGGACCTCACCGTGGGCAGCGACCTCGTGCCGTGCGGCGCGCACATCCGCATCTGCCTGATCAACGGCAAGCGGTGCGTGGTGGCCCGGCGCACCGACTGGGGTCCGGGGCTCACCGCGAAGCGCCGGCTCGACATGAACCTCGGCGTGGTGCGCGCCCTGGGGTACAAGTCGCTCCACCACTGGGGCGCGAGGATGGTGCGCTGGGAGCCGGTGGCGAACCCCGCACGCACCGTGGCCTCCACGCCCGCACGCTAATCACCACGCTTCACCGAGTATTTAAAAGCCTCAATACTTGACACCTTTATGGTCTTTCCCCTAGGGTGCCGCGTCCGTGCCCATCCCGGCACGTACGCACGCACCGTCGCGAGGAGAGAACAGGGTGAGCACGATCGGTTGGCGCGACCGCCTGGACGGGAAGATGGACCCCGATCTGGCGGAGGAGATCGACGTCTTCGAGAACCAGGTCGAGCTGCGCAAGGACGGCCGCGTGGACGAGCGCGTGTTCGCCGAGACGCGACTGCGCCGTGGCGTCTACGGCCAGCGCTACGACAACGGCCAGCGCCACGACGGCGTGGAGCACCGCCGCCTGGAGTTCCCCTCCGGTGACCTGACAAAGGGCCCGGAGACCCTCTGGGACGCCCCGGGCATGCTGCGCATCAAGGTGCCGTGGGGCGGGCTCACCCCGCTGCAGATCGACGTGCTGGCCGAGCTGGCCGAGGAGTACTCGGACCACGTGCTGCACATCACCACCCGCCAGGACATCCAGCTGCACTACGTGCACATCGAGGACATGCCCACCGTCATGCGGCGCCTCGCCGCCGTGGGCATGACCACCCGCGAGGCCTGCGGCAACGGCGTGCGCAACCTCACGGCCTGCCCGCTCTCGGGCGTGTGCCGCACCGAGGCCTTCGACGTGACGCCCCACTCCGAGGCGCTGTTCCGGTTCCTGCTCGGGCACCCCGACTGCCAGGACTTCGGCCGCAAGTTCAAGATCGCCTTCTCGGGCTGCGCCGACGAGGCCTGCGGCCTGGTGATGATGCACGACCTCGGCGCCATCGCACGCGTGGACGTGGTGGACGGCGTGCCGGTGCAGTCGTTCGACGTCTACGTGGGCGGCGGGCTCGGCACCACCCCGCACCAGGCCAAGCTGCTGGCCGGCCGGGTGCCGCCGGGCGAGCTGCTGCCCACCGTGCAGGCGGTGTCGCGCGTGTTCGCGCGCCTCGGCGAGAAGCAGAACCGCAACCGCGCGCGCATCAAGTTCCTCGTGGCGCAGGTGGGCATCGAGGAGTTCAGCCGCCTCGTGGCCGAGGAGCGGGAGATCCTTCCGTACGACCCGCGCTGGACGGCCCACCTGGACGACGGCCTGCTGCCCGAGGACCCGGCGCGCGCGCTGGACACCGGCGTGGAAGACGACGGGGCCGACCCGGCCGTCATCGCCTGGCGCGGGAACAACGTGTACCTGCAGCGCCAGCCCGGCTACGCCGTGGTGACCATCCCGCTTCCGCTGGGCGACATCTCGTCGGGGCAGGCCCGCCTGCTGGCCGACGTGGCCCGGCGCTTCGTGGGCGACACCGTGCGCACCACCGTGGAGCAGAACATCGTGTTCCGCTGGGTGCGCCTTGAGGACCTGCGCGACCTGCACGCTGCCCTGGCGGAGATCGGCATGGCCGACCCCTACGCCGAGACCATCGTGGACGTCACCTCGTGCCCCGGCACCGACACCTGCAAGCTCGGCATCTCGGCATCGCGCGGCCTGGCCGGCGAGCTGCGCGAGCGGCTGGCCGCGAAGTCGGGCGAGCTCGACGAGGCCGTCAAGGGCCTGCGCATCAAGGTGAGCGGCTGCTTCAACTCGTGCGGCCAGCACCACGTGGCCGACATCGGCTTCTTCGGCAACAGCCGCAAGAGCGGCGGCCGGGTGGTTCCGCACTTCCAGGTGGTGCTGGGCGGCCAGTGGCAGGAGAACGCCGGCTCGTACGGCCTGGCCGTGGGGGCGATCCCCAGCAAGCGCATCCCCGAGGTGGTCGACCGCATCACGAACCAGTTCGTGGCCGACCGCCTGCCGGGCGAGTCGTTCCTCGACTGGAGCGGGCGCACCGGCCGCAAGGGGCTTGCCGCCATCATCGAGGACCTCAAGCAGATCCCCGAGTACGAAGACGACCCGGCCCTGTTCAGCGACTGGGGCAACCCGCGCGAGTTCTCCATCGGGGACATCGGAATCGGCGAGTGCGCGGGCGAGGTCATCTCGTCCACCGACCTCGAGCTGTCGTTCGCCGAGAGCATCGCCTTCGAGGCGCAGGTGGCCCTGGAGGACGGCGATATCTCGCGCGCCGACGACCGCGCGTACCGCTCGATGATCACCGCCGCGCGCGCCCTGGTGCGCACCGAGCTGCCCGACGTTCCCGAGCAGGACGACGTGATCGTGCGCGAGTTCGACACGCGGTTCGTCGAGACCAAGCGGTTCCAGGACCGCTTCGCCCACGGCAAGTTCGCCCGCCCGCTGCTGGAGCGCCACGCCAGCGGGCAGTCCGCCGCCACCGAGGAGCACGCACGCACCCTCGTGGAGGAGGCCCAGCTGTTCATCGACGCCGCCCACGCCTGCCAGATCCGCATGGCCGGCGCCACCTCAGCCACCCAGTAGCCCGACCGGAACCACAGGAGATACCGCAATGGACCCGCACCGCATCTCGGTGAAGCTGTACCTCGACGACCCGGCCGGGCTCGACCCCGAGGCCGTCGTGTCGCCGTTCCACCGCTACATCCGCGAGGACCTCGTGGTGGGCACGCCCATCGACGTGGCCCGCTACGCGCACGTGGTGAACGGCCCGGGCATCCTCATCATCGGCCACCAGCTCGACTACGCGATCGACTACGGCGAGGGCCGTGCCGGCATCAGCGTCACGCGCAAGCGCGACGCGGGCGGCACGTTCGCCGAGCAGGTACGTGACCTCGCGGGCGAGGCCGCCCGGCTGTCGCTGCTTTTGCAGGCCGAGGATGGCATCGGCGACGCCGGCCGCGTGTGCACCGGCGAGGCCCTCGTGACGATCCTCGACCGCTACGAGGCGCCCAACGACGACGAGACCCTCCTGCGCGTGGATCCCGTGCTGCGCGAGGCCTTCGAGCCGCTGTCGGAGAGCGCAACGGTGGATGCGGTGCGGGTGGGCACCTCGCGCGAGCCGTTCGCGGCGCGCGTGGCCATCACCTCGGCGCGCCCGCTCGAGCACTGGGCCGAGGGCTCCGCCGCGCTCGCGTCATAGGGAGGTTCTCGCAGTTTGGTGCTGGCGTGTTCCACGGGAACGCCATCACACTTCCCTGACGAGCGGCTTACAGCGCGATAGAGGTCACCGGGCAAGGTCTTAACGGACAGCTCTCCCAGCCCCGAGGACCCCACCGTGAAGATCTCCCGCATGCTCACCGCGACGCTCGCCGGCCTGGCCGTGGTTCCGGCCGCGGCGCTCGGCCACGGGTCGATGTCCGATCCGCCGTCGCGGGTCTACCAGTGCTTCTTCACGGCGAAGGACCACCCGGCGTGCGCCGAGGCCTGGGCCGCGAACCCCCAGGCGCTCTACGACTGGACCGAGGTGAACATCGGGAACGCCGCGGGTCGTCACCGCGAGCTGATCCCCGACGGCAAGCTGTGCAGCGCGGGCCGCGACAAGTACGCGGCGTTCGACCGCACGGTCACGTGGCCCGCCACCACCCTGCGCCCCGATGCCGATGGCAAGTACACGCTGAAGTGGCAGTCCACCGCGCCGCACGCCACCGAGTACTACCGCGTGTACATCACCAAGCCGTCGTACGACCCCTCCCGCCCCCTGGGCTGGGGCGACCTCGAGCTGGTGCACGACTCCGGGCGCGGACCGGCCGAGGCCAGCACCACCCTTCGCATGTCCCTGCCCGAGCGCACCGGTCGGCAGTTGATCTACACCGTGTGGCAGCGCAGCGACTCGCCCGAGGCCTTCTACTCGTGCAGCGACGTCGTGATGGGCCAGGAGGGCACCACCCCGGGCCCGGCGCCCAGCCCCGATCCCACGCCGGCGCCCGCGCCTGATCCGACCCCGGCGCCCGCGCCGACGCCGACGAACCTGCGCGTCACGGGCACCATCGCCTCCGACTGGGGCGGCGGCTACTGCCGCGACGTGGTGGTGCGCAACACCGGCACGGCAGCAATCGCGTGGACGATCCCGGTGGAGGTGGACGGTCGCATCACCTCGTTCTGGAACGCCAAGGCCGAGGGCGGCGCCACCACGGGCACCATCCGCGTGAGCGGCGAGTACTGGAACGCCGTGCTCGAGGGCGGGCAGGAGGCCACGTTCGGCTACTGCGCCAACCGCACCTCCACGACGCCCGCTCCCGCACCGCAGCCCGACCCCTCTCCGGCACCCCCGCCGGATGAGCACCACGACCACGACCCGGCGCCGACCCCTGCGCCTGCGCCAGACCCCGCGCCTGCACCGGCTCCCACGCCTACGCCTGCGCCTGCGCCCACGCCGACCCCCACGCCGGCTCCGGCTCCCGCGCCTGCACCCGCGCCGGTGCCCGCGCCCGCACCGGGCGCGAAGAAGGTGATCGCCTACTTCCCGGCCTGGGGGGTGTACGGGCGCAACTTCCACGTGGCCGACATCCCGGCCGAGGGCCTCACGCACGTCAATTACGCGTTCGCGAACATCGCGAACGGGCGATGCGTGCTGGGTGACCCCTACGCCGACATCGACCGGTTCTACCCCGGTGACTCCTGGGACAGCGGCAGCATGCGCGGGTCGTTCAACCAGCTGCGCAAGCTCAAGGCCCAGCATCCCGGCCTGCGCGCGATGATCAGCGTGGGCGGCTGGACCTGGTCGAAGGGCTTCTCGGACGCCGCGCTCACCGACGCCTCGCGCCGGGAGTTCGTGTCGTCGTGCGTGAGCCTCTACCTGCGCACTGACTCCAACGGCGACGGCGTGCGCGACGGCTACGGCGACGTGTTCGACGGCATCGACATCGACTGGGAGTACCCGGTGTCGGGCGGCGACTCCGGGATGGTCAACCGGCCCGAGGACAAGCGCAACTACACGCTGCTGATGCAGGAGTTCCGGCGCCAGCTGAATGCCCTCGACCAGTCGGACGGCGTGAACCGCAAGTACGAGCTCAGCATCGCGGCGCCCGCCGGCGTGGACAAGATCGCCAACCTCGAGGTGGCGGCGCTCGTGGAGCCACTCGACTTCGTCAACGTGATGACCTACGACTTCCACGGCGCCTGGGACAGCACCACCGGGCACAACGCCCCGCTGGTGTCGCCGCCCGGATCGCCCGGTGACGCGCGATACGACCAGACCGACGCCATCGCGGCGTTCCTGGACGGCGGCGCACCGGCATCGAAGGTGACGCTCGGCCTGCCGTTCTACGGACGCGGCTGGACCGGCGTGGGCACGGCCGACAACGGGCGCTTCCAGCCCGCCACGGGTGCGTCCAACGGCACCTGGGAAGCCGGCATGCACGACTACAAGGACCTCGCGGCCAACTACGTCGGCAAGCCCGGCTGGACGCGCCTGTGGGACGACGTCGCGAAGTCGCCCTACCTCTGGAACGCCACGTCGCGCACGTTCATCTCGTACGACGACCCGCAGTCGCTGCGCATCAAGGCGGCCTGGGCTCGCGAGCGCGGCCTCGGCGGCGTGATGATCTGGGAGCTGTCGTCCGACACCTCGGGTGACGTCCTGCTGAACGCGGTGAACGATGGCCTGGGCGGTGCCCCGGCGCCGCAGCCACAGCCAGACCCGGCTCCGGCTCCCGCTCCGGCGCCCAACCCGACCCCGGCGCCCACGCCGGCACCGAGCCCGGCTCCGACGCCGACGCCCGCACCCGCCCCGGCTCCGACGCCGGCCCCGCAGCCCACGCCTGCCCCGGCACCGGGTGGCCTGCGCGTGACGGGCACGATCACATCCGACTGGGGTAGCGGGTACTGCCGCGACGTCGCGGTGCTGAACCAGGGCACGAGCACCGTCTACTGGGACGTTCCGGTGACGGTCGAGGGGCGCATCAACTCCCTCTGGAACGGCAAGGCGGCCGGGGGCGCCACCACCGGGACCATCCGCGTGAGCGGTGAGTTCTGGAACGCCCGCCTGGACGGCGGCCAGACGGTGACCTTCGGCTACTGCGCCGCCCGCGAGGCGGGCACGCCGCAGCCCACGCCTGCCCCGGCGCCCAGCCCGGCACCCGCGCCTGCGCCCGGCCCGGCTCCCACGCCGGCTCCGGCTCCGAGCCCGGATGGAACCACGGTGACCCGCACGATCACGTCCGACTGGGGCAGCGGCTTCTGCGCCGACGTCACGGTGCGGCCGGCGTCGGTGGTGCCCGTCACGTGGTCGGCCGAGCTGCAGGTGGGGGGAACCATCACCAGCATCTGGGACGCCACCACGCCCGGCTCGACGGGCACGGTGACGGTGCGCGGGGCGTCGTGGAACCCCACGGCCTCGTCGGGCTCGCCCGCGAAGTTCGGGTACTGCGCGCAGAGGTAACCCCGTAGTGCGGGCACGGGGCGGCGGTCTCGGCCAGACTGCCGCCCCGTGAACGTCCCTCTCTGGGCATGGATCGCCCTCGTGCTCGGCACGGTCGTGGTGATCGCCGTCGACCTGCTCTTCATCTCAAAGGGCGACAAGGAGATGAGCCTCAAGAGCGCTCTCTCCTGGACGGGCGTGTGGCTCAGCCTCGGGCTGCTCTTCGCCATCGTGGTGGGCGTGGCGTTCGACACCAAGTACGCCACCGAGTACCTCTCGGGCTTCCTGCTCGAGTACTCGCTCTCGATGGACAACGTGTTCGTGTTCATCGTGCTGTTCGGGTTCTTCGCGGTTCCACCCGCGGCGAAGCTGCGCGTGCTCACGATCGGCATCCTGATCGCGCTGGGCTTGCGCCTCATCGCCATCCTGGTGGGCGGGGTGCTCATCGCGAAGGCCGAGTGGGTGCTCTACATCTTCGGCATCTTCCTCATCTACACCGCGTGGAAGCTGCTGCAGCACGCCGACGAGCCGGCCGACCCCGAGAAGTCGCCGATCCTCAAGTTCCTCAAGAAGCGGCTGCCGCTCACCGGCACGTACGAGGACCGGAAGTTCCGCGTGAAGGTGGACAAGAAGTGGATGTACACCACCCTCACGGTGGTGCTGGTGATGCTGGCCGGCACCGACCTGGTGTTCGCGCTCGACAGCATCCCCGCCGCCTTCGGGGTGACCCGCGAGCCGTTCCTGGTGTTCGCGGTGAACGCCTTCGCCCTCATGGGCCTCCGGTCGCTGTTCTTCGTGCTCGAGGGCCTGGTGGACCGCTTCCCGTACCTCAGCTACGGGCTGGCGATCGTGCTGGCCTTCGTGGGCGCGAAGATGCTCGTGAAGGACTTCTGGCACCCGCCCATCTGGCTCTCGCTCGCGGTGATCGTGGTGGTGCTCGGCACGAGCATCATCTACAGCTGGATCAAGACGAAGCCGCCGTCCGGCCCCGCGCCGGCCTGATGCCCGCCGCCTGACACAGGTCCCCGCCGCGGCGCCCTTCGGCGGGGGTTCACCGGCGCGGGGATACGATGGCCCGTGGTGGACCAGCTCTCCGTCATCTCCCTGGCCGTGGCCTTCGCCGCCGGCTTCGTGTCGTTCATCTCGCCCTGCGTGCTGGCGCTGGTGCCCGGCTACCTGTCGTTCATCTCGGGCGTGCCGGCCGACCAGGTGGACAAGCGCTGGAAGTCGGTCATCCGCCCCACGGCCGCCTTCGTCATGGGCTTCGCGATCATGTTCGCGATCTTCGGCGCGAGCGCCGGCCTCATCGGGCGCTCGCTCGCCCGCGACCGCGAGGTGCTCAACCTCGTGGCGGGCATCATCCTCATCGTCTTCGGCATCGCGATGATCGTCCTGCCCCGCCTCGGGTGGTTCCAGTCCGATCGCCACGTGCGGCTCTCCAGGCGCCCCGAGACGCTGATCGGCGCGGGCCTCGTGGGCGCGGCGTTCGCGGCGGGCTGGACGCCCTGCATCGGGCCGATCCTCGGGAGCATCCTCACCTATGCCGCTCCCACCGGATCACCGGCCGCGGGCGCGCTGCTGCTGTTCGTCTACTCGCTCGGCCTGGGGGTCCCGTTCCTGCTCGCGGGCATCTTCATGACCCAGACCCTCTCGGCCTCGAAGTGGCTG
>JBJTJN010000010.1:0-7249 GCA_046095485.1 Actinomycetota bacterium
AGGCGCGAAAGCGCGGGGCGCCCCTGCTCGGTGGATCCGTTGGACTGGCGTGCGGGAAGTGGTGTGAGAGTGGCCATGGGTCCACCCTCGCAGGGGGTTGTAAGAGACCTTTGAGGTCCCCGGTAACGCTCGGTGACGGCCCCATTGAGGTATGGGGGTGCGGGAGTTGCCAAATGGCTCGCGCACTCCGTCGATCACCGCTTCCCATGCGGGAAAAGGCAGTTGTTAGGGACTTGTGGACGTCCCCGGTGACATGTCCATGGTTGCACGCCGCGAAGGGGGCTCCGGGGCCCCATGTCGCGTCGGCACATGTCAGGTGGGCGGGGGGAGCCCTCCGTCGGTTCTGATGACCCGGTCGGCGTACAGCAGGCCGATCGCGATGAGCGTGAAGGGCTGCACCACCAGCTGCACCAGGGTGCTCCAGATGCCCTCGCCCCACGTGAGCGCACTGCCGTCGAGCGGGCTGAGTATGGCCGCGCCCACGATGCCCAGCGCCAGCTGGGCGATGGCCGTGACCACCTGGATGAGCAGGTATGCGAGGAACACCGTCCACCAGGCGCCACGCACCAGGTCCTGGCTGCGGCGCAGCGAATCGGTGATGCCGCGGCCGTCGATGACCGCCGCCTGCCCGGCGAACAGCCACAGGATGGCGAGGAAGATGCCGGGGATCACCAGCGCGAAGAGGCCCACGATCACGCCGAGCGTGACCAGCACGAGCGCGGCGAAGAGGATCCAGAAGCGCACGCCCACCCGCTCGAGCGTGGCCCCGATGCCCGTGGGGGTGCCCTGAAGGCGCCGCACGGTGGCAAGGGCCACGGCCGCGCCGCTCACCGGCAGCAGCAGGATGGCGGGGATCAGCACGATGCCCAGCACCACCAGCGCGCGCGTGACGTCGGTGGAGTCGGTGACGGCGGCCCCCGCGATGGCCGAGAGGATTCCCACCGGCACAACGGTGACGGCCGTGAGCACGATGAACAGCCATGGCTCGCGGCGGTACATCGTCCACGCGCGCGAGAGCAGCTCGCCGAAGGTGAAGGGGCCGGGTTGCTGGGTGCCCACGTCAGTCCACCGGCTCGTAGGGCACGGCGTCGCGCACCAGGTCACCGTCGTCCATGCCGGTGCTCTGCATGAAGAACGGCGTGAGCAGGTTGAGGGTGTGCCGGCAGGCCGGGCATATGGGCAGCGGCGGGGGAGGGGGCACGCCCGGGGTCTCGCCCGTGAGCGAATAGGGCGACCCCGAGTAGCGGGCGCACGCCCCGCACTCCTCGCCGCGGGTGTCGAGGCGCACCAGGTCCCAGCCGGCGGCGGTGATCTGCGCCACCCAGCCCTCGTGCTGCGTGGCGTAGGCCTCGGCGCCCTCGGCCAGCGCGCGGCGCCCGTCCGGGTCCCAGCCGTCGCGAATGGCCGCGGCGAACACCGGCGGCGGGTCGGGGATGTGCCGGAACCGCTCGGTCCAGGCGTCGATCTCGGCGTCCCAGTCGCGCACGGGCATGGTCAGTCCTCCACGAAGTCCACGGGGACCTCGTGCGGGATGATCCCGGCCTCCACGCCCCTGCGCAGCAGCTCGCGCACCGCCTCGCGGCCATCCTCGCCGTAGTTGAGCGTGCGTTCGTTGACGTACATCCCCACGAAGCGGTCGTTGAGGTCGTCGTCCAGGCCGCGTCCGTACTCGGCCGCGTAGGCCAGGGCATCGGACCGGTGCTCGAGGCTGAACCGGATGCTCTCGCGCAGGATGTGCGAGAGGTCCACCATCGACTGCTCGCCCAGGTCGCGCCGCACCACGTTGGCGCCCAGGGGCAGGGGCAGGCCGCCGGTGAGCTCGTGCCACCACGTTCCGAGGTCGAGCACGTTCACCAGCCCCTGCGACTCGTACGTGAGCTGGCCCTCGTGGATGACAAGGCCGGCGTCGGCATCGCCGCGCTCCACGACGTCGAGGATCTGGTCGAACGGCACGATGAGGGGGTCGTCGATGCGCCCGGCCGCCAGCTGCAGCTCGAGGAACGCGCTGGTGAGCGTGCCGGGCACGGCCACCTTCATGCGGGGCAGGTCGGCCGGGTCGATTGCCTCGCGCGCCACCACCATGGGCCCGTACTGCTCGCCCATCGACGCCCCGTGCGGCAGCAGGCGGTACTTGTCGGCCACCGTGGCGTACGCGTGCACCGAGATGGCGCTCACCTCGAGCCGGCCCTCCATGGCCCAGCGGTTGAGGGTCTCGATGTCGCGGAGCAGGTGCTCGAACCGGAACTCCCCGGTGGGGATGAGGTCCTTGGCGAGCGCGTAGAACATGAACGCGTCGTCGGGGTCGGGGCTGTGACCCAGGCGGATCAGCGTCATGCGGTTCGTCCTCCGGTCGTCATCACGGCCGGGGAACCCTATCGTCGCGCGCTACTCGGGGCGGGGGGAATCGGGCAGCAGCACGCACATGCCCTCGCCCTCGGCCACGAGCACCTCGCCCTCGTGGATGCTCACCACCGCCCGGAACCCCCGGTCGCTCTTCTGGATGAGCCGCCCGCGCAGCGTGAGCTCGGAGCCCTCGAGCCGCACGGGCTTGCGCAGCCAGTAGCGCACCTTGGCCGTCATGCCCCAGAGGTCGTGCGGAGCGCCGGCGTACACCAGCATCTCGTCCACGAGCAGGCCGACGATGCCGCCGTGCAGGCGATCGGGCCAGCCCTGGAACCGCTCGTCGGGCGTCCACGTGGCCACGGCGTCGGTGCCGTCGCGGAACACATGCAGCCCCAGGCCCGACTCGTTGTCCGATCCGCACACGAAGCAGTGCGTGATCTCCGGCGGGTTGAGGAGATCTCCGGCGTCCGTGGTCATGGCACTATCGTCGCATGTCGGCATGGGATGCGCAGGTGGCCCGCGTGGCCACCGAGCACGGCGACCGGTGGGTTGCCTGGCGCGACGGCGGCGTGGTGGCCGTGGGGCACTCGCGCGCCGAGGCCGCGCGGCGGGCCCGGGCAGCGGGGGCACGGCGCGTGGTGGACGGTGAGTCCCGGCGGGTTCCCGCGCAACCGGACTGGACGCTGCTGCCCGGGGGATTCCGCGGCCGGGCCCTTCGCACGTGCCATGTAATCCCCCGCGGCGAGGTGATCACCTACGCCGAGCTCGCCCGGCGCGCGGGCAGCCCCGGCGCGGCGCGCGCGGCGGGGTCGGCCATGGCCGCCAACCCGCTGCCCGTGGTGATCCCCTGCCACCGCGTGGTGAGGTCGGATGGCGGCCTGGGGGACTATTCGGCGGGCGGCACCGCCATGAAGCGCCGGATGCTTCGCACCGAGGGGGCGCTGCCGCCAGGCGCCTGATCGCTGCTACTGTGCCGCGCCGTGGTCGCATTCCTCGTCGTCATACACGTGCTGCTCTGCGTGCTGCTGGTCGCCCTGATCCTCATGCACAGCGGCAAGGACTCGGGTCTCTCCGGCGCCTTCGGGGTGGGCGGGGGCGCCAGCGCCTACGGTGGATCGTCGGCCATCGTCGAGAAGAACCTCACGCGCATCACGGTGATCGTGGCGGTGTTGTTCTTCCTGATGACCTACGTGCTCAGCGTCGTCCTCACCTAGCCGGGCCATAGGGACACTCAGCCCCCGGTACGGGACCGCCTTGCCCCCCGCCCGCCGGGTACACTCCCCGGCGTGAACAGTTCGGTCCTGAGATCACTGCCAGTCCGCTTCGTGGGCGCGTTCGTCGCGCTCATCATCGCCGGCATCGTCCTCTACCTCATCGGGGTCTTCTCGATGTACGTCATCGCCTGGGTCGTGTGGCTCGTCCAGGCGATCTTCGGGTAGGGCTGCACCGCACCGGGGCGCGTCCCCGCACGGACATGTGACAAGGGCCGCCCCACGGGGCGGCCCTTGTCGTTCGAGTGCGGCTGAGAGGACTTGAACCTCCACGACCCTAGGGGTCACAAGGCCCTCAACCTTGCGCGTCTACCAATTCCGCCACAGCCGCACGAGGTGCCGTCCATCCCTCGGACAGCGCGGGGCAATGTAGCAGCACGGGGAGCAGCAGGAGCCGCTGCTAGAGTGGCGAACACCAGTTCGATACTTCCTATCCGGGGGCACCACCCATGGCGACGGCACCAACCGGCAGGCAGGCCGAGATCCTGGCCTTCATCGAGGACCACGTGGAGCGGCATGGATATCCGCCCACCGTGCGCGAGATCGGCCAGGGCGTGGGCCTGGCGTCGCCGTCCACCGTGCACCGCCACCTCGAGAAGCTCGAGGAGGGAGGCCACCTGCGACGCGACCCTTCGAAGCCCCGCGCCATGCTGGTGGGCCTGCAGGGCGGTAAGCAGGCAGCGTCGGCCAAGCAGGCCGGGTCCGCTGCACCGGCTCCCATGACGCTGCCGTTGGTGGGCGCCGTGGCCGCCGGCGCGCCGATCCTCGCCGACGAGCACGTGGAGGACCACGTGGTCGCTCCCTTCGCGGCCGACTACCTGCTGCGGGTGAAGGGCGACTCGATGATCAACGCGGGAATCCTCGACGGCGACCTGGTGGCCGTGAAGCAGCAGGACGACGCCCGAGATGGCCAGATCGTGGTGGCCCTGCTGGAGGACGAGGCCACGGTGAAGCGGGTGTACCGCGAGCCGGGCGGCGTGCGGCTGGAGGCCGAGAACGAGGCCTACGACCCCATCCGCAGCCCCGACATCAAGGTGATCGGGCGGGTCGTGGGCGTGATGCGCGACATCTAGCGCGATACCCTTCACCTGCGAGCCAGGCAGTCGCGGGGCCTCACGGCCTCGAGGAAAGTCCGGACACCGCAGAGCAAGGGTGCTGGCTAGCGGCCAGCCGGGGAAACCCGAGGGAAAGTGCCACAGAAACGAAACCGCCCCTTCGGGGGTAAGGGTGAAAAGGTGCGGTAAGAGCGCACCAGCGGTCCGGTGACGGGCCGGCTGGGTAAACCCCACCCGGTGCAAGGCCGAACAGGGACGACATCAGGTTGCTCGCCGAGTCCCGGGTAGGCCGCATGAGGCGTCCGGCAACGGACGTCCCAGATGGATGACTGCCCACGACAGAATCCGGCTTACGGCTCGCTAACCCGAGGGCCCCGAAAGGGGCCCTCGGCATATGTGCCACGCGGGCCCTGGGCTCATGGCTTCGTACCTGCAATCGGCGAAGGCTCCGCAGCTCGCTTGGGAACCGGCCGCCGATCAGCCGCGTTCACAACGTGCGTGGGTAGGACAGCTAGGCCAGCGCCGGGGGAAGGGGCGGCGGCTCCTGGTCGGCGAGCGGGTCGAGCCCCTCGGCCATTCCGCGTACCAGGCCCGCCGTGATGGCCTCCACTGCCGCGCGCAGCACGTCGACCGAGCCATCCTCGATGTCGGCGCCGGCATCCCGCGCGGCCACGGCCTCGGCGAGCACCGCGGCCGACAGCCGCCGGTCGCGCAGGATCACCTCCACCTCCTGGCCGCGCACCACGCCGCGCAGGCCGGTGGCCTCGGCGCGCTCGTCCAGCTGGCCGAGGCGGCCGGTCTCGAGCGCGCGCGCGAGCGGGCGCACGTAGCGCTGGGCGTCGTGCAGGGCGGCGGTGGCGCCGGGGGGCGGCACGGGCAGCGCGGGGGCGTCGACGGGGTGCTCGCGCAGGCGCTGGGCCACGGCCTCGGTGCGCCCGGTCAGATGGCGCGCCATGAGCGGGCACGGGATGAACTCCAGGTCGGCCGACACGGCCTTCACCGATCGCGGGGGCGGGGCGTCGGCGCTGCGAAGCCAGTCGGCGAGCTCCTCCACCTCGAACCTGCGGTGCCCGCCCGCGGTGCGATGGCACGGCACGCGCCCGGAGTCGGCCCAGAGGCGGATGGTCGGCACGCTCACCCCGAGCATGGCCGCCGCCTCGCTGGTGGTCAGGGTGCGGCGCCCGGGCGCGAGCTGCCGTTCGCGCACCCCCAGCCAACGGCGGGCAGATCGGGCCGGCTGGTCGTCGCGGGTCCCCACGCCGCGATCAGGAGCCGCTTCGGAACGACCTGCCGCGGGCGTCCCAGAGCATGGCGACAACGATCACGAGCACCATGCAGATGGCGGCCACCGCGAGTGCGGCTCCGAGGCGGGCGCCAGAGGCCCAGCCGATGGCCGTGACGGCCACGCCCACGAGCACGGCGGCCACCCATGCGATGGCATCGAAGCGACTGAACCCAAGCGGCCACATGCCGTGAGGATACGCCTCGGTGCGCGCGGCAGGCGCGATCCGTCAGGCAGCCATGGGCTGCTGCGCCTGTGCGCCGCGCACGCGGCTGGCGCCGCGGGCGCCGCGCGCGGCGTCCCCGCCGCCACCACCGAGCCTGATGGAGCCGGCGATCGCGCCGATGGCGTCGAGCACCTCCCCGACGACCGCCGCATCGGTTGGCACCGTGAGGTTCCCCGAGCCGGCCGTCGAGATGCGCGCCGCGGTGGCCCGTGCCAGCGCTAGCGGGCCGGCATCGGCGCCGCCGCCGCGCGAGAGGGCGAACAGCGCTCCTGTCACCCGGTCCACCGCATGCGCCACCGACACCGGGTGGTCGCCGTCGGCGAGCAGGGTGAGCATCACGTGCTCCGCGCCGGGCATGCCATCGGCTCCGGCCACGAGGGCCGCTGCCTGCCATACGCCATCCGCCGCGGCGGGGTCGGCGTGGGCCACGTCGGCACAGGCCATGAGCAGGGCGCTCATCCATCCCGCCCGGGGCAGGAACGTGCCCAGGCGCATTGCGTGCCAGCGCGCGTCGCGCGGCATGGCGTCGGCGGCGAGCCCGCGCACCGCGGCGACCTCACGGCGCACGGCGATGGCGGCCCCTCGCGGATCGAGCGCGTTGGCGCCCCCGGCCTGGGCGCGGGCGGCCGTGGCCGCATGCGCGAGCGCATCGCCCACGTCGGCGGGCAGGGCCTCGCCCGCCGATGCAGCCACCAGTGCCGCATGCTGCAGGTGCCGCGCCGCGAGGGCACCTCCGGTGCCGACGGGTGGCACCAGGCCCTCCGGTCCCGCGGCCGCGAGGGCCGAGAACGCCGCCGCGGGGCCGGGGCCATGACGCGCGGCCAGGGCACGGGCTCCCAGCACGCGGGCCGATGCATCGGCCCGCTCGAGGGCCATCGCGATCTCGTACGCGCTCGCGATCTCGTGTGCGCTCACCGTGCTCATGATCATCACGGTATGGCGGCGGCCGCCGGGAGACCTCATACCGATGTCCAATCTCCGGGCCGCGGGCTTGTACCCGGAGCGCACTCCGTGGGTTGCTCGCCTGCCCTGCCTCCACGCCCCGCCCGTAGGGGCCGACAGCGCGGCGCGC
>JBJTJN010000011.1:0-6955 GCA_046095485.1 Actinomycetota bacterium
GCCGAGCCCACCACCGACGCCGAGCCCACCACCGACGCCGAGCCCACCACCAACACCGACGCCGACACCGACGCCGACGCGAGCGCTGCCGAGACCGCTCCGGCCGACGCCGGGAGCGAATCGGCGGGCAGCCAGAAGGCCCAGCAGGGCGGGGGATCGAAGAAGCGCAAGCCCCCTGCGCGCAAGGTAAAGGGCGGACCGGGACGGCCCGCCAGCCGCAAGCCACCGAAGAGGCGCAAGTGAGCGAGGATCCCGGCCGCGAGGCCCTGTTGGAGGTCGTGAGGGCCGCAGTGGACGGCCTCGGCCTGGATGCCACGGTGGTCGTGGAGGATGGCGAGGAAAACGGCCTGATCGCGCGGATCGAGGGCGAGGGCCTCGACCCCATCATCGGCCGCGACGGCGATGTGCTCGACGCCGTGCAGGTGCTGGCCGCGCAGGCCGTGCGCCGGCAGGCAGGGGGCCAGCGCCGCGGGGTGCTGGTGGACGCCGGTGACTATCGCGCCCGTCGTGCCGAGCTGCTCACCCGCCTCGCCCACAAGGCCGCCGACGAGGCCGTGGAATATGGCGAGGAGATCGAGCTCGAGCCCATGAGCGCGCTCGATCGCCGCACCGTGCACATGGCTCTCGCCGACCGCGCGGACATCGAGACGCGCAGCGAGGGCGAGGATCCCCGCCGGCGCATCGTGGTGGTCCCTGCCGCCGAGTAGGCCCCGCGTTTCACGTGAAACGCCGTGCGCCGGGCCGAGGATCCGTTTCACGTGAAAACACCGCAGGACCTCATCGTCGATCGGTGCGCGCAGTGCGATGTCACCGTCACTCCCGAGGCCGCGACGGCGATCGCCGGGGTGCTCGAGGCCATGCTGCGCGAGCCGCAGAACCTCTCTGCCGTGCGGGAGATTGACCAGGCCGTGTGGGTGCATGCCGTGGATTCCCTCAGCGGCCTGCGGGTGCCCGCCATCCGTGATGCCATGGGCATCGTCGACATAGGGTCGGGCGGTGGGTTTCCGGGGATTGCCCTGGCTGCGGCGCTCCCGGATGTGCCCATCACGCTCGTCGAGAGCGAGCAGCGCAAGGCCGATTGGCTTCGCCGCGCCGCCGCCGGGTTCCCTAATGTGCGCGTGGTGGCGGAGCGAAGCGAGACCCTCGCGCGGGATGAGCCCGCGGCCTTTCCCGTGGCCGTGGCGCGCGCCGTGGGATCCCTGCCCGTGGTGATGGAGCTCGCGGCACCGTTGCTCTCGCCGGGAGGCCACCTGGTGGCGTGGCGGGGGCGCCGTGACGCCGATGACGCAGGTGCCGCCGCCACCGCCGCCGACGAGCTCGGGTTGACGCCCACCCCTGACATCGATGTCACACCTATTCCCGGTGTGAGCAGGTACTTCTCGGTGTGGGGGAAGACCGGTGCCACCCCCGATCGCTATCCGCGCAGGCCGGGAATGGCCGCGAAACGGCCCATCGCGTGATCTACGCCGTCGCGAACCAGAAGGGTGGGGTGGGCAAGACCACCACCACGATCAACATCGCCGCCTGCATCGCGGCCACGGGGCAGCGCGTGCTGCTGGTGGATGCCGATGCCCAGGCCAATGCCACCAGCGGCGTGCTGGGCGGCGAGCGCCCGGGTCCCGATGCCCTCACCACGGCCGATGTGATGCTGGATGGCGTGAGCGCATCGCGGGCGCGCATGCCCACCGTGGTGCCGGGGCTCGACCTGGTGCCGGGTGGTGCCGCACTCGCCGGCGCGGCGGTGGAGTTGGTGGAGCGCGATGCCCGCGAAGGGCTCCTGCGCACGGCCCTGCAGTCCGCCACCGCGGAATACCCATACGTGTTCATCGACTGCCCGCCGTCGCTGGACCTCATCACGGTGAACGCCCTCGTGGCCGCCGATCGCCTGGTGGTGCCGGTGCAGTGCGAGTACTACGCGCTCGAGGGCCTGTCGCGGCTCATGGAGACCGTGTCCGAGGTGCGGGCTCGCCTCAACCCGTCGCTGGGGATCAGCGGGCTGCTGATGACCATGCACGATCCACGCACGCGCATCAGCGGCGAGGTGGTGAACGAGGTGCGCACGCACTTCCCGGGCCTGGTGTTCGACACCATCGTGCCGCGCAACGTGCGCGTCACGGAGAGCCCGTCATTCGGCGAGCCGGTGGTGCGCTACGACCCGCAGTGCGCGGCGGCCGAGGCATATCAACAGGCAGCGAGGGAGGTCATGGCACGTGGGTGAGAGGAAGCCACCGGCGCGCCTGGGGCGCGGCCTGTCAACGCTGCTGGGCGACGCCCCGGTGGCCGCAGTGCCGGCCGCCGGCGCGCCGCCCGCCGCCACGGCATCGGGCGAGGGCCTGCGGGTCATCCCCCTGGCACAGATTCGACCGAATGCCGCACAGCCGCGCAAGCGCATCGACGACGAGGCCCTGCAGGTGCTGGCCGAGAGCATCGCCACCACGGGGTTGCTGCAGCCCGTGGTGGTGCGCGAGCTCGGCGGCGGGCAATACGAGCTCATCGCAGGCGAGCGCAGGTGGCGCGCCGCCGGCATGGCGGGCCTCGAGCAGGTTCCGGCGGTCGTGCGCGACGCCGATGAGCGCCAGCGGCTCGAGGCGGGGCTGGTGGAGAACCTCGTGCGCGAAGACCTCGACCCCATCGAGACCGCGCAGGCCCTGGCGGCCCTGGTGGAGGACTTCGGGCAGAGCCAGGCCGATGTCGCACGCGGGGTGGGCCGCAGCCGGTCGTCCGTTGCCAACCTCATCCGGCTGCTGGAGCTCCCGGATGATGTGCAGGAGATGCTCGTGGCCGGTGCGCTCACCGAGGGCCACGGCCGGGCGATCCTCATGGCCGACGGCGCGAAGAAGCGCCGGGCCGTGGCAAAAAAGGCCGCTGAGCAGGGGCTTTCAGTACGCGCTACCGAGGCACTTTCGCGCGCAAATGCCGATGGGCCCGCCACAACTGGCAGGCCCCGCCGGCCCGCACCGATGATCGCCGACGAGGCCATCGACGCCTTCGCCGGCGCCTTCGAGGCCCCGGTCACCGTGCGCGGCGCCGCCAAGGGCCGCGTGGTGGTGCAGATCGTCTTCGACGACGAGGCAGCGGTCGCCGCAGCCGTGGACCGGCTGGCGGGGAGCGAGTAGGAGCACCAGGCGCGGGCTCCGGGGGGTTCCACCCCCGTGGGGGCGGTATGGGCGATCCAGGACTCGAACCTGGGACCTCATCCTTATCAGGGATGCGCTCTAACCACCTGAGCTAATCGCCCGCGGCGCGGCACCTTATCACCGGAGGGGTGGCCCGCCCGCGTCTATGATCGGCCCATGCAGGAGATGGTCATCTATGGCGTCAGCTTCGACATGGTCGGCAAGCAGCCGATCGTGTTGCTGAAGACGGTCGAGGGCAACCGGTTCCTCCCGATCTGGATCGGGCATGCCGAGGCCTCGGCGATCTTGATGAAGCTGCAGGGCACCGACTCGCCGCGTCCGATGACCCACGACCTCATCACCGAGATGATCGACGGCCTGCAGGCCGAGGTATCGCGCGTGACGGTCACCGAGATGCGCGACAACACCTTCTACGCGCTCATCCACCTGCGCACGCCGGGGCCCGATGTGGAGATCGACTCGCGCCCGAGCGACGCCATCGCGGTGGCAGTGCGCACCGGCGCACCCATCTTCGCGTCAGAGGACCTGCTGGACGAGAACGCGATCGAGTTCGAGCACGAGCCCGAGGACGACGAGGACATGGTCGAGAAGTTCAAGGAGTTCCTCGACCAGGTGACCCCGGAGGACTTCGCCGACTAGGTCGAGCCCGGGCCGGCGACGTCGGGGCTAGTCGGCGGTCTCGCGCTTGGTGAGCTCGAGGATCTGGCCGTAGATCTCCGCAAGGCCGTCGTCCGACAGCGAGCCCTTGTTGGCGCCCTGCAGGTAGCGCACCATCCACTCCTCGCGGGAGTGGTCCACGAACTCCAGGCCCCGCTCCTCCTTGTAGGACCTGAGGCGCGACACCAGGGCGATGCGCTGGTTGAGCGCCTGCATGATCTTGAGGTCGTTGTCGACGATCTGATCGCGCATCTGGCGGATCACGACGTCCTCGGTGGTTGAAGCGGGGTCATTCGGCATGGGGAAACCCTATCCCAGGGCCCTTCGTCGCTGGCCCTGAACCCTCCGGGGGTCTAGCCTTCCGGGACTGATGTTCGACCTCTCGCCCATCCAGATCATCATCGTGCTCGTGATCGCAGTGCTGGTGCTCGGCCCCACGAAGCTGCCCGAGTTCAGCCGCGCCGTGGGCAAGGGCATCCGCGACTTCAAGGGCGCGATCTCCGGTGATGACCGGCACGACGCCGAACCCGCGCCCCAGCCCACGCAGGCGGCGCAGGCCGCGCCCGTGACCACGGCCACGGCCGGGGCTCCCGAGCAGCCCACCGCCGCGCCCGACGTGCTCGAGGGCATAGTGGTGAGCGGCGACGCGCCGCCGGGCGAGCGCCCGACCGCGCAGGGGTAGCACCATGGGTGGCCGCTTCGGGCGACTCGGCGTGCGCCGGGTTGATCCCGACGACAAGCTGAGCGTGGTGGAGCACCTCACTGAGCTGCGCAAGCGGCTCTTCATCTCGGTGGTCTCGCTCGTGGTGGCGTTCGCCGTGCTGTACGTGTTCAACGAGTGGCTGCTGGACATCCTGCTCGACCCGCTGGCGCCCGAGTACCGCAAGCTGCTCGCGCTGTCGCCCACCGAGCCCTTCATGGTGATCCTCAAGGTGGTGCTGGGCGCATCGCTGCTGGTGACGCTGCCGATATTGCTCTACCAGTTGTACGCCTACGTGGTACCGGCTATCGGCGAGCAGACCCGCAGGAAGATGCTCGCCATCGTGGCCGGCGTGTCGGGGCTCTTCATCGGGGGCGTGCTGTTCGTGTACTTCCTCGTGCTGCCGGTGGCCCTGCAGTGGCTGCTGGGCTTCGCGGGCAACGACTTCCAGGTGTCGCTCCGGGCCGCCGACTACTTCTCGTTCGCCCTCACCATCATGTTCGCCGGCGGGCTGGTGTTCGAGGTGCCGGTGGCCATGCTGGTGCTCGCGCGCCTGGGGCTGGTGAGCGCCCAGCAGTTCCGGCACTGGTGGCGATACGCGATCGTGGTGATCGCCTTCATCGCCGCGATCCTCCCCGGTGGCGACCCGGTGAGCATGCTCATGCTCATGGTGCCGCAGCTCATCCTCTACGGCGTGGGCATCTGGCTGGCGTCGGCGTTCGGGCGACCCGCGCCCTGGGCGCGCGGAGACGCCCCGGCGGAGGCCTCCGAAACCCCCGCCTAGGCCTTCCGGGGCACCGTCGCAGCCCCCGCACTAACGCTCGCGCGCCGACGCCCCGCCAGCACCCTCCGAGTACGCACCGGGGCGATCCGGCGTCACTCCTCGCCGGGTGCTCCTTCGCGCAGCGAGTGCCCCGTGAGCATGATGAACAGGTCCTCGAGGGTGGCGCGGCGCTCGGCGATGAGATCCCATTTGATGCCTGAAGCGTCGGCACGGCGGCGGAGCGTCTCGGCGTCATCGCCGAAGGCCACCACCATGTCACCCGCCACCATGTGGCGCGGGCTCACGGCCTGGGCCAGGCCCGCGGCATCTGCGGGGTCGCACCGCACCTCCAGCGCCTCGGCGCCCACTTCGTCGCGAACCAGGTCGGCCGGGGGCCCCTCGCGCACCACCTCTCCGTGGTCGATCACCACCAGGCGGTCGCACAGCCGCTCGGCCTCGTCCATGTAGTGGGTGGTGATCACCACCGAGGTGCCGCCCGCCCGCAGGTCGCGCAGGCGCTCCCACACCATGCGCCGCGCCTGCGGGTCGAGGCCCGTGGTGGGCTCGTCGAGCAGGATCATCTCGGGGTCGTTGATGAGCGCCCGGGCGATCTGCAGCCGGCGCTGCATGCCGCCCGAGAGCTTCACCACGGTGTCGTCGGCGCGCTCGTGCAGGTCGACGAACCGCAGCAGATCCATGGCGCGCTCGCGCGCCGGACCGGCCTTGATGCCGAAGTACCGGGCATACACCAGCATGTTCTCGAGCACGGTGAGCTCGAGGTCGAGGTTGATCTCCTGCGGCACCACGCCGAGCCGCGCCTTGAGCGACCGCGGCTCGATGTCGGGGTCCATCCCCAGCACGGCGAGCTCGCCGGCATCGCGCTCGGAGAGGCACGCGAGCATGCGCATGGTGGTGGTCTTCCCCGCGCCATTGGGCCCCAGGAACCCGAAGCACTCGCCCCGGCGCACCTCGAGGCTGATGCCGTCCACGGCCACGCGCGACCCGTAGGCCTTGCGCAGGCCTCGGGCCAGCACGGCGGGGCCGGCCACGGGCGGCCTAGGAGGCGCGGCTGGGGCTCGTGGCGGTGGTGCCCTGGATCGTCATGCGCAGGCCGTCGGCCAGGCCGATGGTGGGCTCCCAGCCGAGGATTCCCCGGGCACGCGTGATATCGGGCTGTCGCACCGTGGGGTCGTCCTGCGGCAGCGCCTCATAGACGATCTCGGACGGCGAACCCGTGGCCTCGAGCACGGCCTCTGCGAGTTGCAGGATCGTGTACTCCTCGGGGTTGCCGATGTTCACCGGGTCGTGCTCGTCGCTGCGGATGAGCCGCACGAGCCCCTCGATGAGGTCGGTGACGAAGCAGAACGAGCGCGTCTGGCTGCCGTCGCCGAACACCGTGAGCGGGGCGCCCTCGCCGGCCTGGCGCAGGAACGTGGGGATCGCCCGGCCGTCCTTGGGGCGCATGCGCGGCCCGTAGGTGTTGAAGATGCGCACGATGTGGGTGTCCACGCCCTGCTGGCGGTGGTACGCCATGGTGAGGGCCTCGGCGTAGCGCTTGGCCTCGTCGTACACGCCGCGCGGGCCGATGGGGTTCACGTGGCCCCAGTAGTCCTCGCGCTGTGGGTGCACCTGCGGGTCGCCGTACACCTCGCTGGTGGACGCCAGCAGGAACCGCGCGCGGTGCTTCTTCGCCAGGCC
>JBJTJN010000012.1:0-11199 GCA_046095485.1 Actinomycetota bacterium
ATGGTGCGCGTGGAGGTGGAGGGCCAGCCCATCTGCCTGGCCAACGTGAACGGCACCTTCCAGGCCGTGCACGACACCTGCACGCACGGCATGGCGTCGCTCAGCGCCGGCTGGCTCGACGCCGAGATGGACCGCGTGGAGTGCCCCCGGCATGGCGCGTACTTCAGGCGTTCCGACGGGGCCGCGCTCACGCCGCCCGCCACCGCGTCGCTGCCGGTATTCCCGGTGGAGGTGCGCGATGGCCGCGTGTACATCGACCCCGTCCCCAACATCCCGCATCCGTTCGACACCCCGTCATGACGAAGGAGAACCGCTTCCGTGGCTGACCCCATCCTGAAGATCGAGGGCCTCGAGGTGGCCGTCGAGGACAAGCCGATCCTCAAGGGCGTTGACCTCGAGGTGCCGCAGGGCGAGGTGCACGCGCTCATGGGCCCGAACGGCTCCGGCAAGAGCACGCTGGCCTACGCGCTGGCGGGCCACCCGCGCTACGAGATCACCGGCGGCTCGGTGTTCTTCGACGGCAAGGACCTGGCCGAGATGGAAGCCGACGAGCGGGCGCAGGCGGGGCTGTTCCTGGCCATGCAGTACCCGGTCGAGGTGCCGGGGGTGTCGGTGATGAACTTCCTGCGCAGCGCCGTCAACGCCACGCGCGGCGAGGAGATGCCGGTGCGCGAGTTCGCCAAGCTCTTCAAGGAGAAGAGCGACCTGCTGCAGTTCGACCCCTCATTCGCCGACAGGTACCTGAACGAGGGCTTCTCGGGCGGCGAGAAGAAGCGCCACGAGATCCTGCAGATGGCACTGCTCGAGCCCAAGTTCGCGGTGCTCGACGAGACCGACTCGGGCCTCGACGTGGACGCCCTGCGCACGGTGTCGGAGGGCGTCAACGCCCAGCGCGGTCCCGACCTGGGCGTGCTGATCATCACCCACTACACGCGCATCCTCAACTACATCAAGCCCGACGTGGTGCACGTGATGTACGAGGGTCGCATCGCCAAGACCGGTGGCCCCGAGCTGGCCGAGCAGCTGGAGCAGGAGGGCTACGTGAGCTTCGGGTCGGCCGAGCCGGCCGCGGCGCCCCGCTAGGAGCATCATGGGGATCTCCGCCAAGCACGCGCTCGACGCCCGGGCCCTCCGGGCGGAGTTCCCCATCCTCGCCTCGCCCCGTCCGGGTGGCGGCGAGGTGCACTACCTCGACTCGGCGGCCACCTCGCAGAAGCCCCAGCGGGTGCTCGACTCCATGGACGCCTACTACCGCGAGACCAACGCCAACGTGCACCGCGGCGTGTACGAGATGGCGGCCGAGGCCACCGAGCGGTTCGAGGCCGGGCGCGACGCCGTGGCCCGCCTGGTGAACCACCCGCGCGAGGCCACGGTGTTCACCAAGAACGCCACCGAGGCCATCAACCTGGTGGCGTGGGCGTGGGGCGCGCGCGAGCTGGGCGAGGGCGACGAGGTGCTGGTGACCATGATGGAGCACCACTCCAACACGGTGCCGTGGCAGATCGTGGCCGAGCTGCGCGGCGCCACGGTGCGCTTCTGCCCCGTCACGCCCGGCGGCGAGATCGACATGGACGCCATGCGCCACATGATCGGCTCGCGCACCCGCATGGTGGCGGTGGTGCATGTGTCGAACACCCTCGGCACCATCAACCCGGTGGAGGAGATCGTGGCCATGGCCCACGAGGCCGGCGCGCTCACAATGGTGGATGCCACGCAGAGCGTTCCCCATATGCCGGTGGACGCCACGGCGATCGGCAGCGACTTCCTGGCCTTCACCGGGCACAAGATGTGCGGCCCCACGGGCATCGGCGTGCTGGCGGCCGCGCCCGGTCGCCTCGAGGCCATGGAGCCCTTCCTCGGCGGCGGCGAGATGATCTCGGACGTCACCACCGAGGGCTCGTCGTGGAACGACATCCCGTGGAAGTTCGAGGCCGGCACGCCGCCCATCGCCGAGGCCGTGGGCCTGGGCGAGGCCGTGGCGTTCCTCGAGGGCGTCGGCATGCAGGGCATCCGCGCGCACGAGAAGCAGGTTGCGCAGCAGATGCTCGACGCCCTCGACGAGGTGCCGGGGCTCACCATCTACGGCCCACGCGACGTGGAGCACCGCGGGGCCTCGGTGAGCTTCAGCCTCGACGGAGTGCACCCGCATGACATCGGGCAGTTCCTCGACAGCAAGGGCGTGTGCGTGCGGGCCGGGCACCACTGCACCAAGCCGCTCATGCGGTACCTCGGGGTGCAGAGCACCGCCCGGGCCAGCGCGTACCTCTACACCACCGATGACGACATCGTGGCGCTGCGCGACGCCCTCATCGAGTGCCGCGAGTGGTTCGGGGTGAGCTGATGGGCGGGCTCGACGACCTCTACCAGCAGCTGATCCTCGACCACTACCGCAATCGCCGCGGTCGCGGGCGCATCGAGGGCGCATCGGCGTCGGTGCACGAGAACAACCCCGTGTGCGGTGACGAGTGCTACCTGGACATCCTGGTGGTGGACGGCCGCATCGCCGAGATCAAGTCGGATGGCGACGGCTGCTCCATCTCGCAGGCCGCGGCATCGATGCTCACCGAGGTGGCCCAGGGCAAGGACCTCGACGACGCCCTGGTGGTGGTGGAACACTTCCGCCTGATGATGCACGGCGAGGCCGAGCCCGACGAGGACCTGCTGGGCGACGCCATCGCCCTCGAGGGCGTGGCGAAGTACCCCGTGCGCGTGAAGTGCGCGCTGCTTTCCTGGCTGGCGCTGCGCGACTGCATCGCCGACTACCGAGAAACCGTCGCAACGGGAGGATGACCATGGTGGACCAGGACGACATCCGCGAGGCGATGAAGCAGGTCGACGACCCCGAACTGGGCATCAACGTGGTCGACCTCGGCCTGCTGTACGAGGTGCGGGTTGATGAGGGCACCGGCAAGGTGGACCTCGACATGACCCTCACCTCGATGGGCTGCCCCCTTACCGACCAGATCATCGCCGACGTGCGCAAGTTCGTGGAGCCGCTCGACGGCGTCACCGCCGTGGACGTCAACTGGGTGTGGGACCCCCCGTGGGGCCCCGACAAGATGACCGACGACGGCAAGCTGATGATGAAGGTCATGGGATATGGCTGAGTCGGCCGCACAGGCGCCCGACCGGCCCCTCACCCTCGAGGAGAAGAAGGCCGCGGCGCGCGAGCGCGCCCGTGCCGCGCGCGAGGCCCAGCAGCAGGGCGCCGGCGCCGGCCTGGAGGTCACCGACGACGCGGCCGCGTACATCCGCGAGTGCGCCGACCGCGAGGGCATGGCCCACGCCGTGCGCCTGCGCATCCACGCCGGGGGGTGCTCGGGCCTGGAGTACTCCATCGACCTCGTGCCCGAGGGCACGGTGGCCGATCCGTCCGAGCGCGCCATCGAGAGCAACGGCGTCACGGTGTTCCTCGACCTCAAGAGCGCCATCTACGTGAGCGGCTCGATCGTCGACTACACCACGTCGCTCATGCAGCGCGGCTTCGTCATCAAGAACCCCAACGCCACGAGCACCTGCTCGTGCGGCGACTCATTCGGAGTGTGAGATGAGCAGGTTCCGCCAGGGGCTCGAGCTCGCCGGCATCAGCTGGCGCACCATCGTGGCCGACAAGTCGCTGGCGGTGTTCCCGGTGCTCGGCGCCATCTCGGCGGTGGCGCTCACCGCCGCCTTCGTGATCCCCGGCCTGTTCCTGGTGGCAGACGATTCGATGAGCGCCGGCGGGTGGATCGGCATCGTGCTGTTCGTGATCGCCGCGTACCTCGCCGCCTTCGTGGGAATCTTCTTCTCGGTGGCCCTGGCATCGTGCGCCAACCGGTCGCTGCAGGGTGAGGACACCACCGTGCGCGAGGGCATCGCCGCGGCCCGCGAGCGGATCCCCCAGATCGCCGGCTGGGCGGCCGTCACCACCACGGTCAACCTCATCATCCGCGCCATCGAGGCCCGCTTCCAGGGCATCGGCGGGTCCATCGTCGCAGCCCTCGGCGGCCTGGCCTGGGCGCTCGTCACCTTCCTCGCCGTGCCCGTCATCACCTTCGAGGGCACGGGACCGTGGCAGACCCTCAAGCGCTCATCCGGCCTGTTCCGCCAGCGCTGGGGCCAGCAGGTGGTGGGCCTGGGCGTCACCACGGGCGTGGTGGCGCTGTTCGGCATCCTGCCGGGCATCGTGGCGGTGTTCTTCGGCATCGCGCTGCTTCCCGGCGCCGGCGGCATCGTGCTCATCGCCCTGGGAGCGCTGGCCATCATCGTCGGGTCCATCCTGTCGGCCACCCTCTCGCAGGTACTGGCCGTGGCCCTCTACCGCTTCGCCGCCGACGGCGTGGCCGTGGGCCCCTTCACCGAGGCCCAGCTCAACTCCGTGGTGCAGCCGCGCGGTCGCCGCGGGCGCCGCGGCGACCAGGGCGAGGCCCCGGCCTAGCACCCACCGGATCCCCCGCCGCTGCGCGCGTGTTTTCACATCCGTGCGCGAATGGGTGCAGAGTGCATGCTAGGTTCACCTCATGGCACGCATCATCCAGGTGCGCGACGTCCCGGATGACGTCCACGGGGTGCTCACGGCCCGCGCACGCGCCAATGGCATGAGCCTCTCGGAGTACCTGCGCGGGGAGCTCGCGCGCATGGCCGCGCGCCCTTCGGTGGATGAGTGGCTCACTCGCCTTCAGGCCACGCCGCCCATGGACTCACCATGGCCGTCGGACGAACTCGTGCGCCATGTTCGACGCTCCGCGTGAGCGTGCTCGACTCGTCGGCGCTCGTGGAGTTGGTGAGCCGCGGGCCGGATTCCGCGTGGGCGGCCGAGTGGGTCGACGGCGCGTGCACGCTGCACCTGGCTGATTCCGAGGTGGTGGCCGCGCTCACGGGCCTCGTGCGCGGTGGCGTGATCACCCGCGAGCGCGCGGCCAGCGCCGCCCTGCTCATCGAGGATCTCCCCGTCGACCGCTTTCCTCTTCACGGCCTTCTGGGCAGGACCCTCGAGCTGGCCCAGTCGGTGGCCGCCTATGACGCCGGATACCTGGCGCTCGCGGAGGCCCTCGATGAACCACTCATCACGCTCGACCGGCGCCTTGCCCGCGGTGCCCCGGGCACCGTGAGGGTGGTCACTCCCCCCGCGCGGCCGCCTACCTGACGGGCACCGCCACGCCGTCGGGCGATGCCTGGCCAGGGGAGTCCTCGAGCGGCTGGGCGTCGAGCAACAGCACGCCCGCGGCAGGGACGTGACCGGTGGCCTGGGTGGCGGCCACGAAGGCCTGCGGCACCGGTGCGTTGCGCTGCCAGGCCACAAGGTACGGGTAGGGGTTGACGCTGTCGCCGCCGCCCGGGTGGATCTCGAAGTGCAGGTGCGGCGGCGTGGTGATGGCCTGGCCGGTGTTGCCGAGGAAGGCGATCACCTGGCCGGCGCGCACGCGCACGCCGTCTGCCGTGCCCGGTGCGTAGGCCGAGAGGTGCGCGTAGTAGAACTCGTTGCCGGCGTCGTCGGTGAGCCACAGGCGGTTGCCGCCGAGGTTGTTCACCCCCACCTTCGACAACGTGCCGTCGGCCACGGCCACGATGGGCGTGCCCATGGGCGCGAACAGGTCGGTGCCGTGGTGCCACCCGGTGCCGGCGCGCGGGTCTCCGTAGTCGTCGCCGTAGCCCACTCCCTCGCCCAGCACGGGGAAGGCGTATCCCTGCGTGGATGCCACGCCCATCACCGCACCGGGGTCACGACGCGGCAGGCCGAGGGTCGGCGCCACAGCCGCCGCGCCGGGCACGGCGTAGCCGGATGTGGCGCCCCCCGCGGCGCCGGTGGTGCCGCCCGTCGCCGGTGCGGTGGGCGCCGTGGGCAGCGGGCTGCCCTGGGCGGGCGCGCTCGTCACGCCGTCGGCCGATGGCGTGGCGGCCCCCGGGGCCGAGGGCGCGCTACCGGGGTCGGGCGACGGCGAGTCGGGCACGGCACCGCCCGTGGTCGCCTCCACGCGCCCCACCACGATCTGCGTGCCCGGGGCCAGGCCCGATGCGGGGTCGCTCACCTCGATGCGCACGCCGTTGGCGGTCACGGCGCCACCGTTGACCAGCCGCTCCATCATCACCATCGTGCCCACGCCCGGGATGTCCACCTGGGCACCGGGCGCCTCGTCCACCGGCTGACCGAGCACCGTGATGTCTGCGGCCCACTCGGTGACGCCCGCGGTGGTGGTGGCACCCGCGGTGTCCGATCGCACGGCGAGGCGCATCGACCCCACCACCACGCGGCCGCCGAGCAGCGACACGCCGTCGGCAGTGGCGGTGGCCGCGGCCAGCTGGCCCGCTCCCCGCTGCCCGGCCGCCGCGCGCACGGACACCGTGCCCCCGCTCGCCACGGACCCCGATGGCTGCGCCGATGCGGTGCGCGTGGGGTTGCGCGGGCTTGCCGTGGCCGATGCCACCCCGCCCCCCGGCAGGATCGCCCCGACGGCCTTGGCCGATGGGTCGGCCGGCCCAGGGGCCACCGCAGTGGACGCCCCGGCGAGCAGGCCGCAGGCCCCGAGCGCGATAGCGCCCGCGAGCAGGGATTTACGCCCTCTCAGCACGCCCCGATTGTGGCCATCGACCCGGACGGGGTCAACGCGCAATGCAGCGAAGTGTCACCTGCAACCGCGATTTCCCTGCTCGGGCGCGATTCGTGAGAGGGTCGGTGGCCGTGCGGCCCACTCACGCCACATATCGCCGTGCCATCGCAGCCCTCATCGCCGTGGGCGCCCTGGCCACGGGAATCGGCAGCACCACCCCGGCCCTCGCCGACCCGGCATCCGTCGCCGCGAAGAAGCGCGAGGTGCAGGCGCTCAAGGCGCGCCTGAACGCCGTGGAGGAGCGCGTGTCGGTGGTGGCCGAGCGGTACAACGGCGCCCGGTGGAAGCTCACGGTCATCAAGCAGCGCCTGGTGAAGAACCAGAAGGTGCTCGAGAAGGCCATCGCCGACCTCGAGTCGTCGCAGCGCATCCTGGGCGACCGCATCGACGCCCTCTACCGCCGCCCCGAGCCGAACCTGGTCGAGGTGCTGGTGTCGAGCGGCAGCCTCACCGATGCCGTGAGCGAGCTCGAGGGCATCGAGCGGGCCGGCGGCGAGGATGCCCAGGTGGTGGGCAAGGTGCGCCGCTTCCGCGATCGCACCATCCGCGTGCGGCAGGAGCTCGCGAAGGACCGCACCGCCGCGCAGGTGCAGGTGCGCAAGGCCGAGGCCGAGAAGGCCCGGGCCGAGGCCCTGCTCGCCGAGCGCCAGCAGATGCTCGAGAACGCCCGCGCCGACCTGCGCCAGGCGATTGCCGACGAGCGCGCACGCCGTGCTGCCCAGGCCCGATCGCTGGCGTCGTCCGGCTACACGCCCTTCAACGGACCGCTGCCCGACGGCGCGGGCAACGCCGAGGCCGCGCGCATCGCGCTGTCGTTCCAGGGCGTGCCCTATGTGTGGGGCGGCGAGTCGCCATCGGGCTTCGACTGCTCGGGGCTGGCCACGTACGCCTACCGGCAGATCGGCAAGAGCGTTCCGCACTACACGTACGCGGCCTGGGGGGCATTCCCGCAGGTGCCCTACGAGCAGCTGCAGGCCGGTGACCTGGTGTTCTTCAGCGGCCTCGGCCACATGGGCATCTACATCGGCGGTGGCAACTTCGTGCACGCGCCGCAGACCGGCGACGTGGTGCGGGTGCAGTCGATGGCGAGTCGTTCCGGCAACTACGTGGGAGCCGTGCGGCCCTAGGCGGCGGGAGCCGCGCCTCCTCCGGAGAGCGCGATGACCACCTCCACGCTGACCGCGCCAGAGGCGTCTGCCGGGCCGGAGGCGCGCACCATGCACGCTCCGGGGCCGACAGGGCCGACCTGCAGGTATGCCGCCTCACCCGCTCCCACCGCGTACGTGGACGGCGTCATGCCGTCGCAGGCCACCTCGACATCCACGGCCACCGTGCCGCCCGCGGGGTCGGGGCGCACCACGGCGGTCACATGCCGGTTCGGACCGTCGAGCGTGACGGGGATCTCCATCGCGCGGCCCATCCCGACGGTTCCGCTGCGCAGGGTGCGCGAGAGGGCAGCGCCCCCCACCGGCACCGACGGGTCGGTGACCGGGTCGGACGCCACGGGGGGCAGCCCGTCCGATCGCCCGGTGATGTCGCGCTGCAGTGCGCGCAGGATCGACTCCGACGGCTGCCGCAGCCAGCGGATGGAATACACGCCGCGCATGTGCAGCGCCACGTAGTCCTCGGCGAAGACCTCCCCCACCGAACGGCTCCATCCGCGCGAGTAGTCCATCGCCACCTTTCCCGAGCGAAGCTTCGCGCCCATGCGACGGGCTGACCACCAGCGGGGTGTCCGGACGGTGGCGTCCACGTGGTGCCCGTACTCGTGCAGCAGCGTCGCCTGCACCTCTCGCGCCGGCCGGGCAGGAATGGTGATGGTGCCGCGCCCGAGCGCGCCCGAGTAGCAGGCCACGGCGCGGGCGTCCCGGCAGTGCGCGCGGATGCGCGAGCGCGGCACCACGCGGATGCTGACCGTCCGGATCTCATCCCCATGCACCGACCGGCGCAGCACGTCGGCATAGCCGGCCACGTCGGCCGACTTCGCGCGAACGTCGAAGACGATCGGGCGATCCCGTGCGTCGCGGGCGGTGGTCATGGCACCAAGGGCCGGCAGTGGGGTGGCGGCGCAGGCGCAGGCGGCGATGGCCAGGAAGACGCGAGGTCTCATGCAGCCATGCCAGCAACGACACGTTGCCGAAAACGCAGCGTGCTGTTCGGAATACGTGAAACCTCGAGATGCACCGCATGGCACCGACGCGCGTACACTCGACACGTCGACCTCCGGAGGACCCATGTGCGTCGTGTGCCAGAACATTCCCGCGATCATGACCGGCCTCTCCGGCAGCGCCCTCGTGGTGCGCACGGCCGTCCGGCGGGTACGTGGCACCGCGCCGGGGCGGTACGACGGCGTACCGCGCGCGCCTGAGCGCGCCAGCAGCGACGCCCGTGCCGATCAGGCCGCGACCGCGCGCTCCGTCACGGGCCCCCCGGCCGCACCCCGCCTGACCGCCTAGCCCCGTGCTACCCGAGCTGGGGTCCATCGGACCCTTCACCTTCTACTCGTTCGGCCTCATGGCCGCGCTCGCCATCGTGGCCGGCGCCGTCTTCCTCGCCGTCGACCTGCGCCAGCGCGGGCTCAACCCGTCGTTCAGCATCGAGGTGGCCTTCGCCGCCGGCATCGGCGGGTTCCTCGGCGCGCGCATCTATTACGTGATCGAGCACTGGGGCGAGCCCGGGGAGTCGCTCATCACCGGTGCCGGGCTCGTCTGGTACGGGGGCGTGGCAGGCGGCTTCATCGGCGTCATCCTGCTGGCCCTCTACCGCAGGGCGTCCCTGGGGATCCTCGCCAACATGGTCGCGGCGCCGCTGGCCATCGGGTACGCCATCGGCCGTATCGGCTGCCAGCTGGCAGGCGACGGCGACTACGGCGACGTCACCTCGCTGCCGTGGGGCATGGCGTACCCCGAGGGCACCGTGCCCACCACCGAGATCGTCCATCCCACGCCGGTCTACGAGACCATCGCAGCCCTGGTGATCTTCTGGATCCTCTGGCGCATGCGCGGGAGGCTCACCGCCCCCTGGTCGCTCTTCGGCCTGTACCTGGTGCTCATCGGCATCGAGCGCTTCGCCGTGGAGTTCGTGCGCGCCACCCCGCAGGTGGCGGCGGGGCTCACCACCGCCCAGATCATCTCGATCATCCTGGTGGTGATCGGCGGCGTGATACTCGCGCGCACCTGGAATCGGCGCGACCCGGCATGGGCCGGGGAGGCCGCGCCAGGCGCGTAAGCCGCGCGCCGGGCGCAGGCGTCAGGCTTGTGCGCCGCCTCCGGGCACCCAGAGCACGTCGGGACGGCCCGCGGCCTTGTTGGCGCCGCGGGCGAGGATGAAGAACAGGTCGGAGAGCCGGTTGAGGTAGGCGATGACGTTCTCGCCCACGGCCCCGGTGGGCTCGTGGTCGGCGAGCATCACCACCGCGCGCTCGGCGCGACGGCACACCGTGCGGGCCACGTGCAGCTGGGCCGCCGCGGCAGTGCCACCCGGCAGCACGAAGCTGGTGAGCGGCTCGAGGTCGGCGTTGATCTCATCGCACCAGGCCTCGAGCCACGCGATGCGCGCGGGGGCGATGCGAAGGCGCTGGTCCTCGGCCTCGGGATCCACCGGCACCGCGAGGTCGGCGCCCACGTCGAAGAGGTCGTTCTGCACCTGGCCCAGGCGCTCGTCCCACCCTGCGGGAAGTTCCGCGAGGCGCACCACGCCCACCTGGGCGTTGAGCTCGTCCACCTCGCCGTAGGCGTTCACGCGCAGGTGGTCCTTGCGCACCAGCGTCATGTCGCCCAGGCGGGTATCGCCCTGATCGCCCTGCCGCGTGTAGATCTTGGTGAGGTTGATGCCCATGCGCTGGACGTTAGACGCGCACGCGGCCAGCACGGTCGCCTACGGGAGGGCGCGGCTAGGTGCGGGGCAGGTGGTCGGCGGCCCACGCCCGGGCGAAGCGCTCGGCCGTGAGGGCGTCGTGCACGCGGCCCATCAGCTGCTCCTCGCGCGTGGCGATGAGCAGGTCGGCGAGCCACGGGCCGGGTTCGCGGCCCAGCAGCGCCGTGAGCTCGGCGCCGTCGAGCGGGGGCCGGATGGGATCCATGGCCGTGATGGCCACGTGGGCATCCAGCATGTCGCGCGCGAGGGCGAGGTGCCGGGTGATCTGGATGGGCGTGGTGCGGGGGCCGTCGGTGGCGATGCGGTCGGCCGCCGACAGCACGATGGCCTCCACCGGGTAGGGGGCCACGCGGCGCAGGTAGCGGTCGTACTGCACCAGGGTGAGGGGCTGGCGATGCACCATGAACCCCAGCACCAGGTGGTCGCGCACGCCGTGCACGACGAACTCACGAAGGCGGTTCGACGTCCGCATGCGGCGAAACCATGCATCGGCCATGTCGGCGCCGCGCCTGTCGTGCCCGATGAAGGTGATGCGGCCGGTGTCCATCACGCCGCGGGTCTCGGCCTTGGCCATGTCGTGCAGCAGCGCCGTGAACCGCAGGGCCTGGCCGCGCGTGAGGTCGTCCGCCAGCGGCTCGGCCAGCGAGGCGGCCACCACCGGCGCGGCGCCCCGGAACACCCGCTCGGGGTCGCGCTCGATGGCCACCACGTTGTCGAGCACCTCGAACGTGTGCCC
>JBJTJN010000013.1:0-10138 GCA_046095485.1 Actinomycetota bacterium
CGCCGATCATCACGGCCTTCCGCGGCTCGACGTTGCGCGTGAGGATCGGCGTGAGCCCGCCGAGGCCCAGCACGAGGAACCCGCACAGCCCGGCGATTGCCACGTTGGTGGCACCGAGCGTGGTGTAGAGGAAGAGCGGCACCAGCGAGAGCACGGTGCCCTCCATGAACGACATCGTGAAGGCGGCGGGCCCGATGAACCCCGCGAACCCGATGCCCTGGCCCTTGGGGATTCCCACGCGCATCTCGAACTTGTACGGGCGCCGCGGCACCGTCTCGCGGGCGATCAGCACGCACACCAGGCCGATCACCATCAGCGCCACGTGGAACTCGAACGGCCGGTGCAGGGGGTTGCCCCAGTACTGCGCGATGAGGCCGCCCATGAGCGGGCCCAGGCCGAACCCGATGCGGAAGAACGCACCGGCGGTCATCGATGCCAGCGCCTTGGCGCCCGGCCGCGCGTGGTCGATAACGAACGCCGTGCCCACGCCGAGGTACATGCCGATCGCCAGCCCCTGCAGCACGCGCCCGGCGAAGAGCAGCGGCACCGACTCGGCGAACGAGAACACCAGCGACGCGGAGGTCATCACGAGCATGGCCGGGATGGCCAGGCGCTTGCGGCCCAGGCGGTCGGCGGCATTGCCGGCCAGCAGCATGGTGGGCACCACCGTGGCCGTGTAGGTGGCGAACAGCAGCATGAGCACGCCGTTCGACAGCTGGTAGGTGCCCTGGTACAGCGGGAGGAGCGGCGTGATGATGCTGGTGCCCATCGTGAACACCAGCAGGGCCACGAGGGCGAGGTACGACCCGCGGGTCACTTCGTGCCGCCCGGCCCTGTCCCGGATACGCGCGCCACGATGGTGGCTCCCGGACCGATCACGCGCGGCACGCGGAATGCCGCGATGGCGCCCAGCACGAGGATGCCCGCGCCCACCAGCAGCGCGTTGCGCATGCCGTCGGCCACCAGGGCGCGAAGCGGTGCGCTCACCAGGCCGTCCTCGGCCGTGACGGTGGCGGGGATCGTCATGGCCACCACGGTGCTGAGCAACGCGCCGCCGAGCGCGCCGCCCGAGTAGCGCGACACGTTGGGCAGCGACGACGCCACGCCCAGGCGGTCCTCCGGCACCTCGTGGATGACCGTGGTGGTCACGGGTGCCGTGGATGTGGCCAGGCCCAGGGCCAGCAGCACCATGCCGGGCAGCACCGCGTAGTAGGCCTCGAACCCGAACCCGTAGGCCAGCACCAGGGCGCCCGTGACCGCCAGCACGAGCGACACCCGCATCATGCGGTCGCTACCCACGCGCGTGAGCAGGCGGCCCGACGTGGGTGATCCCACCATGAACGACAGCGCCACCGGGGTGATGGCCAGCGACAGCATCACGTTGCTGTAGCCCAGCACCGCCGTGAAGTAGAACGGCAGCAGCAAAAGGGTGCCGAACATCGTGGCGCCCACGCAGAAGCCCGCGATGTTGGGGTTGCGCACGGTGCGAAGGCGGAACAGGCCGAGGTCCACCATCGGGTCGGCGGCGCGGGTCTCGCGCCAGCAGAACAGCGCCAGCCCCAGCACGCCCAGGGCCAGCATGGCCAGGGTCTTGCCCGACGCCCATCCCCAGGCCGAGGCGCTGGTGAGGGCGGTGAGTATGGGGAACAACCCGAGGGCAGCGAGCCCGGCGCCCGCGAGGTCGAATGGCCGCTTGGGACCGGGGGGCCTGCGGTGCATCACCAGCGCCGCGCCGATGAGCACCAGCGCACCCACCACCGGCGTGAACCAGAACACGCTGCGCCACCCCCAGATGCCCACCAGCACCCCCGCGATGTTGAGCGACACCACCGGGGCCACGGTGATGATGGCCGTGAGTATCCCGATGGCCAGGCCGCGCTGGTTGGGGGGGAAGAGGATGGCCGCGTAGGCGTACGCGGTGGGGGCCATGGCCGATGCGCCCACGCCCTGGAGGATGCGGAACACCACGAGCGAGGGCTCGTTCCACGCGAGCGCGCACAGCACCGATGCCAGCACCATCACCACCACGCCCAGCACGAAGATGCGGCGCCTGCCGTAGAGGTCGCCCGCGCGGCCCGCGATGGGCAGCAGCACCGCCTGGGTGACGAGGAAGCCCGTCACCACCCAGCCCGCCGTGGACACGTTGGCGTCGAAGTCGCGGGAGATATCGGGCAGGGCGATGTTGACGATGCTGATGTTCAGCACCGAGAGCATCATGCCGCCGGCCACCACCGTCATGGCCATCCACCGCCACCGCGGGCTCGCCCTCAGGCGGGCGCGGATCTCGCGCAGGCGCGCTGGCAGCAAGGTCTCCTGCACGCCGCCGAGGGTATACCCCCCGGGGGTCCGGCGGGCTAGCCTTCCCCGCCGTGGCGAGGAAGACCCGCAAGACGCCCAAGGCAATCCGCGTGGGCGACCGTGACCTGCTCTGGGACTACGCGCGCCTCGCGCGCATGTACGGCATCCAGCTGCTCGGGGTGTCGGTGGCGCTCGTGGTGGTGTCCATCATCCTCGAGGCCACCTCCGAGGACGGCTGGTCGTGGTGGTGGCTCGGCACGCTCGTGGCGATGACCGGCATCACCGGGCTCATCTTCTTCCCCATCCTGCGCGTGTGGCTGCGCAAGGGCGGCCTGCCGTCCATCCGCCTGCCCGATGCCCAGCCGGCCGAGGGCCGCCGCATGCTGTCGGCCGCCCCCGGCGACTGGCGCAGTTTCGCCGCCATCGTCGCCGTGCTGCTGTTCATCTCGGCCGGCGCCACCCTGCTGTTCCTCGTGGCCGTGCTCGGCCGCGGCGGCACCGCCGAGGGAGTGGTCATCGGCGTGCTGCTGGCCTGGGGCTTCGTCACCCTCGAGGACGCCCGGCGCATCGCCCGTACCCAACTCGAGGAGAAGCGCACCTACTGGGCCGCCGCCCGCCGCCCCTGGGGCGCCGGCAACCGCCTGGTCTTCACGGTCTCGCGCGGATGACCCAGCGCCGGTGGGGGCACCCCCCCGGTGACCGCCACTAAACCCACCGCGTGCGTTAATGGCCCTGACACCGGGGTACGTCCTGCGGCATGGTACCTTCTAGAGGTATACCGGGAGGGGGTATAGGTGGGTGAGGTGAACGAGGTGCTCATCATCGGCAGCGGGCCCGCGGGGCTGACGGCTGCCATCTATGCCGCGCGGGCCGGGCTGGAGCCGCTCGTGATCGAGGGCTATGGCGCCGGCGGGCAGCTGATGATCACCACCGACGTCGAGAATTATCCGGGGTTCCCGGACGGGGTGCAGGGGCCCGAGATGATGCAGATGTTCCGCGCGCAGGCCGAGCGATTCGGCACCCGGTTCATCACGGCCGACGTCAGCCGCGTGGACTTCTCGGAGCGCCCCTTCCGCGTATGGGTGAACGACGACGAGCACGTGGCCAACGCGGTCGTGGTGTCCACCGGGGCCTCGGCCCGCTGGCTGGGCATCGAGGGCGAGGCCCGCATGATGGGCCGCGGCGTGAGCGCCTGCGCCACCTGCGACGGCTTCTTCTTCAAGGACAAGCCGGTGGTCGTGGTGGGCGGGGGCGACACCGCCATGGAGGAGGCCCTCTTCCTCACCCGCATGTGCGAGAGCGTCACCATCGTGCACCGCCGTGATGAGTTCCGGGCGTCGGCCATCATGGCCCGGCGCGTGCTGGACAACCCGAAGATCACCGTGCGCTGGAACGCCGTGGTGGAGGACGTCGAGGGGGACACCGTGGTGACCGGCGTGAAGGTGCGCGACACCGTGACGGGCGAGGAGGAGGTCATCCCGGCCGCCGCGATGTTCGTGGCCATCGGGCACCAGCCCAACACCTCGCTGTTCGAGGGCCTGCTCGACATGGATGACGAGGGCTACCTGCGCACCACGCCGGGCGGCACCTACACCAACATCGAGGGCGTCTTCGCGTGCGGGGACGTGCAGGACACCGTATACCGACAGGCGGTCACCGCCGCGGGCAGCGGATGCATGGCGGCGATCGACGCCGAGAGATGGCTCGAGGCCCAGGAGGCCGGAGCCGGGGATCACGCGGGCGCGGGCGCGTCCGCCGACTGACGAGGAGACGAGATGGGTGAGGTCATCGAGATCACCAGCGACACCTTCCAGGGGCTCGTGCTGGAGAGCGAGAAGCCCGTGGTGGTGGACTTCTGGGCGCCGTGGTGCGGACCGTGCCGCATGATCGCCCCGGTGATCGACGAGATCGCCGCCGACCGCGAGGACATCGTGGTGGGCAAGGTCAACGTGGACGACGCGCCGGACATCGCGCAGCGCTACGGGATCCAGGGCATCCCGTTCATCGGGCTGTTCGAGAACGGCCAGCTGGTGCGCAACGCCGTGGGCGCCATGCCGCGCGCGGGCATCGAGCAGGCCCTGGGCCTGGGGGGCTGACCCGGTGCCCACCTACGACCTCCGGTGCGCGTCATGCGATGCCGGGTTCGAGGTGTTCCGGCAGGGCTTCCTGCGCGATGAGGACCGCGCGTGCCCGTCGTGCGGGCAGCCCGCCGAGCAGCTGTTCACCGGGTTCGTGGCCGCGCGGTCGAGCACGCAGATGGCCGGTGCCGTCACGGGCGGCGGAGCGGCATCGGCGCCGGCCCCATCGGGGGGCGGATGCGGGCACGGCGGCTGCGGCTGCGGGGGCCACTAGGGCCGTGGCCACCACCGCGTCCACGCCGCCCACCCGCGAGCAGATCATGGTGCGGCTGCGCCGGGCCGAGGGGCAGCTGCGCGGCGTGCAGCGCATGCTCGACGAGAACGCAGCCTGCGAGGACGTCCTGGTGCAGCTGGCGGCCGTGACCGCCGCCCTCGACCAGGTGGGGCTTCACCTCATCGGCGAGCGCCTGCGCCAGTGCCAGCAGGCGGACGGCACCATGTGCTCCGAGGAGCTCGAGCAGGGGCTCTCCACCCTGCTACGCCACACGCGGCTTTCCCGGTAGCCGGGGCGCCACGCGCTGCAGGGTGCGGCGCAGCCCGAAGGTGCCGAGCTCGCCGATGAACGCCAGCACGCCGATCACCCCCGCATGCCCCTCGTACGGGCCGGTGAAGCGCACCATGAGCCCGCTGTAGAGCAGGGCCGCGAGGAAGATCCACCCGGCATTCGGCAGGCGGGTGAGGGCCGTGCCGGCAAGCGCCGCGCCGCCCAGCCACGCGGTGGCCATCACGGCGCCCTGCGAGCCGAGGCCCGGCGCGAGGGCGATGCCCGCACTCACCGTGAGCGCGGGCAGGCCGACGCAGTACATGTAGTTGAGGTCCGTGCGGTTGCGCAGCAGCCAGGTGACCAGCGCGCCGGTGATTCCCACCGGCATCACCGCCCACGTGGGCAGCCCATCGGTGGGCGGCAGCAGGACGGCGTTGCCGCGGCCCCCCAGGAAGTCGGCGACCTCGTACGAGATGGCCGACCCCAGGAACGCCATGAGGCCGATGCGCCCGCCGAAGGCGGGCATCACCGACGGGCCGATCATGCTCCACAGCGTGCCGGCGATGGCGCCCGAGAGCGCCACCCACCACCACGAGACGGTGATGCTCGGCCCGATGAGCCCGACGAACCCGCCCGAGAAGCCCGCGCAGGTGGCGGGGAAGTCGATGATGCCGAGCGACTGCGCGATGCCCAGGGTCACCAGCACCAGCGACACGGCGACCACGGGCTCCACGCCCAGGTCGCGGGCGAGCAGGAATGTGGCCATCGTGCCCACCACCCCGGTGGCGATGTCCATCACCCGCACGCGGGCGGGCGGAAGCGACGACGCCACGGCGAGCCAGGTGCCCACCAGCGCCAGCATGCCGAGGATCGCCGCGAGCACCCGCATGTACAGGTTCGGCGCGATCGTGAACGAGGTGACGTACACCACGAGCATGCCGACGAACATCGCCGCGGCCAGCACGTAGGTGCCCGCGTTCGGCTTCATGCCGGGGCCTCGGGCTTCACGCCGGGGCCTGCTTCCCCCGGCTCATTGCCGTGCCCCGCAACCGGGGCGCAACCCACGTGCCCACGCGCAGGGCGCCCATGGCCACGAACACCGCGATGGTGCCCGTGGCGCCGATCACGCCCACGTGGCCGGTGAGGGGCCCCTCGAAGTGCAGCATGTACGCCCCGTACATCAGCCCGGCCACGGTGACCCATGCGGCGTTCGGCAGGCGCGCCGGCGCCGACAGCCCCACCATGGTGCCCCCGAACCACGCCGTGGCGAGCACCGGCTCGAGCGCGCCCATGTCGGCCAGGTGCACGGCGGTGCACACGATGAGGGACGTCGACCCCGATGCCAGCGCGAGATCCCACCCCAGCCGCTGGATGAGCAGCCACGTGAGCACGGCCGCCACGCCGCCGATGGGGATCATCGCCATGTGGGCCATGCCCTGCACCTCGGGCAGCAGCACGGCGCTGTGCTCGTACCCGAACGCCGATGCGATCCAGTAGATGAACGACGAGCCCATGAGGGCGACCAGGCCGAGGCGGCCGCCCACGCCCGGCAGCACATACGGGCCGATCACCGACCAGAGCAGCCCCGCCAGCGCGCCCGCCAGCAGCACCCAGCCGAAGGGCACGGTGATGGTGGGCGCCAGCAGGCCCACGAAGGCGCCGGTGTACGCCGAGCACTCCGCGCGCACGTCGAGTGGCCCGCGCGGCGCAACCATCATGCCGATGATGATCGCCACGATCGACACCGCGACCAGCGCGGGCATTCCCATCTCGCGGCTGAGCAGCAGCGACAGGGCCGTGCCGGCCACGCCCGCGGCCACGTCGGCCACGCGCGGACGGGGAACTCGCAGGGAGTCGCGCACCGCGACGACGGCCCCGATGGTGGCGAGGATGATGGCGATCACCACGACCGCCAGCGGCAGCGGCTCCGCGCCGACGATGAACGCGACGACGTACATCCCGATGAGCGAGGCCAGCGTCACCGCCGCGAGGGCGTATGTCCAGACGGTGCGCCTCACCGCGCGATGATCTCAGGAACCTCGGCGAGCGTGGTGATCACATCCACGTCGGCGGTGCCCGGCCCGGCGGCAGCCTGCCCGGCGGTACCCGGCCCGGTGTGGCGTCCCGCCCGGTGGAGCAGCAGGGCGCGCAGGCCGGCGGCGCGGGCGCCCTGGTAGTCCTCGGCCAGGCGGTCGCCCACGTGCAGTGCACGGGCGGGATCCACCCCCGCCGCGTCGGTGGCGTAATGGAAGATCGCCGGGTCGGGCTTGGCCGCGCCCACGGTGGCGCTCACGGCGATAACCACGAAGCGATCGGCCACGCCCAGCGCCGCGAGGTGGTGGGGCAGCGCGCAGTCCCAGTTGCTCACCACGCCGAGCCGCACGCCCTGCGCCCCGAGTGCGTCCATGGCGCCGAGGGCATCGTGGTGAAGGCGAAAGCGCAACGAGGCCACCAGCAGCTCCGTGGCCTCGGAAGCAGGCGGGGCACCGGGCCCCAGCGCGTCGGCCAGCACTCCGCCGCATTCGGCGCGCAGCGTGCTCAGGCCCGCCGCGTCGCCCGCGATGTGCATGCGCGACCGGTAGTGGGCGATCTCCGCGCGCAGCGCCTCATCCACCACCTGCGGGGCGATGTCGTACCCGGCATCCGCGAGCTCCGCGTGCAGGATGGGCCCCGGTGGGTCCATCGCCACGAGGGTGCCGAAGGCGTCGAGCAGCACGAGATCGGGCGGTGAAGGCGCCATTGCAGGGCAGGGTAAGCGGCAACCGGGGCGAAGGGACCGGCTGCGGGGCGGTCCTATACTCGGCGGCCGTGCCCGCTGCTGCCGCCATGACGACCCAACCCGCCCAGAGCCCGCGCCGCATGCCCCGTTCGGCCTCCGTCGCCCTCATCGTGGCCGGGGCCGTGGTGGTGGCGTGGATCCCCTCGTTCATCGCCACCGCATACGCCGAAGAGCCGGCGTCCGAGTACCTCGCCAATCCGGCGTCGGGATGGGCCTTCCTGTGGGAGGCCGTCACGGCGTCGCGCAACCCGCGCCTGGGCACATCCGACGCCGCGATGCAGCAGGCCGAGCAGGTGTGGGCGGGCGCTCCGGCCGTGGCGGGCGACGTGTCGCTCAAGGCGATCCCCGATGAGTGGACCGTGCCCGTGCCGCCGGGCGGGGTGGCACCCGCCGCGGCGCGCGCCGAGGCGCGCCCCGACGACGAGCTCAACTGGGTGGTGTCCGGGCGCGTGATGGGCGGGCCCGAGCAGGTGATCGGCCTGCTCGACTACCGCACCGGCCGCGTGGAGTGGGACATCCGGCCGCTGGCGGGAGCCGCGCGATGAAGATCGATCGCCTGCGCAGGCGGCGCGAGAAGCGCGCGCGCCATGGCCGCATCGGCCTGGGCAGGGTGATCCTCATGGCGCTGCTGGTACTCGGCACCGTGCTGGGCGTGGCGCTGGCCACCAGCTACCAGTCGATCACCGCGGACCTCCCGGACATCGATGAGATGCAGCCGGTGGGCCTGGGGCAGAACTCGCGCATCTACGATCGCAACGGGAAGATCCTCGGCTATATCGCCGGGGTCACCAACCGCACGGAGATCCCGCTCGCGCGCATCCCCATCAACCTGCGCGAGGCCACCGTGGCCATCGAGGACAAGCGCTTCTACGAGCACGACGGTGTGGACTGGGTGCGCATCGTCGGCGCCGCCGTGCGCAACGCCATGGACAGCGGCGGCCTTCGCCAGGGCGGCAGCACCATCACCATGCAGCTGGTGAAGAACCTCTACGACCCCGACGCGCCGCGTGACTTCTCGCAGAAGATCAAGGAGGCCCACCTGGCCCAGGAGGTGGAGCGGCGCTTCACCAAGGACCAGATCCTCGCGAAGTACCTCAACGGCGTGTTCTACGGACAGAACTCCGTCGGCGTGCAGGCGGCATCGCTCACCTACTTCGACAAGCCGGTGTGGGCCATCGACCTGCCGCAGGCCGCCCTGCTGGCGGGCCTGCCGCAGGCGCCGTCGGCCTACAACCCCTTCGTCAACCCGAAGGACGCCACCGCGCGGCGCAACGTGGTGCTGCAGGAGATGGCCAACCAGGGCTACATCACGCAGGCCGAGGCCGACGAGGCCAAGGCGAGTGACCTGCAGCTGAAGAAGGGCAAGACCTACGAGCGCAAGCGCGAGGGCTACTTCTTCGACTACGTGCGCCAGGAGCTCATCGACCGCTACGGCGAGAAGCGCGTGCAGAACGGCGGCCTCGCGGTGCGCACCACCATCGACCCCAAGCTGCAGCGCGCCGCCGAGCAGGCGATCGCGAGCAACCTCGGGCAGGAGGGCGACCCCGCGGCGGCGGTGGTGCTGATCGACGCCCGCACCGGATACATCCGCGCCATGGCCACCAGCCGCGAGTACGGCAAGGACAGCCAGTTCAACTACGCCGCGCAGGCGCGTCGCCAGCCGGGATCCACCTTCAAGACCTTCGTGCTCACCCGCGCCATCGCCGACGGCATCAACCCCTACTCCACCGTCTACGACAGCCGGCCCATCGACATCAACGACCCCAAGTGGGGTCCGGTCCAGGTGGCCACGTACTCCAACTCCTACCGCGGCGCGGTGCCGATCTCGCAGGCCACGCTGGCGTCGGACAACACCGTGTACATCCAGATGACCCTCGACGTGGGCCCGGATCGCGTGGTGGACATGGCCAGGAAGATGGGCGTGCAGAGCGACCTGCCCGTGGTGCCGTCCATCGGCCTCGGCTCGGGCGAGGTGACCCCGCTCGAGATGGCCGCTGCCTACGCGCCGCTGGCCAACGGCGGGTTCCGCGTGAAGCCCATCGCCATGACCGATCTGGGCAAGGGCGTCCCCAAGGGCGACCTCGCCACGCCAAAGCGCACCCGGGTGTTCCAGGACGGCGTGGCCTATGAGGTCACCCGCATCCTGCGCGACAACGTGACCAGCGGCACCGGCGGCGCCGCCAACATCGCGCCAAACGTGGCGGGCAAGACCGGCACCACCGACGACTACACCGACGCCTGGTTCGTGGGCTACACGCCCCGCTACGTGTGCGCGGTGTGGGTGGGCTACCCGAACGACGACGGCGTGCGCCGGTCGATGACCAGCGTGCACGGCATCACGGTGGCGGGCGGCACCTTCCCGGCGCAGATCTGGGGCGACTTCATGCAGATCGCCGCCAAGGGCGACGACGGCCTGGAGTTCCCGCTGCCCAAGAACCC
>JBJTJN010000014.1:0-21533 GCA_046095485.1 Actinomycetota bacterium
CACGCTCGCCCTGAACCACGTCGCGCGAGCGCGAGTACCGACTCAGTACATGTGGACGGGGGTGCCGTACGTGGCGAACTCGTACAGGTACGGCGCGAACGGCGCGGCGATGCGCACGCAGCCGTGGCTGGCCGGGTAGCCGGGCACGTCCGGGTACTCGTGGAAGGCGAAGCCGCCCGTGAAGTACGACGCGTAGGGCATCCATGAGCTGAACGGCCGCGACCAGCTCATGACTTCCTTGCGGTAGATCGAGTAGTTGCCGCGCGGGGTGTTGCCCGCGGCGCCGCTCGAGAAGTGGATGGCGCGCACCACGCGGCCGCTGCGCACCAACAGCACCACCTGGCGGTCGATGTAGCCCTCGAGCCACTTGCCGTTGCCCGACAGCTTCGGCTGGGGCCTGCCCGCAACGGCGAGGCGCTTCTGCGTGGCGGTATCGGCGGTGCCGGTGCGCTCAAGGCCGTTCCAGCCCTGGAACGCCATGATCGACTGCGACAGCGCGTAATCGGACGTGTTGCCCGGCGTGGCGTTGGCCGGCAGGTAGCCCAGCTCGGCGAGGCGGTCCACCTGGCCGCGCGGGATGTCCATGTCGAGCGTGTGGAAGATGAGGTCGCGCAGCGCCGGGGTGATGCGCCGCGGAGCCGCGAGGGCCGGCGACGCACTGGGCGCGTTGGGCACCGTGATGAGCTTGATGTAGTCGTTGGTCCAGCCGGCAGCGGCCAGGCGATTGCGCAGCTGCATGGTGAGCCTGGGGGGCACGGTGACGTCCACCGATCCGCGGACGAGCGTGATGTGCTGGCGATTCTTCTGGGCGCGGATCTTCGAGTTGCCGCCGAGGGTGACCGGCAGGAGGTCCTGCTGGTTGGCCGGGTCGAGCATGACCATGCGCGTGGGGTCGAAGGCCGACACGCCGAGCGCCCCATCGATGCGGCTGGGCAGGCCGAGGGTCATGCTCACGGCGAACGACGCGCCACTCGACTCGCCGAGCGTCACGAGCCGCGTGCTGTTCATGTCGGTGCGCCGGTCGAGAAGGTTGAGCAGCTCGTCCACCGCGGTGACGTCGGTGGCCCGCCGGTCGGCCTGCATCGGGTACCAGCACTGCTGGTTGCCCAGGGCCGCGCAGGGAAGGGCGTCGAGCGCCACCGCCACCGCGCCCGCGCGGTGGATGGAGTAGCCGAAGCGGTCGAGGGCGTCCTGCGCCGTGGTGCCCTCGCGCGGGAACACCATGACCACGGGGGGCCGCGTGCCGGGCTTCACCGACTCGGGCGGGCTGATGATGGCATGGCGCATCACGCCGGCCGCCTGGAACGAGACGTCCTCGTTGGCGCCGACCGCCAGGGCGGGGACGGCGAGCAGGGCGAGCGCCCCTGCGGCGAGGGCGATGGTGCGTGCGGGCATGCGGCACATATTCTCCGCGACCGCGGGCCACCCCTCCCCATGTATGTTCCGCCACATGACCGACCAGACCGCCGATATCCGCATCCCGCTCGACCACCTGCCCGCCGATGGGCGCTTCGGCAGCGGGCCGTCCAAGGTGCGCGTGGGGTCCCTGCGCGCGCTCGCCGAGACGGGCACCTCGTACATGGGCACCTCGCACCGGCAGAAGACCGTGAAGGACATGGTGCGCCGCGCCCGCTCGGGGCTATCGCAGCTGCTGGGCCTTCCCGACGGCTACGAGGTGCTGCTGGGCAACGGCGGGGCGACGGCGTTCTGGGACGTCGCGGGGTTCCGCCTGGTGCGCGATCACAGCCACCACGCGGTGTTCGGCGAGTTCTCGTCCAAGTTCGCACAGGCGATGGCCGAGGCGCCGCACGTGGCCACCGCAACCACGGTGGAGGCCGACCCCGGCAGCCACCCCGAGGTGACGGCGGTGGCGGGTGCCGACGTGTACGCGCTCACCCAGAACGAGACATCCACGGGCGTGTGCATGCCCGTGGCGCGCCCCGCGGGGGCCGACCCGGATGCCCTGGTGCTGGTGGACGCCACCTCCGCCGCGGGCGGCATGGCCGTGGACCCGCACGAGTTCGACGTCTACTACCTCTCGCCCCAGAAGGCGCTGGCCAGCGACGGCGGCCTGTGGCTGGCGGCGTGCTCGCCGCGCGCGCTACAGCGCATCGACGACCTCGCCGATCGCTGGGCCCCAGCGTCGCTCGACCTGCTCATCGCGCGCGACAACTCGGTGAAGGACCAGACCTACAACACGCCGGCGCTGGCCACGATATTCCTGCTCGTGCAGCAGGTGGAATGGATCATGAACCAGGGCGGGCTGTCGTGGGCCGAGGATCGCTGCCGGCAGTCGTCGGGGGCGCTGTACGACTGGGCCGACGCCCACGAGCTGGCCGCGCCGTTCGTGGCCGACCCGGCCATGCGCAGCCCGGTGGTGGTGACCATCGACCTCGACGAGCGCGTGGATGCCACGCAGGTGTGCGCGGTGCTGCGCGCCAACGGCGTGGTGGACACCGACAGCTACCGCAAGCTCGGCCGCAACCAGATACGCGTGGCCACGTTCCCGGCGATCTCGCCCGACGACGCCCGCCAGCTCACGGCGTGCCTCGACTACGTGGTGGAACTGCTGGCGCGGTAGGGTCGGGTAATGGCGCACAAGGCGAGCAAGGGCGACCGCGCCCTCGACCTCACCACCGAGGGCATCGAGCGGTTCGAGATCGGCCAGGAGATGGGCAGCGCCCGCGGCGAGTTGGTGAACGCCGTGCGCGACGTGCTGCAGGGCGCGCACCCCGGTGACCTGCAGGCGGTGGCCGACTGGCTGCGGGCCGTGGCCGATGGAACATCGCCCGACGACCTCGAGGCCCTGGGCGACGCCCTTGCCGAGCAGGACGAGCTGGTGTTCGGAAGGCCCCCGGCGCACGGGGATGACGACCTGGTGGACGACTGGCGCACCGCGCCCTACCCCTATCGCAACCTCATGCGCCGCAGGGCGTACGAGAAGCAGAAGTACCGCCTGCAGGTGGAGCTGCTGAAGCTGCAGGCCTGGGTGAAGGAGACCGGCCAGCGCGTGGTGATCGTGTTCGAGGGGCGCGATGCTGCGGGCAAGGGCGGCACCATCAAGCGCTTCATGGAGCACCTCAACCCGCGCGGTGCGCGCGTGGTGGCGCTCGAGAAGCCCACCGACATCGAGCGCGGGCAGTGGTACTTCCAGCGCTACATCGAGCACCTGCCCACGCGCGGCGAGATCGTGCTGTTCGACCGCTCCTGGTACAACCGCGCCGGCGTGGAGCGCGTGATGGGCTTCTGCACCGATGATGAGTACGCCGAGTTCATGCGCCAGGCGCCGGAGTTCGAGCGCCAGCTGGTGCGAAGCGGCATCCACCTGATCAAGTTCTGGTTCTCGGTGAGCCGCGACGAGCAGCAGCGCCGCTTCGCGGAGCGCGAGCAGCACCCGCTCAAGCAATGGAAGCTCTCCCCCATCGACCTGGCGTCACTCGACAAGTGGGATGACTACACGGCCGCCAAGGAGGCCATGTTCCTGCACACCGACACCGAGGACGCCCCCTGGATCTGCATCAAGTCGGACTGCAAGAAGCGCGCGAGGCTCAACGCCCTGAGGTACGTGCTGCACCGCATGCCCTACACCGACAAGGACGTCGAGCGCATCGGTGCCCTCGACCCGCTCATCGTGGGGCGCCCCAGCCTGGTGCTCGAGGAGGAGCGCGCCCGGCCCTAGGGGGACTGGTTGGCCAACTGGGCCACCATGAGGGCGATGAACACCAGGGCTGCCACGGCGGTCCAGCGTCGTCGCCCGGGGCCGCCCTCGCCCAGCCACTCGGCCATGGGCCACGCCAGCGGGTAGGCCAGAAGGCCGAGCCGCGCCAGCGAGGTAACCGATCCGCTGGAGAGCGGGATCACCAGCACCAGGAAGGCGTAGAGCACCCAGGGCGAGCGCAGGCCGCCCTCGCGGCGCCAGAGGCGCGCCAGCAGGAACACATAGATGACGCCGAAGAGCACGTCGCGCACCACGGCCGACCAGTCGCCCACCGACAGCCCAGTGAGCTCGGAGATGGTCTCCTTGCCGAGCAGGTCGCGTGATCCGATGAGGTCGCCGCCGAACAGCCCGCCGAGCGCCTGGCCGAGCTTCGCGGGCAGCAGCGACAGCAGCCCCACGCCCAGTTGGCCGCGCCCCCAGGCCGCCTGGGCCTCCAGTGGCAGTGCCCAGCTGCCCTGCCGGAACTGCATGTAGGCGAGGAACGCCACGCCCACCACGGCCGCGGGCAGCAGGGCCTTCACCAGGCGGCGCCGACGGCCCTCCTCCCCCAGCGCCCACGCCAGCATGACCACGGGCACCACGGCCAGCACGCCCGTGGGGCGCGTGAGCACGGCCACGGCCGCCACGCTGCCCGCCCAGCCGAAATGACCCTTCCAGGCGAGATACCCCGCCAGCACGGCCAGGCCCAGCGCCGCCCCCTCGGTGTAGGCCATGGACGCCGCCACGGCGGGCGGGGCCAGCGCGAGCACCCACGTGGCGCGCACGGCCATCTCGTGCCCGAAGCGTCCCTTGGTGAGGTTGAACAGCGCGACCAGGGCCACCAGGAACATCGCGTTGCTCACGATGATCGACACCCAGAACGGGTTGAGGCCAAGGGCGAGCGCCACCCACATGATCATGGGCATCAGGGGGAAGAACGCGACGTTGGTGAACACCTCGCCCACCTGGCCCACGTCGAACGCGTATCCGCGCCGGGCGATGTCGAGGTACCAGGTGGTGTCCCACGAGCCGAAGAGGTTGAGCGCCCGCGGCACGGCCTGGTCGAGCCCGATCTCGGCGCGGCCGAACGACAGGCTGGAGATCACGCCCAGGCCGGTGACGAACAGGCGCGATGCCAGCCACGCCACCAGGGGCACGCCGAGCCAGGCCCACCACGGAAGCGCGGTGAGCTTGTTGATCCATGCGGGCCGCGACGGTCCGGACCCCGCGGGCGCGGAGGCCGGCGTCGGCGGCGGCGGCGCCGGCTGGCCGTTCATCAGCCGGTGACGATAGGCGACCGCCGGTCCGATCGCCGCACCGAGCCCGTGGCGAGCGACAGCATCCAGCGCGGCGTGCTGCCGCGCGCATGCGCGATGGCCGCATCCACCAGCGACCCGGCGTGGTCGCGGTGCACCGGGTGCCCATGCCCCATCAGCACGTGATGCGCGGGGTATCCCTCGAGCACCCTCGGCGGGCGCAGGCGCATAAAGGGGTGCGGGCCGATCACCTGGTCGGGGCGCGATCGGAAGTACGGCGGCGTGCCCACGGCCTCGGCCACCACCAGGGCCTGCCGGCCGGGCCACCAGAGGGCCGACTCATGCCAGCCGCGGGCATCGCGCACCACCAGCACCTCGAACGGGGCGCCGTCCACGGCGTGCTTCGGCGTGACCGAGAGGGGCACGCCGAGGTGGCCGGCCATCGCGGCGCAGTCGCGCCCGTGGCGGTCGAGCAATTGCAGCACGCCGGCCACGGGAGGCAGCGATGCCAGGCGGGCGCGCACGTCGGGGTGATCCACGGGGTCCACCAGCCACGTGCGCTCGCCCGCCACCAGCGCGTGCGAGGCGCGCTGCATGAAGCCGGGGTCCGATGCGACCCACGTGAGCATGTCGTCGGGACCAGGTGAGAAATGAACGTCCATGCCGCAATGGTGCCGGATGCGCCGGTGCATCTGGGATAGTGGCGCGCGTGAACCCCGCTCGATCCATCGAGGACCACGCCCTCATCGGCGACAAGCGCACCTGCGCGCTGGTGGCGCGCGACGGCGCGATCGACTGGTTCTGCACGCCCCGGTTCGACGGGCCCGCGGTGTTCTGCTCGCTGCTCGGCACCGACGACAACGGCGAGTGGCGCGTCACCCCGCGCTCAGGCGTGCGGTCGTCGTCGCGGCGCTACGTGGGCGAGACCCTCGTGCTGGAGACCACCCTGGTGGCCGACGAGGGCACGGTGCGGCTCATCGACTTCATGTCGCCCGAGCCCACCGGGCCGTGCATCGTGCGCATCGTCGAGGGCGTGGATGGCGCGGTGCCCATGGAATCAGCGGTGTCGGCGCGCTTCGAGTACGGCCGCACCCGCCCGTGGGTGCGCCACCTGCCCGAGGGCGCCGACCTCATCTGCGGGCCCGAGGCCCTGCGGCTGGTGTCACCCGTGCACCACGGGCGCATCGAGGGCGACATGGTAGCCCGCTTCACCGTGAAGCCCGGGCAGCGCATCGGCATGACCCTGAACCACCACGACTCCCACCTGCCGGCCCCCGCGGGCCCCGACCCGGAGCACGCGCTGGCCGAGGCGCTGTCGTGGTGGGAGGGCTGGAGCTCGCGGTGCCCCTTCCAGGGGGAGTGGCGCGAGCCGGTGATCCGCTCGCTCATCACGCTGAAGGCGCTGTCATACGCGCCCACCGGGGCCATCATCGCCGCGGCCACCACGTCGCTGCCCGAGCAACTCGGCGGCGTGCGCAACTGGGACTACCGGTACGGCTGGCTGCGCGACGCCTCGTTCACGCTCTATGCCCTCATGCTCGGCGGGTACACGCGCGAGGCCGTGGCATGGCGCGACTGGCTGCTGCGCGCGGTGGCCGGTGATCCCGAGGACATCCAGATCATGTACGGCGCGGCCGGCGAGCGGCGCCTCGCCGAGTGGGAGGTGCCGTGGCTGCCGGGCTACGCGGCGTCACGCCCGGTGCGCGTGGGCAACGCGGCGGTCGATCAGTTCCAGCTCGACGTGTACGGCGAGCTGATGGACTCCCTGCACGTGGCGCGGCGCATCGGCGTGGAGCCCGACCCCGATGCCTGGTCGCTCGAGACCGCCCTGATGAACGCCCTGGAGTCGCGCTGGCACGAGCCCGACGAGGGCATCTGGGAGGTCCGCGGGCCGCGGCGGCACTTCACCCACTCGAAGATCATGGCGTGGGTGGCGTTCGACCGCGCCATTCGCGCGGTGGAGGAGTCGGGGCTCGAGGGCCCGGTCGACCGCTGGAAGGCCATCCGCCAGGAGATCCACGACGAGGTGTGCCGCGAGGGCTTCGACACCGAGCTCGGGTCGTTCGTGCAGGCCTACGACGTGCCGCGCCTGGACGCCAGCCTGCTGATGATCCCGCTCGTGGGATTCCTTCCCGCCGACGATCCGCGCGTGATCGGCACGATGGACGCCATCCAGCGCGACCTCACGCGCGATGGCCTGGTGATGCGCTACGCGGATGTCGGCAGCGAGGGCGTGGATGGCCTGCCCGCCGGCGAGGGCGCGTTCCTGCTGTGCACCTACTGGCTGGTGGACAACCTCGCGATGGCCGGGCGGCACGACGAGGCCCGCGCGCTGTTCGAGCGCCTGCTCACGCTGAGGAACGACGTGGGGCTGATGGCCGAGCAGTGGGATCCCGTCACGGGGCGCATGCTCGGCAACTTCCCCCAGGCGTTCTCGCACGTGGGGCTGGTCAACTCGGCGTGGAACCTGGGCAGCAAGGGCGGCGCTGCGGCGCGCTGGGCGCCCAACGGCAGCCCCGTCATCGCGAGCGCCTAGGCCGCCGGCGCCCGGGCAGCCTGCGCCCTAGCGGCGCGCGCCCTCGCAGGCGATGCCGTCGCCATCGCTGTCGAAGCGGTGGATGTCGGTGCCCACCACGCGGAACCTGCGCGCGGAGATGTCCGAGCAGTCGAGGTCGGGCGGCGGCGAGGGGATGCACGCGCCCGAGTAGTTCGGGTCGCAGCGGCCGGACGCCGACCCGGCGGCCGACCCCGCGGCCGCGCCTGCGCCCGACGACGCGCCGCCGCCGTACTGCGGCTTGGTGGTGTCGCCATTGCAGGGCGGCCCCCACACCCCGATGCGTGACTTCTTCGCCCGGATCTCGGCCCCGAGGAACGCGCCGGCATACCGGAAGGGGATCTCCCCGTACACGTAGGTCTTCGCGAAGCCGGTGCGCACCAGGCGGTAGTTCACCGACCCGCGCGCGCCGCGCCCGCTGCCCACGTACACGTACCCCAGGAACCGGTTGTACTTGTCGCGGGCGTCCTGCGAGGGATCGCTCTCCACCCGTATCGCCGTGCCCACCGGAAGCAGGCGGGCGGCCTCGGCCGAGGCGGCAGGCCCGCCGCACTGCACCGGGTAGCCCGGCCGCTTGGTCTCGGGCGTGTCGATGCCGATGAGCCGCATGGTGTTCTCGAACCCGCGCGACTGGAACTTGATGGTGTCGCCGTCCACCACCCTGGTGACGGTGCCGCGCAGCACCACCGGTGATGCCGCGTGCGCCGCCGCGGCGGCGCTGGCGCACGCGGCGAGGCCGGCCGTTGCGGCCACGGCGACGCGTGCAATTCGTGAACTCCCCGGAATCATTGTCACGTAGGTGTATCAGCGGAACGGGATACCCTGCTTACGTGGCGTCAGACCCCGAAGACCGCATCATCCCCAGCTGGTCGCGATCGCCCCGGGCATCGGCGCGGCTGGTCGCCGGGCCCATCCGGTCGTTCATGGCGTGGGAGGCCGCGGGTGGCGCCGCCCTGCTTCTGGCCACCATCGTCGCACTCGTGTGGGCGAACGTGGACACGTCGGGGTACGAGGCGTTCTGGTCCACCCCCATCACGCTGGGCGTGGACGGCAGCGTGCTCGACACCGACCTGGCCAAGGTGGTCAACGACGGCCTGATGACGCTGTTCTTCCTGCTCATCGGCCTCGAGGTGAAGCGCGAGCTCGCGGTGGGCGAGCTGTCCACGCCCAGGGCCGCCGCCGTGCCGTTCGCCGCGGCGCTGGGCGGCATGCTGCTGCCCGCGGCCATCTACCTGGCGTTCACCGCCGGCGGGCCGGCGCAGGACGGCTGGGGAATCCCCATGGCCACCGACGTCGCCTTTGCGCTGGCGGTGCTCGCCGCCCTCAGGTCACGCGTGCCACCCGCTCTGTGGGCGTTCCTGCTGGGCGTGGCGGTAATCGACGACATCGGCGCGATCCTGGTGATCGCCATCGCCTACTCGAGCGGCATCCAGGGGGCATGGCTGGCCGCGGCCGTCGCGGCGCTCGTGGCCTTCTGGGTGCTCACGCGCCTGCACGTGCAGGCGCGCGTGCCGTACGTGGCGCTGGGAGTACTCGCCTGGGCATTCACGGCCGCATCCGGGGTGCACGCCACCATCGCCGGGGTGGCCGTTGGCCTGCTCACCCCCGCGGTTCCCCTGCAGCGTCCGGCCGCCGTGTCGGCAGAGGCCCACAGGGTGGCGGACGAGACATCCGACTCCCCCGCAGGCCCCGATGCCGAGAGCGAGTCATGGATGCACCTGGCCGAGCTCTCGCGCCAGGCGGTGTCACCGCTCACGCGGGCCGTGCATGCGCTGCACCCCTGGAGCTCGTTCGTGATCCTGCCCATCTTCGCGCTCGCCAACGCGGGCATCGTGTTCGGAGCGGGCGCCCTGTCGGCCGAGGGCGCGGTGGGCGCCGCGCTGGGCGTGGGGCTCGGCCTGCTCATCGGCAAGGCCGTGGGAATCCCCCTGGGGGCATGGATCGCCATCCGCATGGGCGTGGGACGCATGCCATCCGGCGCACGGTGGGGCCAGATGCTCGGCATCGGCCTGGTGGCGGGAATCGGCTTCACCGTCTCGCTGTTCGTCACCGAGCTGGCATTCGACGACCCGTCGCTGGCCGACGCCGCGCGCATCGGCGTGCTGGCGGGATCAGTGCTGGCAGCCGTCGCGGGAGCGGTCGTGCTGTGGCTGCTCGGCCGGCGCTCGCGTTCCGCCTGAACCACGCGCGGGGGGGATACCCGCGCGCACCGGCGAACATCCCGCTCATGCGCACGTCCGCCTCATCGCTCATCGGGCTCGCGGCCACCTGCGCCGCCACCCTGGCCGCGTTCGCCCCCACCGCGCTCGCCGGGTACGAGTCGAGCATCTCGCAGATCTCCCCTGCGCAGCGCAAGGCCATGACGCCGTCGGTGTGGCGCAAGGGCTGCCCCGTGGGACCAGACGACCTGCGCGCCGTACGGGTGACCCACCGCACGTTCGGCGGCGGCGAGGCCACCGGCACCCTGGTGGTGCACGAGGACGTCGCGCCGGCCGTGGTGCGCATCTTCCGCAGCCTCCACCGCGACGGGGTGCCCGTGAGGAAGATCGAGCCCATCGAGAAGTACAGGGGCAGCGACTTCAACTCGATCGAGGCCGACAACACCTCGGCGTTCAACTGCCGCAAGGCCACTGGCAGCGGGCGCTGGAGCAACCACGCCTACGGCAAGGCGATTGACATCAACCCCATCGAGAACCCCTGGGTGGAACCCGGCGGGGTTGTGTACCACACGGCCAGCAGGCCATTCGTGAAGCGCACGCCGCGCCCCGGCATGGCGGTGGAGGGCGGCGCGCTGGTGCGCGCGTTCGACCGCGAGGGCTGGGACTGGGGCGGCCGCTGGTCGGGCACCAAGGACTACCAGCACTTCTCGGCCGACGGCGGGTAGGCGCTTGCAATACTGCGTGCCCCGATGAGCGCAGGCGCCACGCCGAGGAGGCCACCCGATGCCGGTTGAGAACGACCAGGACCCGAAGATCCAGGCCTACGCCCACCCCGAGCGGCTGGTCACCACCGAGTGGCTCGAGGCCCACCTGGGTGATCCCGGGCTGGTGGTGGCCGAGAGCGACGAGGACGTGCTGCTGTACGAGACCGGGCACATCCCGGGCGCCGTCAAGATCGACTGGCACCTCGACCTGAACGACCCGCTCACGCGCGACTACGTGGATGCCCAGGGCTTCTCGAAGCTGATGTCGTCGAAGGGCATCACGCCCGACACCACCATCGTCTTCTACGGCGACCAGAACAACTGGTGGGCCTCGTACGCCCTGTGGGTCACATCGCTCTTCGGGCACGCCGACGTGCGCCTGCTCGACGGCGGCCGCAAGAAGTGGGTGAACGAGGGCCGCCCCATGACCACCGACGTGCCCTCCCCCGCCCCGGCCGACTACCCGGTGACCGAGCGCGACGACAGCGTGATCCGCGCCTACCGCGAGCAGGTGCTGGCGCACATCGGCAACGGCAAGCTGGTGGACGTGCGCTCGCCCGGGGAGTTCTCGGGCGAGCTGCTGCACATGCCCGAGTACCCGCAGGAGGGCGCCATTCGCGGCGGGCACATCCCCACGGCCGCCAACGTGCCGTGGCGCCGCGCGGCGGATGAGGACGACGGCACGTTCCTGCCCGTGGACGACCTGCGCGCCATCTACGAGGACGAGATCGGGCTCGGCAAGAGCGATGACGTGATCGCCTACTGCCGCATCGGCGAGCGATCCAGCCACACGTGGTTCGTGCTCACCCACCTGCTGGGGTTCGACCAGGTGCGCAACTACGACGGCTCGTGGGTGGAGTGGGGCAACGCCGTGCGCGTGCCGATCGAGAAGTGAGGGACAAGCTCCACGAGATCGTCGAGGAGTTCGCGGATACGCCGAAGGAGCTCCGCCTTCCCTTGCTGCTGGACTTCGCCAACTCCCTGCCGCCGCTGCCCGACCGCCTGGTGGACGACCGCGACAGCATGGAGCCGGTGGAGGAGTGCCAGGCGCCGCTCTTCCTCGCCGTGGAGGTGCAGCCCGACGAGGTGCGGCTGTTCTTCGACGCACCCATGGAGGCACCCACCTCGCGCGGGTTCGCCGCCGTGCTGCATGAGGGCCTGGACGGCGCCAGCCCTGAGGAGGTGCTGGCCACCCCCAACGACTTCTACCTGTCGATGGGGCTCGACGAGCTGGTGACCCCGCTTCGCATGCGCGGCATGGCCGGCATGCTGGCCCGGGTCAAGCGCCGGGTGGCCGCGGGCATCGAGGCCTAGCCCCGGCCGTGCCGGGCCGGGCGCCTCAGGACTGCAGGGCCAGCTAGGGCGCCAGCAGCAGCTTGCCGCCCTGCACCACCTGCACGGTGGCCGGGTACGCCGCCTCGCGCACGCCGGGCGTGAAGCGCATGGTGCCGAGCACCGACGGCACCGCCCGCAGCCGTCGGAGCCCCGCCAGCACGCGATCGGGCGCCCCGCCGTGCCCGGCGCCGGCGGCAGCGGCCAGCAGCTGCACCCCGCCGTAGCCCTGCGCCGCGAAGGCGTCCGGGGTGGATCGGTACTTGGCGCGGTAGTGGCGAACGAAGGCCCGGCTGGCGGAATCGCGCTTGTTGGGGTTCCATGAGGCACTCACGATGAAGCCGTCGGTGGCGGATCCCGCCGCCGTGAGCACGTCGGGCGTGTTGTAGCCGTTGCCCCCCACCTTCATCAGCGACGAGCCCGCGGCCGCCACCGCCAGGCTGGTGGCGTCGGCGCTGCGCGCCGCGAAGAAGATGGCCTGCGGCCCGGGGGCCACCGCCTGGGCGATGAGCTGGTCTGCGCGCCCGCTGCCCGCGGGCATGCTGACGTCGGCGAGCAGGCGGATTCCCTGATCGGCAGCCGCGGAGCGGAACGCCTGGGCTGCGCCCTCGGAGTAGCCGTCGCCGCTCACCGACACCAGGGACGCCGTGGTGATGTCGCGCTTGTCGTTGGCATACGCCACCGACGCGGGGATGAGCCGGCTCTCGGAGAGGCTCACGCGCCAGAACGTGGGGCCCGCCGCCGCGAGGTCGAGCGTGGTGTTGGTCACCCCCAACACCGGGATTCCCGCGGCACCCGCGATGGGGTCGGCCGCCGCCGCCACGCCCGAGAGCGTGGGCCCCAGCACCGCCGACACCCGCGCGCCCACGAAGCCGGTCATCTGGTAGATCGCCATCTGGTTGGCCGACTGGTCATCGGCCAGGTGCAGCCGCACGCGCACCGGCTGGCCGCGGGTCTCGGATGCCGCCAGCGACGCGCCACGCGCCTGGGAGATTCCGTACGCGCTGGCAGACCCCGTCATCGATGCCAGCGATCCGCCAATCGCCTCGATGGGCCGGTGGGCCGCTGGTGCAGGCCCGGCCAGGGTCAGGCCCAGCGCCGGGATAGCCAGGGCGACTGCGAGGGATGCACGGCGCGGCAGGTGATGGGGCATGGGCCGGGGAACGAGGCGGTTCATGAGGGACCCGATCGTACGCGACGCGCGGTTAGGCTGGCGGGGTGAGCCCCCGTGCCGCAGCCCTTGTCGCCATCGCCGTGGGTGGAGCCATCGGTGCGCTCGTGCGTGCCGGCCTGGCCGAGGGGCTGCCCAGCGAGAGCTGGCCGCTCGGCACCCTGGTGGTGAACATCGTGGGCACCGTGCTGCTGGCGGCGGTGGCGGCGATGATCGCCTGGCGCCCATCCCTGCCCTACTGGTTCCACCCGCTGGCGGCCGTGGGCTTCTGCGGGTCGCTCACCACGTTCTCGGGAATCCAGCTCGAGGCCCTGGGCCTGATGCGGCGCGGAATGTCGGCCACGGCCGTGCTCTACGTCGCGGCCACGGTGGTGCTGGGGCTCATCGCCGTGGTGGCCACCCGGCGCGCCATGGCGCGGGTGCTCAGGTGAGCGCGCTCTCATGGGTGCTGGCAGCGCCGGCCGGCGCGCTGGGCGCGCTCGCCAGGTTCGGCACGGGGCGGCTGATGGCGCGCGGCCTGGGCCTGCATGCGCCGTGGGGCGTGCTCGCCGTGAACATCCTCGGCACGTTCCTGCTCGGGGTGCTCGTGGGGATCAACCCGGGCCACGGCCTGGTGCTCATCCTCGGCGCGGGGTTCCTCGGCAGCTACACCACGTTCTCCACGTGGATGGCCGAGACCGATGCCCTGGCAGAGGAGCGGCGGTGGAACGCCGCGCTGCTCAACCTGGTGGTGCCGGCAGCCGGCGGCCTCGTGGTGGGCGCCGCGGGGTTCGCACTGGGGTTGGCGCTGGCCTGAGCGCCGGCGACGGGTGGGGGCGGGGCCGGCCTAGCCGGCGGCGTTGAAGACGATGATCAGCACGATGACGGCGATCACCACGCACACCGTGGCGGTGATGAACGCGGTCATGAACTTCGGCATCGGCGGGATGGGCGGCAGCTCTGCCATGGAACCTCTCGATTGGTGGCGCGGAAACCGATAGGGATTCCACCAGACCTGCACGCATGCAGGCACCCCGTGACAGGCGTCCGAGGGGCTTCACGGACGGTCGTCACGCCCATGCAGGGACGTCCCGCGACCGAACCCCCTTACCAGCGGCGACGAGGGGCCTACCGTGAGGGCAAATACCGCATCAGTGCGAAAGGACGAGAGATGTCGATCCGCACACGCGCAGTCGCGATCGGGGCCGCCACGGCCGCCGCGCTGGCACTCACCGCCGCGCCCGCCCTGGCCCAGAAGACCATCACGGTCACCACGCCCAAGAACAGCCCGTTCGCCTTCAACGGCATGCCGAAGACGCTCAAGGCCGGCACCTACACCTTCAAGTACGTCAACAACTCCGGCGTCGAGCACAACCTCAAGGTGGGCTCCAAGGCCACGCCGCTGTTCTCGAGCGGCTCCAAGACCGTCAAGGTCACCCTGAAGAAGGGCACCGTGAAGTACGAGTGCGTGCCGCACAAGACCACGATGAAGGGGACCATCAAGGTCACGTAGTACCCCCAGCGGGATTCGAACCCGCGCTACCGCCGTGAAAGGGCGGCGTCCTGGACCGCTAGACGATGGGGGCCAGGATGCGTGAGGCTACCTGGCCCCGCGAGGGGTCAGGCGGCCTGCACTCCGGGTTCGCCGTCCAGGGCGTCCGCCGGCGGGCGGCACACCGGGCAGGGCGACCAGTGGGCCGCGAGGTACTTCCACGGCCCGTGGATGGTGTCGCGCACGCCGGGATCCCCGCGATGGGGTGCCTCCGGGCAGTCGAGGCGGTGGTACTGGCCAAAGCCGCCCCTGCTGTAGTGGGCCACCACTCCCTCGGTGCCCAGGCGATCGCGCTCCGCGCGCATCGTGTTCATGTACGTCCCTCCTCGTGAGGAACCGGGCATCCCATGCCCGTGTCGTTCGTCTGTATCGACTGCGAAGGTATCACCGCCACCGCTTTCGCCGCCAGCGAACGAGTTCCCCCATGTCACGTTCCCGCGCCGGCGCAGCCCGTAACGCACCGGCCACGCGCGCGCAGGGGCCACCGGCATCGGTAGCGTTCACCTCGTGCACGGCGCGCCCGACCTCCCCCGCCGCTTCGTGGCGGAGTTCCTCGGCACCTTCATCCTCGTGGCCGGGGGCTGCGCAGCTGCGGCGGCCGACTACCGATTCGACGGCCTGCTGGGCGGGCACATCGGCGTGGCCGTGGCCTGGGGCCTGGTGGTGGCCATGGTCATCTTCGCCATCGGCCACCTCTCGGGCGCCCATATCAACCCGGCCGTAACGCTGGCGTTCGCCACCGGGCGGCACTTCCCGTGGCGCGAGGTGGCGCCCTACTGGGTGGCGCAGGTGACCGGCGCCATCGCGGGCGCGCTCACGGTGGCCGGGCTGTTCGGCACCGAGAGCGGCCTGTCGGTGACCCAGCCGTTCGACGTGAGCGACCTGGGCGCGGTGGGCATCGAGGTGGTGATCACGGCGATCCTCATGCTCGTGGTGATGGCCGTGGCCACCGACACCCGGGCGCAGGGCGCGCTCGCCGCCGTGGCCATCGGGGTCACCGTCGCGGTGATCGGCCTGGTGATGGGCCTGATGGATGGCGCATCGATGAACCCGGCGCGATCCATCGGCCCGGCGGTGGCCACCGGCGAGTACGTGGCGCTGTGGGCGTACCTCATCGGACCCATCATCGGCGCGCTCATCGGCGTGGCCATCTACGCCTACATGCGCGGGCGCCCCCACCCCGAGGGCGCGCACCCCGACGCCGAGGCCGGCGAGGACCTCGCCTAGCCGTTCACCCCGCGTACGGGCCCGGGCGGCCCTATCGTGCGGGCATGGACATGGACGGGGCACGGGCAGTGGTGCTGGGCGCGACCGGCGGATTCGGCGCCGAGATCGCGCGGTCGCTCGCGACGGCGGGCGCAACACTCGCGGTGCACGGCCGCGACCCGGCCCGGTTGCAGGCGATATCCGCCGAGGTTGGCGGCCACCCGATTGCGGGCGACCTCACCGAGCCCGGTGTGCCCGATGCCGTGGTGGATGAGGCTGCACAGGCCCTCGGCGGCCTCGACGTGGTGGTGATGTCGGCGGGCGCCGTGGCCTTCGGTCCGGTGGCCGAGCTCGACGAACACGTCCTGCGACGCGTGGTCGACCTCGACCTCATCGCGCCCATCCTCGTGGCGCGTGCCGCCACCCGCCACATGCAGAAGGACGGCGTCATCGCGCAGGTGTCGGCGGTGGTGGCCGACCAGCCGATGGCCGGCCTCGCCGCCTACTCCGCCGCAAAGGCCGGGCTCACGGCGTTCGACACGGCGTTCCGCCGCGAGATGCGTCGCCAGGGCGTGCGCGTGCTCGATGCCCGCCCCCCGCACATGGAGACCGGGCTCGCCACGCGCCCCATCGCGGGCGAGCCCCCGGGGCTCGCGCAGGGCCGCGATCCACGTGAGGTGGCCGATGAGTTGGTGGCCGTAATCGGGGGATCCGCTGAGGCCCCCGACTGGATCGACTGACTGCTACTGTCCTCCGGCCCGTTGGGGCGGTTAGCTCAGTTGGTAGAGCACCTGCCTTACAAGCAGGGGGCCGGCGGTTCAAGTCCGTCACCGCCCATGGCTCGCCCGGAGCAACCCGGGGGTGTAGCTCAGCTGGTTAGAGCGCAGGACTGTCAATCCTGAGGCCGCGGGTTCAAGTCCCGTCACTCCCGTCACACGAAGGCCCCGCAATCGCGGGGCTTTCGGCGTTCATGGGCCGAGTTGCCGCCCCTCGGGAGGCGCTAGGTGGGAACAAGGTGTGAACACTCAGGCACCACCTCACCGCCTCGAGGCTTCAAGAATGCCACCCGCCTCAAGGATGTCCAGGGCGAGGCGATATGGCTCGCTGATCGCCTCGTACATCGCGATGTACTCGCCATACGACGGTGGGCTGAGCTCATCGGGCGTCGCCCCTGGCTCAGCTCATCAGCAGCCGGTGTTGGTGATATTGCGGCCCGGGCAGATGGTGTTGGAGAAGATCGCGCCGGTGAAGTTCGCCCCGGTCAGGATCGATCCGCTGAAGCTCGTGCTGGTGAGGTTCGCGCTGGTGAAGTTCGCGCTGTTGAGTCTCGCGTGCCTGGGCGTCGCGCGGGTGAGGTTTGCGCCCCTGAGGACCGCGCCGATAAGGTTTGCGCCGTTGAGTTTCGCATCCGTGAGGTTCGCACCGGTGAGATTGGAGTCGTAGAGTTCCACTCCGTCGAGATTCGCGCCGGTGAGATTCGCGCCGGTGAGGTCCACTCCGTCGAGGTAAGCGTTGGTGAGGTTCGCACCGGCAAGGTTCGCATTCGCGCAATTCGGGTAACACGGTGGTCGATTCCCCGTCGCCGCCTTGCGCACGACGGTCGTGGACGTCGCCGTGGACGTGGTCGCCTCAGTCGCGCTGCCTCCGCATCCTGCGAGCAGGGCGATTGACGTGGCCGCAGCGCCGGTGACGAGGATGGCGGTGGTGCGAAGGCGCATGGGGACTCCTCGTGTCGATACGTGTTCCGGTGCAGGCCCTACCCGCCGAGGCGGTCGGTCGGTTTATGTCACCCGTCGCACAGCCTGTCACTCCCGGTTCACGAAGGCCCTGCGGCCGCGGGGCCTTCGGCGTCTTGGGAGGGAACACCTGCGCAGCAAGTGAGCGGCACGCCGCGCTAGCGTTCCCAAGGTCGAAGCCCTCCACCCCCGGGATCCCATGCGCATAGCTCCCATCGCCGCCATCATCGCCGCCGCCGCAGGCCTCACCGTGCCCGCCGTCAGCCTCGCCGCGAACTCCACGGACATCGGCACCGGGGCGAAGACCTGCGTGCTGAAGCCCGGCGCCAACTGCCACGGCGTGGTGCATCGCTGGTCGGTCGAGCACCACGGCAACCTGAAGAAGGTCAACCTGCGCAGAGCCGACCTGCGGGGAGCCGACTTCCGCGGGGCCGACCTGCGGGGAGCCGACCTGCGGGGGGCGATCCTGCGCCACGCCGATCTCCGGGAGGCCAAGCTGCACGGAGCCCGCATGTCGTGGCTGCCCCGGCGCACGCGCACGGCGAACCAGGTCGTGGCCCCCGACGGCATCCCGGTGACGAACCCGGCCTGCGCCGGCGCCGACCTCACGAACGACTACTCGTACGGCATCGACCTGGGCGGCGGGCTGCTGGGCGGCGCGTGGCTGGTGGGAGCGAACCTCTCGGGAGCCAACCTGAGCGGGGCCAACCTGGACGGCGCGCAGTTCTACATGGCCAACCTCTTCTGCGCGAACCTCACCGGGGCCTACGCCTACCAGGCGTCCTTCATCCAGGCCAACGCCAGCCGCGTGAACTTCACGAATGCCGACCTCACCGGTGCTGAGTTCTCCAACGGGCTGCCCGGCACCCTCTGGACCGCCACGGGGGCGATCTGGAGCAACACCACCTGCCCCAACGGCACGGTGACCAACACCGGATGCTGACCGGCCGCCCCCGCAGGGAGACCCTCACGCGCCGCCTGGCATTCCTCGCCACTGCGGGCCTCGCCATCGCCGCGCTGCCAGCAGCGGGCCACGCCGGCGTGTCATTCTGCGGTGGCCACGGCGTGTGTGCGAACATCTCTGCGCCGACCGTCATCGGCACCGGGGCGAAGACGTGCGTCCTGAAGCCCGGGGCCGATTGCCGCGGGGTCGTCCATCGCTGGGGCGTCGAGCACCACGGCAACCTGCGCAAGGCGAAGTTCACCAAGGCCGACCTGCGGGGTGCCGACTTCCGGGGCGCGGACCTTCGCGGCGCTGACTTCCGCGGGGCGAAGCTGCGTCACGCCGACATGCGCGGGGCGTCACTGCGCGGGGCGCGCCTGGGGCCGGTGGGCACCGTACGACCGCGCGAGAACGGCAACGGCATCAGCTGCGGGCTCAACTGCGAGGGCGCGGACATGTCGTACATGGACCTGCAGGACATCGATCTCAGCCACGCCAACCTCGTGTACGCCACCATCCTCGGGTCCAACCTGACCGGCGCGAACCTGTCGTACGCGAATCTCTCGTACGCGATCCTCACCGGCTCGACCGTCACGGGGTGGAACATCACGGGGGTGACCTGGGGCGACACCGTGTGCCCCAACGGTTACCAGACCTACGGGCCCTGCTGACCACGCGCTGCGAGTCGGCCACGAGCGGGCGCGGGGCTGATGCGCGTGGCTACCCCCCGAAGCGCTGCGCGATGGCGAACACCACGTAGGCCAGCCCCGCCAGGCCGAGCACGCGGCGGAACAGGTTGACCCCGGCCGTGAGCTCGAGGTACGCCCAGATGGCGATGAACACGTATCCGATCGCGCCGAGGGCATCGGCCCAGGTGCCGCTGGCGAGGTACCGCAGGCCCAGCGCCACCAGCCCGATGATGAGCGGAGGGTTGGGGAACTGCGCGATGGGGTAGTTCCGCGGCCACCGCCACTGGCGCAACCGCCGATAGGCCGCCCGCGCCCCGCTGCGGTCGCTCATGCCGCGAGGTCGGCCAGCAGGCTCCCGGGCCCCATGAGCGCGACCTCGCGGGGTAGGTCCGAGAAGTCGTGCTCGGTGCGAAGGTCGTAGAAGGCGCGCAGTTCGGTCGACTCGATCACGTCATCGATGCGCGAGTGCCGGACGGCCTCCTGGTCGCTCACGCCCGCGGTGGCCGCGGCGAAGTCGGCGGCATCGATGTCCACGAAGCCCACGCTGAGGATCTCGCGGGGGTCATCCATCGCCACGGCGTTGAACACGCGCGCAGGCACCCCGAACCCGCGGTCGGCCTGCCACGCATTGATGAAGTCCTCGAAGGTGGCGCCGTCGCGCAGGCGGCGCCGGAATATGGCAACGATCATGGCTCGACCCTAGCGGGCCGCGAAGGGCGTCGCGGCCCCCTGTAGGATGCGGTCCTCCCCGAAGCAGAGGTGCCGCATTGCCAGCAGCCCTTCGCATACGCCGGTTGCCGGCAGCCCTCGTGGCGCTGGGCACCGTGCTCATGCTGCCGGGGATTGCGCTGCCCACCACATCGGGCGCCCCCACCACGGAACCGCCCACAGCCGCGGCGCCTGCGGCCGCGAGCGGCCGCCTCGCCCTGCGCACCACCATCACCGGTCAGATCTCGCCCAAGTCGGTGGTGGCGTCGGGCAGCGGACTCGTGACCGCCCAGAACATGATGTACACCCATACCGTCACGGTGTACGACGCTCGCACCATGAAGCTGAAGGCGACGATCCCCGACGCCGTGCAGCTGTCGCGCTTCGGGGTGAAGGGCCACCCCGGGGTGTCGCGCGGGGCGCCGGTTGAGGCCGCGTTCTCGCCCGGCGGCCTCTACGCGTACGTGACCAACTACGCCATGTACGGGCGCGGGTTCGGCCCCGAGGGCACGGACACCTGCACGCCGGCATCCGGCGTGGACCGCTCGTACGCCTACCGCATCGACATGGAGTCCATGCGCATCGACCGGGTGTACCCGGTGGGATCCGTCCCCAAGGTGGTGGCGGTCACGCCCGACGGGGGCCGTGTGCTGGTGAGCAACTGGTGCTCGTGGGACCTCACCGTGATCGATGCGGCCACGGGAAAGGTGGTGCGCACGCTGCCCCTCGGGGCCTACCCGCGCGGCATCGCGGTGTCGGGCGATGGACGGTTTGCCCTGGTGGCGATCATGGGCAGCAGCCACCTGCTGCGCGTCGACCTGCGCACCTACCGCACGCGGCAGGTGCAGGTGGGATCGGGCCCGAGGGCCGTGGTGCTCTCCGATGATGCCCGCACCGCCTACGTGACGCTCAACGCCGAGGGGCGCGTGGCGAAGGTGAACCTGCGCACGGGCCGCCTGAGCCGCGTGGCCACGGGCAGCGCGCCGCGTAGCCTGGCGCGCTCGGCCGACGGCACCGCGCTGTACGTGGTCAACTACGAGAGCGGCTCGGTGTCGAAGCTGCGCACCCGCGACATGCGCGTGCTGCAGACGGTGAAGGCCTGCGAGCATCCCATCGGCATCACCTACGAGCCGGTCACGCGCCGCGTATGGGTGGCCTGCTACGGCGGGGCGATCCTGGTGTTCGACGACCGCTAGCGGCCGGGAGGTTCCGGCGCCACATGCCTACTATCCGGACATGACCACCCGCACCGCACTTGCACTCACCGCCGCAGCGGCCGCGCTGGCGATCCCCACTGCCTCTCATGGGGCCGTCGTCAGCTTCGGCTACGGGGGCGCCACGGCGAAGACCCCCATCGTGGGGTCCGACCAGCACCTGCCGCCGCTCGCCGTGACCACGGACTACCTGGTGAGCCCGGCCATGGGCGCGAACATCGTGGCGCTGCGCCAGAGCGGCGGCTACACGGCCGACATCAACGGCACGGTAAGCAGGGCGCGCACCTACCTCGACGGCTGGCTCAACCGCACCTGCGGGAAGAACGCCCCGGTGGCGAAGGTGCGCAGGTGCAAGGCCATGGTGGTGACCGACATGGACGACACCCTGGTGAGCTGGTACCAGTACTACTCGGACCCGGCCGTGAACTGGACCGAGAACCCCCCGGTGCAGGACCAGATCATGCAGGCGTGCGGCACGCCGGCGATCCAGCCGAGCGTGAACCTGCTGCGTCGCGCGAAGGCGCGGGGCGTGGCGATCGTGGTGATCACCGGCCGAAAGCAGGCGACCCTGCC
>JBJTJN010000015.1:0-52392 GCA_046095485.1 Actinomycetota bacterium
CTGCGACACCGATTCGCGCACATCCATGCCCTCGGCCACCTGCTGGGCGTGGCGCGTCACCACGAACAGCGCGTAGTCCACGGACACCCCGAGCCCGATCATCACCGCCAGGGTGCGCCCCACGTCGCTCACGTCGGTGACCGCCTGCAGCACGGCCAGCACCGCGAGCGCGGTGCCCACCGCCACGAGCGCGCCCACCACGGGGATGGCCATGGTCACCACCGAGCCGAAGGCGAGCAGCAGGATCACGATCGCGGCGACGATGCCCACGATCGCGGACCAGTCGGTGCCGGTGGCCTCGGCCTGCGTGGCCGGCGCCCCGGCATAGGCGACCACGAGCCCCGCCCGCTCGAGGGGACGGGCCGCAGCACGCACCCGGTCGAGCTGCTCAGGGCCGAGGTCCTGGGGCGCAGTGGACCACTCGATGCCCATGAGCGCCGTGCGGCCGTCAGCCGACACGGTGCCGGGGGGGCCGGGCGGCTGCACCGAGGCGATGCCCCGGACCGCCCGCAACCGGCGCGCCGAATCGGCGATCGCCGCGCGGGCTGGAGCCGCCATCAGGGATCCGCGCTCGGACCGGATGACCACCTGCCCGTCGGTAAGCCCCTGGCCGGGGAACGCGCGCTGCAGCACGGATGCGCCCTCGGCCGCCGGCAAGCCGGGCACGGAGAGGTTGTCGGACGGCCTGCCCCCCAGCGCCGACCCCAGCAGCGTGAGACCCACGAGGGCCACCACCCAGGCGCCGAGCACCCACCAGCGCCGGCGCGCGCACCATGCGCCGAGCCGGCCGAGGAGGGTGGTGGGCGGGGCTCCGGTCGCCATGCGGGCCGGGACGGTAGCGCACGCGTGACGGCGGCCACCGACCCCCCGTGGCATGCTCGCGCCCGTGGGCGACCTCGGAACCTGGGCCCTGCTCTTCGCGCTCCTCGGCGGCATCGCAGGCGGCTTCGTCAACTCCGTCGCCGGCGGCGGCACGCTGGTCACCTTCCCGGTGCTCACGGCGGTGGGCATCCCGGCCCTCGACGCCAACATCACCAACGCAGTGGCGCTCTCCCCCGGGTATGCCGGCGGCACCTACGCCCAGAGGCGCGACTTCATCGGTCGGGCCAACCTCGCGCGGGTGCTGGCCATCACGTCGATCCTCGGCGGGGTCACGGGGGCCGCCCTGCTGCTCTCCACCGGCGAGGAGCTCTTCGAGCAGTTGGTTCCGTGGCTCATCTTCGGCGCCACGGCACTGCTCGCCGCCCAGAAGCCCCTGCGGCGCTTCACCGTGGGCGCCCGTGGCGACACCGGCGAGATGAGCCGGTGGGTGCTGGTGGTGTCCATCTTCCTCGCCACGGTGTACGGCGGCTACTTCGGTGCCGGCCTGGGGATCATCACCATCGCGATCCTCGGGCTGATGCTCACCGACACCCTCAACCGCCTCAACGCCCTCAAGCTGCTGATGTCGCTCTGCGCCAACGGGGCCGCGGCGATCTTCTTCGCCTTCAGCGGCCACGTGTACTGGTGGGCAGGAATCATGATGGGCATCGGGGCATGGGCCGGCGGCTGGGTCGGCGGCAAGACGGTGCAGCACCTCAACGAGGCCGTCTTCCGGCTCGGGGTGATCGCGCTGGGCATCGCCGTGGGATTCGCTTTCCTGCTCACCTGACCGACCGCCGGGCGCGCGCCGCGGCAGCGCCTACGATCAGGGCATGCCGCTGGCCATCGCCACCATCGAGGCTCCGCTCGTCGAGCAGGGGCTGCGCGAGCAGGGCGTCGAGCCCGTCGTCATCGAGTGGACCCCCCCGGCGCGCGGCGACCTGGCGGACGTCGCGCTGCTCACCCGCGCCTATGCGGATGACGCGGTGGAGGCCGGCAACCGCGAGGCGCTCGCCCTGCTGGACGCCGCGCGACCGCACCTGGTGGGCGCGGGGCTGGCCGCCGACCTGGTGCCCGGCATGGACGGGCGCACGATCCTTCACTGCGGCCCCCCCTGCGACTGGGACCACCTGGGGCCCGCGATGCGCGGGCAGGTGGCGCGGGCGGTGATGCTCGAGGGCTGGGCACCCGACCAGGGCGAGGCCGCCGCGCTGATCGCCCAGGGGGCCGTCACCCTGGCCCCCACCGACACCCACGGCGTGGTGGCCACCATGTGCGGCGTGCTGTCGCCATCGATGGCCGTGTGGGCCGTGCGCGACGAGGAGACCGGGGCCGAGGCCTGGGCGCCCGTCTCCGACGGCGCGGGCGATGGTCTTCCCCCGGGCGCGCGCACGCGCGACCTCATCGCCCGCCAGCGCATGCTGGGCGACCGCGTGGCCCCCGGCGTGGCGGCTGCCCTTGAGCTGACCGGGCCCATCGACCTCACCGACCTCGCCCGCCGGGCCTCGGACGTGGGCGACCCACCGGCCGCCCGCCCGCAGGTGGCCGCCATGATGATCCTCCATGCGCTGCTGCCGGGCCTCGCCGCGCGGGCGCTCGATGCCGTGCCGGCCGTCACCCTCATCACCGCCGGGGATGGACGCATGGCCCTGCCCGTGCTGGCCGCCGCCGCGCGCGCCGCGCTGCAGTCGGCATCCGGCGTGCCGCGATCGAGCCTGGTCATCGGCATGACGGGCAACGGCACCGACGTGGCCATCACCCTCGCGGGGATGCCGGGCGCATGGTTCACCGCACCCGCCCCCATCGCCGAGGACGGCGACTTCGGCGAGGGCACCGCATCGCCCGACGCCGCGCCGTGGACCGGCGACCAGGGAGTGATCGCCTGCGCCGACATGGCCATCGATGCCCGCCTGTGCCTCGACGCCGGGGAGTCCCCGGGCATCACCATGGGCATCGCATCGCGCGCCGACGGCGCATGGATCGGCCAGGGCCTCGCCCGCGTGCCGCTCCCCGCGGTGCGCGATGCGCTGGACGCCCTCGTGCCCGCCGGGCCACCGGCCCCGGCGATCCCGTGAACCCCGGCCGCATCATCGGCGTGGTCGTGGCCGGCCTCGTGGTGGCCGGGGCGGCAATCGCCGGGGCGCTGGCCCTGGGCGGCACGAGCCAGGTGGCACCGCCTGACCCCGCGCAGCCGATCGTGGTCGGCGTGGTGGCCGCCCCGGGCCAGGAGCTCACCGGCCCCACCGACCTGCCGCCGCTCGCCATGGTGCTCGACCAGCCGGTCCCCGATGCCATCGCCCAGCTGTCGCCGTCCCAGCAGGTGGCCGCATACCGGGCCGAGGCCCAGGGCGGCGACGCGGATGCCCTGCTCAGGCTCGGCGCCGCGCAGCAGAGGGCGGGCGAGCAGGATGCCGCCGCTGGCACCTTCCGCATGGCCGCGGCCGAGGACCCCGATGCCATCGCCCCGGTCATCGGGCTCGCCCTGGCAGATGCCGCCACCGGCGACGCCGGCATGAAGCGCGCCACCGCCGTGCTCGCCCAGGTCACGCGCGACAACCCCGAGAGCCAGTTGGCGTGGTTCAACCGGGGCTGGCTCGCGACCTACCGCCGTGACGGCCGGGACGTCATCTCATCGTGGAAGCGCGTGGTCACGATCGACCAGGAGACCCCCATCGGCAAGACGGCCGCGCTGCTGCTCAAGCGCATCGCCGACCAGGCCACCGGAGGCACGAATACCCGCACCAGCGGGGGATAACCGCCTGTGGCAGCCATGGGCCGGATGGTCACGAACCGGTAAGGAAACGCCCGTTCCCCGCTGACACCGGGGGGCAGGATGTTTACCCTGCGCCGAGAACCTCTTAACCGGCCCATAAGGGCCGATGGGGACACTGCCGAGAGCAGCATGCCGGACCTGCGTCCGGTGCGTTGGATCCCCGCCAGATCCGAGAGGGTTGGCGGGTGAGCAGGAGAAGTGGCAGGCAGGTGCCAGGGGCACCGATACGTCCGGGGCGCCACCTGCGCCCGGGAACGCATGACGAAGCGCCCGGTGAGGACCGGGCCAAAGGGGACGGAAGAAGATGACGCTCAAGGAGATCGTGGGCAACGAGGAGATGCAGGTCCTCCTCACCCGTGGGCAGGAGCAGGGCTTCCTCGGCATCGAGGAGGTCGCCGAGGCGCTGCAGGGCATGGACATCGTCCAGGAGGACGCCGAGGCCCTATACACGCACATCGACGAGATGGGCATCGAACTGCTCGAGGAGCCCGACGCCCAGGAGCGCCGCGCAAAACTCGCGGAGGAGGCCGAGCGCCCGCGCCGCGTGGCCGCCAAGGCCGAGAGCACCACCGACCTGCTGCAGCTCTTCCTGCGCGACATCGGCCGCATCCCGCTGCTCACCGCCAAGCAGGAAGTGGAGCTCGCCAAGCTCATCGAGGAGGGCGACCTCGCCGCCAAGCAGAAGATGGTGGAGAGCAACCTGCGCCTGGTCGTCTCGATCGCGAAGAACTACCGCAACCAGGGCCTGGCCTTCCTCGACCTGATCCAGGAGGGCACGCTCGGCCTGGTGCGCGCCGCCGAGAAGTTCGACTACCGCAAGGGCTACAAGTTCTCCACGTACGCCACGTGGTGGATCCGCCAGGCCGTGGCCCGCGCCATCGCCGACAAGGGCCGCACCATCCGCATGCCCGTGCACGTGGTGGAGAAGCTCAACAAGATCAACCGCACCGAGCGCAAGCTGCTGGCCGAGCTCGGCCGCGACCCGAGCAACGCCGAGATCGGCGCGTCGATCGGCCTCACCGAGGCCGAGGTGGAGTCCATCCGCCGCAGCGCCCAGACCCCGGTGTCGCTCGAGAAGCCGGTGGGTGACGAGGAGGAGTCGGAGTTCGGGCAGTTCATCGCCGACGAGAAGGCCATCTCGCCCGAGGCGGCCGCCGACGAGACCCTGCGCAACGAGGCCCTGCAGGAGGTCCTCAACTCGCTGAGCTACCGCGAGCGCCGCGTGCTCGAGCTGCGCTACGGCCTGGGCGGCGAGCAGCCCCGCACCCTCGATGAGGTGGGCCGCACGTTCAACGTCACGCGCGAGCGCCTCCGCCAGATCGAGAACCAGGCGCTGCAGAAGCTCGCCGGCATGGTGGACGTCCGCGGCCTCGCCGAGGTCGCCTAGCCCCACCCGGCATCAGCAGTCCCCGAACGGCCCGCCATCGCGCGGGCCGTTCGCGTTCCGGGGCTCCGGCACCCCGGGGTAGGCTCCCCATCATGGGCTGGGACGACGACGAGTGGCCGGAGCGCGACACCGACCCCGAGGTGATCGAGAAGAAGCGCGAGAACGCGCGGCAGGCCACCGCGGGCGCCACGCGCGCGCTGCGGGTCGTGTACGCGGCGCTCGCGGTGATGCTGGTCATCGTGATCGTGCTCGCCATTGTCCTCACCTAGCGGCACCGCAGTCGGCATCGTCTCCGACCTCTGGCGGTACCCCGTGGCGTCGATGGGCGGTGAGCGGCTGAGGCGGGCGTTCCTCGGTCCGCTGGGGGTGCTGGGCGACCGGCGCTGCATGGTGGCCGACCCGGCTGATGACAGCGCGGTAATCGCCCTGCGCAATCCGCCGCTGCTGGCCTACCGGGCCTGGTGCGACGACGCCCAGGGCGGGGACGACGTGCGGGTGGAGACACCACGCGGCGATGTGGTGGCGTGGGACGACCCGTCGCTGGCCGAGGGGATTCGCGCGGATATCGAGCGCGATGAGCGAGAGCCGGTGGAGCTGCGCCGCTCACCCGCGGGGGCGCATGCCGACCAGCCGGTGGCGCTACTTGCGGAATCAACCATCACCCAGGTGTCCGGGTGGGCGGGAGAGGACGTCGACCGGCGCCGCTTCCGGCCGAACGTGGTGATCGATGCCGGCGACGACCCCTTCCCCGAGGATTCCTGGATGGGCCGCCGCCTGGTGATCGGCGACGGCGCCGAGATCGAGGTGGTGGCGCCCACGCGACGGTCGGGCGTGCTGAGCCGCGACCCCGACACCGCCGAGCGCGACACGCGGGCCCACGCCGCGCTCGCGCGCGAGCGACGCAACTACGCGGGCGCGTGCTGCCGTGTGGTGCGCCCGGGGTGGATCGCCGTGGGCGATGCCGTGCGCGTCAGCGGCTGAGGCAGACCCCGGGTCAGGTGCGGCCCGCCACCCCGATCTCCGAGATGTGCCGCTCCTCGGGCGCGAGGTCGCCCGGCGATGCCGCCGGCCGGTAGTCCTCGTTGATGAGCGGGCTCGCCAGCAGGAAGTCCGCGGTGGCGCGGTTGCACGCGATGGGGCAGTTGTGCACCACCGCGATGCGCAGCAGGGCCTTCACGTCCACGTCGTGCGGCTGCGGCTCGAGCGGGTCCCAGAAGAAGATGACCACGTCGAGCCGGCCCTCGGCCAGTGCCGCGCCCACCTGCTGGTCGCCTCCGAGCGGCCCCGAGAGGAACCGGTGCACGTCGAGGCCCAGGTCGTCGGCGATGATGCCGCCGGTCGTGCCCGTGGCGTGCAGCTCGTGGTGGCGCAGCACGTCGTAGTGGTCGCGCGCCCACTCGAGCATGTCGAGCTTCCGGTTGTCGTGGGCGATCATCACGATCCGCTTGGTCTGGTTCATCATTGGCGGGACCCCTTCCCGTCGCGTTCCCCGTCTGGTTCGCCGCCACCATAGGTCGGCCCCCGCTGCTGTCCAGCGCCACGGGTTCGGTGCTACATTCACGACACGCCGCGGGGTGGAGCAGTCTGGTAGCTCGTCGGGCTCATAACCCGAAGGTCGCAGGTTCGAATCCTGCCCCCGCTATCGGTGAGGGCCCCGTCCGGGGCCCTCCGTCGTTCCGGAGGAAACCATGGCCCCGCCCCCGCCAGACAGCCGCCGCCCCGTCATCGCCGCCGTGGCGATCGTGCTGATCGTGGGCCTCGTGGTGCTGTTCATCGTCGCGATGTAGTCAGCGACGAGGCTCGGTTCTTACGGGCGCATAGGGCGCGTGGAACCACGGATGAGGCACCATTTACATCAGTGCGGTACCTTCGACTACCGGTCATCCCGCACCCTCCCGAAAAAGGTCCACCTCATGAAGCCAGCCCTCCGTCGCATCCTCGCCGTCACGGCCCCCGTCGCCGTGCTCGCCGCGGCCTCCACGGCCTCCGCGGGCCTGCTCGACGCGCACCCCTACCTCACCGACAACAAGGCGTACCCCACGGTCGTGGGCACCGATGGCTCGTCGTACGTGGACGTGGCCCTGCGCTGGGCGCCGCACCTGCTGCGGCGCAGCACGAAGGCCCACGAGATGCGCGTGACCCTCACGGGCAAGGGCCGCAAGGGCGCGCCCATCCGCTTCGACGCGAAGACGGTCAAGAGGAACGGGGCCAACCGCTACGAGGTTGTGCGCCTGCGCATCAAGAAGAAGCAGCGCGGGGCGTACGCGAACGCCCGGAACGTGGTGGTGAGCAGCGCCCACCACTGGGTCGCCCCCTCCAAGGGCAGCACGGGCCTGGCTGCCGCCAAGGGATCGAACCTCGTGGCCGTGAGCAACGCGAACGTGAAGGGGACCGTCGGCAAGTCCCCGTACTCGCTGCGCGCGGTGCGGGACTGCGATGTCGCGACCCTCGGTCCCAACTCCAACGCGGCCGGTTGCGACTTCTCGGGCGCGAACCTCGCCGGCGCCAAGCTGACCAACGCCAACCTGTCCGGTGCCACCCTCGACCTCGCGAACCTCGCGGGCGCCGACCTCAGCAACGCGAACGTGACCGGCACGTCGATGGTGGGCACCAACATCGCCGGCGCCAATTTCGGCGCCACCTCGCAGGCCGCCTACACCATGCCGCAGGCCGCCGACCCCAGCCAGGGAACGAGCGCCGTGTGCAAGCAGACCGGCGGCGGCCCGATGTGCGAGGCCGTCTACTCGGCGAAGTCGACGATCGGCGCCGTCTACTACCAGTTCGCCGGACCCAACGTGACCACCTGGCTGCAGGATGCCCTGCGGCGCGGCGTCAACGTGTTCATCATCGAGAACAGCGCCAACACGGTGGGCGGGCTGCAGACGGGCGCAGCGCTCTGCCAGCACAACTCCAACCCGGCCGATCCCCTCGGCAACCGGCAGGAGTGGATCAACGACCAGACCTGCGCATGGTCGCCGAAGGCCGACCCGTTCTACGCGCTGGAGTACCAGCTGAAGAACACCAAGATGGCCGACGGCACCACCCCTGCCCCGGGCAAGGTGCGCGTGCAGTTCTCATCGGAGAACTTCAACATCACCCACCAGAAGTCGATCCTGGTCGACGTGCTCGACCCGTCGGGCAAGGCGCTGAGCGGTGACGCCATCGCCGCAGCCGGCGGATCGGCCGTCGTGAGCTCGGGCAACCTGCAGGCCTTCCCGAACGCCTGGGGACAGCGGACGATGTCGGTCAACGGCACCCCGACGGTCGTCAACCCCAACTACCTCGAGTCCCCCGCGGCGTCCTGCGCCTTCGCCGAGGACAAGAAGTGCGATGCCGAGTGGACGCCCCGTGACTTCGCCATGAAGGTCACGGACCCGCAGATCCTCTCCCGCATCGCCGCGGTGTACGCATCGGACCTCGCCTGCGATTCCGCCAGCGTCACCAATGTCTGGGACGGCACGAAGGGCGCCATCCCGACCGCCAGCCCGCAGGCGGGCGATGCCAGCGCCTCGTGGCCGGAGACCTGGTCGAACGGCAGCACGTACGGCCCCGGTCCCAATATCCCGCCGGACCAGAAGCCGGGCAACTACCCGTTCACCGGCGTGGGCGCCCCCCCGAACCCGTACGGGTACTTCACGGACTACAGCCTGAAGTTCTACATCGATAACGATCAGGGCAACGTGCGCAACCGCCAGCTCGCCCTCATCAAGTCGGCCAAGAAGACGCTCTTGGTCTACAACGAGGAGATGGCGGACACCCTCCCGAGTAGGCCATCGAAGACCAACAACTATGCCGTCGATTCGTCGAAGCCCTACCTGGTGAACGCCCTCGTCGGCGCGGCGCAGCGGGGCGTACAGGTGACCATCGTGATGGCCAACGAATTCACCGAGACTGGCGTGCCGAACAGCCTGGGCCCCTCGTGGGCCAGCAGCTTCAACGCGCTGGTATCCGACGCCAATTACCCGACCGCTACATACCCGAATGCCAGGAAGCCGACGATCCTGCTGCTGGATGAGAATGGCTCCCCCTACATCCACGGCAAGGCCATCGTGGCCGACGGCGTGGACGGCTGGTTCGGATCGATCAACTCGAGCACCCCGTCCATGAACGACAACCGCGAGTTGGGCCTCGGCGTGACAAGCCGCACCGGCGCGTCGGGCGCGCCCATCGCATCGGTGTACAGCCCGCAGATGATCGCGGCGGTCACGTCGGCCGGGGCCTCGGACAGCGCCGCCGGCACCTCGTGGCTGAAGGCCCAGGCGCAGGACGACGGGCCGTACCCCAAGACCTGGAGCCCCGGGCAGTTCCCCTGCATCAACACGCAGGAGAACGCAGACAGCGGGCTGCCCGCTCGCCTGACCACCAACATCCCGGTGCCGCCGCAGGGCACCCCGCCGACGCAGGGTCCCGTGGCGGCGGCGAAGCCCTAGAGGGTCAGCACCCCGAGCACGATCAGGTAGGTCCCGACCAGCACCAGCACCGCCACGATGATGGCGATGCGGTGCCGGCCGGCGGCCGTCCTGAGCGCGGTGAGCATGCGCAGGGCGCGCTGGTGGTCGGCCATGAACCACAGGATGGGGATCCACGCCCAGGCGTAGGAGATGAGGCTGAACACCACGATGGTGGCGGCCGTGTACCAGGCGCCGTGGCCGGTGGTCTCCACCAGGGCGAGGGCGTACCACACGCCCGGCAGGCCGAAGAGCAGGCCCACGGCGAACGACACCTTCGATGACTCCACCATGCGCTCGAGGCGGGCGTCCTCCTTGCGCCGGTCGTGCTCACGTGGCCGGCTGCGCGCGTGCAGGTGGCGCCACAGCACGTAGCCCGCGAAGAGCAGCAGCAGGATGCCCGCGGTGATGTAGACGGCCGGGAAGCGCCGGCCGTCGCCGAGCCCCGTGGGCCGGATGCCCAGGTCGACGATGCCGTAGGCCACCAGCGCTCCGCTGGTGACCGACGTGATGAGCAGCCCGGCCACGAACAACCACGCATGGCGCAGGCCGCGGGTGCCGCCCAGCAGGTACAGCACCACCGCCAGCGTCTGCGGCGACACCGACGAGATGAGGGCGAGTTCGAAGAAGCCCACGCGGGCTCAGTCGAGGATGCTGATGGCGCGGGCGGCGACGATGAGGATCACCATGAGCGACAGGATCGACTCGAGCGCCATGAGCAACTTCATGCGATGGCGCAGCGGCAGCACATCGGCCGGCGCGAACGACACCGAGTTGGTGAACGACACGTAGAGGTAGTCCCAGAAGGCCGGCCGCCAGGTCCAGGGCTCGGGCAGCGTGTACTGGGCGAACAGGTATTCATGCGGCACGGGCGGCGCCTGCGCCCGGTGGCGGGGGCCGCCGCCGTCGATCTCCCAGAACCACACGGCGAAGACGATCACGTTGGTGAACCACACCTGGAGCGCGGCCACGATGAGGTACTTCCCCTCGAAGCCCGACTCCGTGACGATGCCGTAGACCAGCGCGCCGATGGCCCCGGCGTTGGCGAGGGTGACGAGCGCGGCGAGCGTCATGCCCAGGCGGCGCCGGCGGTCGCTCTCCTCCACCGGGGACACGGCCGCGACGACGATGAGGATCACCACGAGCGCGGGGATGATCCAGCGGATCCACCCACCGCCCAGGACTAGGTCTCCGGGCAGGGTCACCTCGAGCAACGCGGCCAGCAGCAGGGCCGCGAGGGGCGGCCATCGGGACTCGCGCCAGGGGTTCGCGTCTTCGCCGGTGGGGGCCACGCCGGGATGTTGCCAGCCCGGGCCGGGGGCGGCTGCGCCCGCCCGGCCATCACGTAGGGTGACCGCGTGAACCGGCTCGTTCCCTCGCGCGCCACCCTGGCGTCCCGTGCGTGGTGGGGCATGGCAGCGCTCGTGGCGGCCGCGGCGCTCGCTGCCACCCTGCTCTCCTACTCGGTGAAGCTCACGGCCCTCGAGGTGTCGCCGCTGGTCCTGGTGCTCGGCATCGCATCGGCGATGCTCGCGCGCTTCGGACGGTCCCTCTGGCCCGCCGTGCTCGTCGGGGATGCCATCGGCCACGTGGTGATGCACGACAGGTCGGCTGCCCTCGTCGCAGTGACGGCGACCATCCACGCGCTCCTCGCCATCGCCTGCGCCACCTGGCTGCAGCGCACCAGCTGCTGGATCAGGGACCTCGGGCAGTCACTCCGGTTCGTCGGGATCGCGATCGTCATCAGCCTTGCGGGGGGCGGGCTCACCGGCGCGGTGTTCGTCGCCCTGCACGACGTCCCCCCGGAGTACTCGGCGGGTGAGGTCGTGGCGTGGATGGTCGTGGGTTACCTGGCGGGCTTCGTGGTGGGCGGGGGGTTCGTGCTCGCGTGGGGTGACCCGGACGTACCGCTGCGCGCGTCATTCCGGCAACCGGTGGCCATGGCGGCCTTCGTCGCCGTCGCGTGCGCGGCCGGAGCCGCCTTCCTCGCGGAGATCGGTCCGCTCATCCCGCTGGCCATGGTGGGGGCCATTGCCATCGCGGGCCGGGCCGGCGCCCGCTGGGGCACCGCGGGCATCCTGGCGATCGCGCTAATCGTGGCCGAGGCGGCGCACAGGGGTGACCAGCCACCGTTCGGGGGCCTGACGCCGTCGGGGCAGGCGGCCAACGCCATGCTGGCCCTCTCCCTCTTCGCCGCCGCCATCATCCTGCTGGCCGGTTACCGGGAGGCCGGGGAGGGACGTGCCCGGGCCCCGGTGGCCATTGCCATCATCTTCGGGGGCCTCATGCTGGTTGCCGGGGTCACGGCACTGGCGGCGAACGAGGTGGCCCTCAACCGCGACACGCCGTACGTCCTGTCCGGACTCCTCTCGCTGGGGGCGGCGATCGGCCTCGGGGTGCTCCGGATGTCCCGCGCCCCCGTGCGTCCGCCCACGGCACGGGGCCTGCTGCTGGCGGCCGTCGCCGGTGGCGTCTACGTGGTGAACCTCGCGCTGTACCTGGAGTCCGTTCCACTGGTCGGGTCCGGCCCGGCGACCGGACTCACGATGACGGCTCCGCTCTGGGTCGTGGCCATCGGGGTCATCGTCTATCGCAGCCGTCCGACCCCGGGCGTGGTGATCGGCATCGTGCTCATCCTCGGAGGAGCCATCGCGATCGCGTCAGGCGCCATGGGGAGCCCTGCGGGGGTGGTGCTGGCCCTGGCGTCGGCCGCGGTGTTCGCCGGTTCGGTCATCATCACGAAGCGTGCGCTCGACCATGCGAACGTCATCGACGTGGCGTTGGCGGCCTCCACGGCCGCCGCCGTGGTGGCGCTCGCCGTGGGCGCGGTCGTCGAGGGCGTGGAGGCCTTCGACCTGACGGCGGCACAGTACGGCGCCCTCGCGCTCGCGGCGCTGGGGGCGCAACTCGTTCCCACCCTCGGGCGATCGTGGGCGCTGTCGCACATAAGCGCCGACGTCGTCGGCGCCGAGGGCGTGCTCGCCCCCGTCACCACGACCCTGCTCTCGTTCTGGCTGCTCGACGCCGTCACCACGGGCGGCGACGTGATCGGGCTCGCCCTCATCACCACAGGCGCGGTGGTGGCCGCGCTGATCGGCTCGCGCCGCCCGGCGCCGGAACCTGCGGGCGGCTAGCGGACCACCCGCACCTCGGCCATCATCCCGTTGTCCTCGTGCACCAGCACGTGGCAATGCAGGACGAAGCGGCCCGTGAAGTCGGCGAAGCGCTGGCGGATCGTGATGCGGCTGTGGGGCGGCATGGCCAGCGAGTCGGCCCACTCGGGCTGGCCCGTGACCGGCTTCCCGTTGCGCGCCACCACCTGGTACGGGTCGATGTGGATGTGGAAGTTGTGCCACTCGCGGCTGTTGTTCACCAGCACCCACTCCTCCACGGTGTTCAGCCGCGGGCTGAACATGACCTTCGGCTGGCTTCCGGGCCCGTGGGCGAAGAGCTGCCCGTTGACGAAGAACTGCGCCTTCGCCGGGTTCTGGGTGAACACCACGCTGCGGCGCGCGGCGATGTCCACGTCGTCACCGCGCAGGTCGTCGACCGGTCCGAGGACGCCCGGCACCGGCCGCGGCGACTGGGCGTCGCCGCCCACGCGCACGGTGGCCACCTGGACCTCGGGCTGGATGCCGAACGGCGTCGGGCGTTGCTTGAAGTACTGCTGCACGAGCTTGAAGTCGCCGCGGCGCGAACCGGCGCGCACGAGCACCTCGAACCGCTGGCCGGGGGCCAGGAAGAGGCTCGACAGCCGCTGCGGGGTACGCAGCGTCACGCCATCGCGCGCCAGCAGGAAGTACTCGCCGCCCACCGGCAGGAACTTCAGGAACCGCTCGGTGGATGCGTTGACCAACCTCCACCGCTGCGACTCGCCCGGCCGGATGTCGATGCGCGGCTGGAGCTGGCCGTTGATCAGGATGAGGCGGTCCTTCGGGGGCTTGGCCTGGCTCGCCGCGGTGGACGAGCCCCGCACCTCGGGGTTCTGGAAGACCATCACCCTGTCGCGGAGATCGCCGACGCCGGGCAGGCGGTCGAGGCCACCCCGCACGATGATGGTGCCCGCCTGGCCCGCGAACGTCTGCATGTCGACGAACCGGTGGTGGTGCGGGTGGTACCAGAAGACGCCCGAGGGGTGGTTGGCGGGCAGCCGGTACCGGTACTGGTAGTTCTGCCCGGGGCGGATGGTGAGGAACACGTCGTCCTGCGGCGCGTCGGGCGACACGTGCAGGCCGTGTACATGCAGGTTGGTGATGGCGCCCTTGCGCTGCACGAAGTTGCTCAGGTCCTGCGTCTCGGGCAGGTAGCCGGCAGGCAGGCGGTTGCGCAGCAGCACATTCAGGTCGTCCCCGGGATCCACGACCCACGTGGGCGCGGCGAACGTGGACGCGTAGGTCTGGCTCGACACGCCACGGCCCGCGATGTCCACGGTGCGCGTGCGCGGCGTCATCACGACGTCCAGCAGCCCGCCCCGCGACTGCATGACCGGCGGGTCGCGCAGCGCCTCACCCGTGGCGAAGCCCTGGCAGGCCTCGCACGGCGGCGGGTCGGCAGTGGCCGCGGTCACCACCGCGGCGGCGGCGCCCACGCCTGCCACCACTGCGCACGCGGCGAGCCCGCCGAGCACCAGGCGGGGACGACGGCGCGGCGTGTGCGGATCAGCAGCCAACGGGGGACGCTCCCGGGAGTCCGCTCGCGTAGCCGGGGATGGCCACGGAGCCATTGGGGCAGATCACGGTGCCGCCATCAGGCCCGCCCTCTGCCCTTTTTGCGGAGAAGTTCCAGCTCCAGGTCATGCCGTCGGTGACGGCGCCCGCCATCGGGGTGCCGCGCAGGGTGGTGTTCCCGAGCATGGACACGTAGGTGAGGTTGGCGCCGGAGAGGTCGATGCCCGAGAGGTCTGCATCAGTGAACGACGCGCTCCACATGTTGGCGGTCGGGCCGGCGAAGGTGCCCTGCACCACGCGCCAGCCGGACGGCACCGACGCGGGCTGACCGGCCGTCTGCACGCCGGCCAGGTCGCGCATCCGGGCTCCCGCGAAGACGGCCCCCGTCACCGTGGCCCCGCGCATGAAGGCGCTTGTCAGGTTGGCCCCCGTGAAGTCCGTGCCCGTCATGTTGGCGTTGGTGAAGAAGATGGCCCCGTCGAGCCGCGCGCCACTGAAGTCGGCCCCGCTGAGGTTGGCCGCGGTGAGGCCGGCCGCCGTCATGCGCGCGCCGGCGGCATTGGCCGACGAGAGGTCCGCCCGCGTGAGGTTGGCCAACTGCAGGCGGGCTCCGCGGAGGTCGGCACCGCGCAGGGTGGACCGCTGCATGGACGAGCGCGTGAACTCCGCGTACCGCAGGTCACGGCCCGCGAGGTTGGCGCGGCGCAGGTCCATGTTGCGGCACACGGTGTGCCGCGCCGGGGTGGGGTCGGCCACCACGCGGCAGCGGGGCGCCGACGCAGCCTGGCCAGCGCCCAGCGCGCCCACCACGAGGGCGGTGCCGAGGGCCGCGACGGTGATGCGGGGGACGGGCATCATCCGGTGACGGTACCCGTTGCGGACGAACGGTGACGGATGCGCCCGCGGCGTCGGCGGGTGGGCGCGGCCGCCCCGCCCCGGGCCATGGGCTAACGTCCGCCGCCGTGCCTGACCGGGAAGACCTGCGCAACGTGGCGATCGTGGCCCATGTGGACCACGGCAAGACCACCCTCGTGGACGCCATGCTCTGGCAGAGCGGCGCGTTCCGCGACAACCAGGACGTGCAGACGCGCGTGATGGACTCGGGCGACCTCGAGCGCGAGAAGGGCATCACGATCCTCGCCAAGAACACCGCCGTGGGCCGCGGGGACATGACCATCAACATCATCGACACCCCCGGCCACGCCGACTTCGGCGGCGAGGTGGAGCGCGGGCTCTACATGGTGGACGGCGTGCTGCTGCTGGTGGACGCCTCGGAGGGCCCCCTCCCCCAGACGCGCTTCGTGCTGCGCAAGGCGCTGGAGGCCCGCCTGCCGGTGGTGCTGGTGATCAACAAGATCGACCGCCCCGACGCCCGGGCCGCGGAGGTGGTGGACGAGGTCTATGAGCTGTTCATGGACCTCGGCGCCGACGAGGCGCAGATCGACTTCCCCATCGTGTACGCCAACGCCAAGGCCGGCACGGCATCGCTGTCGGCCGACGAGCAGGGGCCCGATCTCTCGGTGTTGTTCGACGTGCTGCGCGACACCGTGCCGCCGCCGGAGTACACCGAGGGCGCGCCGCTGCAGGCGCTGGTCACCAACCTGGCGGCCGACAGCTACCTGGGCCGCCTGGCCATCTGCCGCGTGCACGAGGGCACCATTCGCAAGGCCCAACAGGTGGCGTGGTGCCGGGCCGATGGGTCGGTGCAGTCCGTGAAGGTGGCCGAGCTGTTCCTCACCAAGGAGCTCGACCGCGTGGCGGTGGACGAGGCCGGCCCCGGCGACATCATCGCGGTGGCCGGCATCGAGGAGATCACCATCGGCGAGACCCTTGCCGATGGCGAGCACCCCAATCCCCTGCCGGTGATCACCGTGGACGAGCCCAGCCTGGGCCTCACGATCGGCATCAACACATCCGTGCTCGCCGGCCGCGAGGGCACCAAGCTCACCGCCCGCATGCTGAAGGACCGCCTCGACCAGGAGCTCATCGGAAACGTGTCGCTGCGCGTGCAGGGCACCGACCGCCCCGACACCTGGGAGGTGCAGGGGCGCGGAGAGCTGCAGCTGGCCGTGCTGGTGGAGACCATGCGGCGCGAGGGCTTCGAGCTGACGGTGGGCAAGCCCGAGGTGCTGATCCGCGACATCGACGGCGTGCGCCACGAGCCCATGGAGCGCGTGACGATCGACGTGCCCGAGGACATGATGGGCGTGGTCACGCAGCTGCTGGCCCTGCGAAAGGGCCGCATGGAGCAGGTGGTGAACCACGGCACCGGCTGGACGCGCCTCGACTACCTGGTGCCGGCCCGCGGCCTGGTGGGGTTCCGCACGGAGTTCCTCACCGAGACCCGCGGCACCGGCCTGCTGCACTCGGTGTTCGACAGCTGGCAGCCGTGGCAGGGGGAGATCCGCACGCGCACGCGCGGCAGCCTGGTGGCCGACCGCACCGGCGTGGTGACCACCTTCGCGATGTTCGGCCTGCAGGAGCGCGGCGTGCTGTTCGTGGAGCCGGGCGACGCGGTGTACGAGGGCATGATCGTGGGCGAGAACTCCCGCGGCGACGACCTCGACGTGAACATCTGCAAGGAGAAGAAGCTCACCAACATGCGCTCGAGCACATCCGACGAGCTCGAGCGCCTGGTGCCCCCGCGCACGCTGTCGCTGGAGCAGGCGCTGGAATGGGTGCGCGACGACGAGTGCGTGGAGGTCACCCCGGAAGACGTGCGCATGCGCAAGACGGTCCTCGACGCCACGAAGCGCGCCAAGGCGGCGAAGAGCCGCAAGGTGGCCGCCGAGGCCTGACGCACCCGAGGCCTGGAGCACCCGAGGCCCGGAGCACCCGAGGCCCGGAGCACCCGAGGCCGTAGCATCGGGCCATGCCCGACGTGCGCATCGACCAGAGCGTCTCCCCCGCCGCCCACCGCGCAGGAATGCTGGCCGCGCTCGAGGCCGGCCACGTGGACAACCGCTTCCACTACGTGGGAGAACGCTCGGCCGCCATGTGGCGCGCGCTGGCGTCGGCCCACTCCCCCGCGCAGGCCGACGACGGCCTGACGGCCTACGACGCCGCTGCGCGCGCCGCGCTGGCCCTGCTGCCGGGTGGCCCGGTGCACGTGATCGGCGTGGCGTGCGGCGACGGCGTGAAGGAGCGCCGCCTGCTGGGGGCGCTGGTGTCGGCAGGGCGCCGCGACGTGTGCGCCACCGCCGTGGACGTGAGCGTTCCGCTGGTCACCGCGGCGGCCGAGGCCATGGGTGCGGTGCCGGGCACCGGCGAGGCCGACGCGGTGGCGGTGGACATCACCGCCGTCCACGACCTCTCCCCCCTGCTCGCCCCGCGCCGCCCCGGCACGCGGCTGGTCACGCTGTTCGGAGTGGTGTCCACGCTTGGCCCCGGGTCCATGGCGCCGGCACTCTCGCTGCTCGCCCCCGGGGACGTGCTCATGGTGAGCGCCAACCTGCTGCCCGACCGCCCAGGCGCACGCGACCACGTCATGGCCCAATACGACAACCCGCCCACGCGCGCGTGGCTCATGGCGGTGCTCGAGGACATCGGCCTCGGGGGCGCGGGCGACATCGCCATGCGGTGGGAGGAGGACGCCGGTTCCCTGGCGATCGTGGGCGAGGTGACGCCCGCCGGGCCCATGGTGGCCGACGTCGAGGGCATCACCGTGGCCATACCGCCCGGGCGGCCCGTCCGCGTGCTGGAGTCATTCCGGCACGACCCGGCTGGGCTCGGCGCGCTGATGACGGGGGCCGGCATGCGGGACGCCGTGGCCTGCATCGCGCCCAGCGGCGAGGAGGGCGTGGCAGTCGGGGTGGCCTAGTCGGCGGGCGCGCCGTTGAGCCGGCGCCCGAACATCACGAGCACCGCGGCGATGATGCCCGTGAGGGCCATCACGCCCATGCCCCAGGCGAACGACAGCCCGGCGGCCGGCAGCACGATGTAGGGGGCGATGGCGCCGCCGATGTGGCCCGTTCCGTCGGCGATGGACACCCCACGGGCGCGCCGGGCCGAGTGGAAGTGCTCGCCGGTGTACACGTACATGATGGGCACCGCGAAGCCGATGGTGGCCGAGGCCACGAAGCCCAGCGCCATGATCACGCCGCCCGACGGGATGAGCCCGATGGTGGTGAGCGCCGCCGCCCACACCGCCAGGGCCGCGATGATGGAGACCTTGCGCTCGATTCGCTCGGCCACCCCGAACGCCGTGAAGGCGCCCACCACGAAGCCGATGCCGGTGACCGACAGGAATGCGATGCTGGTGGTGAGCGAGAACCCCTGGTCGGTGAGCAGCGTGGGCGCAAGCGTGAGCCAGCCGTAGTTGCCGATGTAGTACGCGAACCACACGGCCACGAACAGCACGGCGAACACCGCGAAGTCGTGGGGCTTGCGCACCGGCGGCGGGCGATCGATGGGCACCTGCGTCACGCGAAGGCGGCTGGGCTTCTCGCGCGCCCGCGTCTCGGCGGCCGTCACGATGGTGTCGGCATCGTCCACGCGCCCCACCGCCACCAGCCAGCGCGGGGAGCTCGGCAGGTGCAGGCGCAGCGGAAGCACCACGAGGCCTCCCACGGCCCCGATGAGGAACAGCACGCGCCAGCCCCATGAGAACGCCGGCACGAGCGCCATCGACACGAACGGCACCACCGCGAAGCCCACGTAGCCCCAGGCCGCTGCCAGCCCCCCCGCCCTGCCACGCAGGCGGGACGGGCTGATCTCGCCGATGTACGCGGTGGCCGCGGAGATCTCGGCGCCGATGCCCATGCCGGCGATGAACCGGCCGATGCAGAGCCAGGTGAGGTCCTGCGACAGCGCGGCGATCACGCTGCCGATCGAGAAGGCGATCACCGACAGCGTGAGCGCGAGCTTGCGCCCCTTGCGGTCGGCGATCACCCCGTCGAGCAGCGATCCCACCACGTAGCCCACCAGCCCGAGGGTGACGGCGATGGCGGCCCGTGACGATGAGATTCCGAACTGGTCGGAGATCACCGGCAGCGCGTACCCGATGTTCACCACGTCGAAGAACGCGAAGAACCACGCGGCGCCCACGGCCACCAGCAGCTGCGGTCGGTACGGCCAGGTGGTGAGCCCGTCGAGGCGGGCGATCACCTGCTCGCCGCGGGCACCCGTCTTCACGCGGTGGTCCCCGTCATCACGCCGGGCCGATCGGGTCGATGGCCTCGAGGGTGTCGAGCACCGCGCGCACGCGCGGCACCTCGTGCGTGCGGAACAGCCCGGTGCGACCCATGGCGGCGAGCACCGCGAAGAACGGCTCCGCCGTGCGGACCTCCTCGCGGAAGAAGTCGAAGGCATGCGGCAGCGCGTGGCACACCGGCCAGCCCAGCACGCGCAGGCGGAAGGTGTTGAGGAACACCTGGGCCTGGTGACGCACGCGGGCCTGGCCGTCGAGCAGGTTGCCGTAGTAGAAGCCCAGGCCGGGATCGACGAACAGGCGCGTCACCCCGAGCTGCTCGGCGCGCTCAACGCGCGGGCCGAAGTGATCGATGAGGCCCGGGATCGGATCGTCGCCCAGCACAAGGTCCTGCACCTCGCGCACGTTCGCGCCCTGCACGAAGCACATGATCACGGCGGCGTCGTGCTCGGCCGCTGTCTCGTACATCTCGTCCTCGCGCTCCACGCCCGTGAGGTTGAGCACCCCGGCTCCCGCGGCCAGCGCCACCCGCGCCACATCGGGCGAGTAGGTCTCCACCGAGGTGACGATGCCGTCCTCGCGCAGGGCGGTGATGACCGGCAGCACGCCCGCCAGCTGGTCCTCGGGCGACACCCGCTCGGCGCCGGGAATGGTCGACTCGGCGCCGATGTCGATGATCGTCGCGCCCTGGGCCGCCAGCACGCGCCCTCTCTCGATTGCCGCCGCGGGCGATGGCGACACCGACTCGCGGTACCAGGAGTCGCGCGACAGGTTCACCACCCCCATGATGGCCGGGCGCCGGTCGGCGTCGAACGGCACGCCCCCGATGTCGAATGCGCGCACGGCTGCTCGCAGGGCATCGGGGTGCGCATCGGCGAGCGCGGCCATCTGGGCCAGAAGGGGCGCGGGGTCGGGCATGGGCGCGAACCGTACCGGCTCGCGCATGGCCAGGCGGGCATGGCTAGGCGGGCATGGGCCCCACGGATGGGATGACCACCTCGGGGGCGCGCGCGAACAGCGGCGAGGGGTCCACGCCGGGGGCCGCCGCCAGCGCGCCGCCCTGCACCGTGAGCGCCCGCCCCGGCATGAGCGTCCGGTGCGTCTGCGACCAGAGAGCCACCTCGTCGCCGTGCCCCACGGGAATCACCTCGACGGAGATTGGGGGCGCCTGGCCGGGCACCCACCGCGTGGCGCCGGTCATCGCAACGAGCGCGTCGGCATCGCGCGGGTCGTCGGCACGCGTGAGCATCACCACGACCGGGCCACCAAGCCGCGCCAGGTCGCGGGCGATCGCGCGCTCGAATCGCGCCAGGTCGTCGCCGGGCGGGGGCAACACGGGGTCTACCAGCAGCATGGCGTCGTCGTGCTCGAGGTACGCCGACGCCAACTCGACGCCACCCTGGCGCACCGACCACCGCCACAGGCCATCGCGTATGCGGGTCACCTCCACGCGCAGAACGCTAGACGCACGGGGGAGCAGGTCACGCCGAGGCGTGCGCGAACATCTGGCAATGGGTCGAATGGCGCGCTGGCTCGGCATGGAGATGCTCACCTGGCTGATCGCCGGCGGGGTGCTGGTGGTGGTGCTCGCGCTGTTCGCCCCCGCCGTGGTGGCCGTGGTGGTGGGCGGCGCCGTCACCCTGGCGCTGGCCATCGGCAGCTGGTCGCGCCGGGGCCGCGACGGCCTCGCGCGGCGGCGTGGGCTCGGTGCCGCCGACCGCATGACCGGCGAGGAGTTCGAGGACTGGCTGGCGATCCTCTTTCGCGCGGCGGGTTGGCGCGTGCGCCACACCCGCGTGACCGGCGACTTCGGTGCAGACCTGGTGCTGGGGCACGGCGCCGTGGACGAGCTGGTGGTGCAGGCGAAGCGCCAGGCGCGCCCGGTGGGCGTGGCGGCAGTGCAGCAGGCCGCGGCCGCCCGCATGCACTACGACACCGCCGACGCCATGGTGGTGACCAACAGCACCTTCACCCCCGCCGCCATCGAGCTGGCCGAGAGCACCGGGGTGATCCTCTGGGACCGCGACGACATCGCACGCGAGCTGCTCGCGCCGGGCAGGCGTCACTCCGCCGGCGTGGCGGGTTGACCGGTGGGGCGCATGCGCCGCAAGGGCGACCTGCCCACCAAGACCTGCGCCACGTGCGGTCGCCCCTTCGCATGGCGCCGCAAGTGGGCCGACAACTGGGATGAGGTGCGCTACTGCTCGGATCGCTGCCGGCGGGAACGCCCTCGCGGCGATGACAACGCAGGCGGGACGCGCGCCCCGTCCGGTTGACGCGCGCCCCGTCCGGTTAGGGGAGGAACAAGCCTTGCGCGGAATGGGGCCCGTTTCGGTCAAACCTCGACAGTTCCCCTTGCATCGTTGTCCAGCTTCTGCGTTACTGCAACCCACGCCACGGACTACCCCGAGGAGACGAGATGACCGCCATCACCGATGAGACCACGGTTCCGGCCACGGCGCTCGACCGCCTGCGCCAGCGCGCCGTCTCGGACTACCTCGCCGTATCGCGCGGGGCCGGGGTGTTCTCGAGCGTGGACGACTACATGGCCGCCGAGGAGCGCGCATGGGACCGCCTGCAGGCGGCCATCGGACGCGCCCGTCGCGTGGAGGAGTCGGCCCTGGTGTAGGGATGGGGATCCCTTTCGCATGACGCCCCGGGGGCGGCCATGTGCCGCCCCCGTCGCGTTCCAGGGCGCCTGATCCCGCCAAAGATGCTTGCGCATCCGTCCGTCTGACGTAAAATCAACAGCGAAATGACGTCAGTTCGACGTAAAATCGCCAGCAGCACCCCGATCGTGATCGTGGGATCCGGCCTGGCCGGGCTCTCGGCCGCGGTACGCATCGCCACCCGACGCGACGTGGTGATCGTCACCAAGGGCGCGCTCGGCGAGGGCAGCACCCGCTGGGCGCAGGGCGGCATCGCCGCCGCCCTCGGCCCCGGCGACACCGTGCACGCGCACGCGGCCGACACCATCGAGGCGGGTTCGGGCCTGGTGGACTCCTCCGCGGCGAGCGCGCTGTGCGCCGATGCCCCCGGGGTGATCGCCGACCTGGCCGCCCTGGGCGTGGGCTTCGACATCGACCGCGACCGCATCGCGCTCGCGCGCGAGGGGGCGCACTCCCTGCCGCGCGTCGCGCACGCCGGCGGCGATGCCACCGGGCGGCACGTGATCGATGCCCTCGCCATGCGCGTGCGGCGCAACGACCGCATCACCATTATCGAGTACTCCAGGGTGGACGACCTGCTGGTGGATGATCACGGCGTGCACGGCGTGCTGCTGGCGGGCGGGCACGTGATTGACGCCGCCGCGGTGCTGCTGGCCACCGGCGGATCAGGGCACCTGTTCGCGCGCACCACCAACCCGCTGGGCGCCACGGCCGACGGCCCGGCGCTGGCCCGCCGTGCCGGCGCGGCGCTGGCCGACATGGAGATGGTGCAGTTCCACCCCACCGCCCTCGCGGCCGGCCCCAGCCCGCTGGCGCTGGTGAGCGAGGCCGTGCGTGGAGCCGGCGGCATGCTCTACGACTGCCACGGCGAGCCCGTGATGGCGGGCGTGCATCCCATGGGCGACCTCGGGCCGCGCGACGTGGTGGCGCGCGCGGTGTTCCGCCGCGCGCGCGACACCGGGCACGACGTGGTGATGAGCCTCGCGCACCTCGATCCGGGACGCGTGCACGCGCGGTTCCCCGAGGTGGCAGCGCTCTGCGCCGCGCACGGCATCGATTTGGCCCGCGACCCCGTGCCGGTCACCCCGGCCGCGCACTACGCCATGGGCGGCGTGCTCACCGACCTTCGCGGGCGCACCACCGTCCCCGGGCTCTGGGCCGTGGGCGAGTGCGCCTGCACGGGCCTGCACGGGGCCAACCGCCTGGCATCCAACGGCCTGCTCGAGGCCGCCGCCCTCGGCCGCCGCGCGGCCGACGACGTGGCCGCAGGCGGGGGCGCCCCCGCCCCGGGCCCGCGCGCGGAGCCCAGGGGCGTCGTGGCCGGCCCCGCCGACGGCGCGGCGGTGCGCGACGCCGTGGGGCGCATCATGTGGCAGGGCTGCGGGCTTGAGCGCGATGCGCAGGGCCTCGGTGAGGCCCTGGCCGCCGTCGATGCCCTCCCCCGCCCCGCCGACGCCGAGGCGGCCGGCCTGCTGGACATCGCGCGCGTCACCGCCCTCGCCGCGCTCGCGCGCGAGGAGAGCCGCGGCGCGCACTTCCGCACCGACTTCCCCGAGCCGGACCCCTCGCAGGCGCACCGCACCTGCTGGGCCGCTGACACCCCGACGCCCATGCCGTCCATCGACCTCACGGAGGTAGCGTGACCACGACCGCCCCCACCTGCGCAATCCCGGCGCCCGAGGAGACGGTGCCCGAGGCGGAGCTGATCGCCCGCGCGACGGCGGCACGGGAGGCCCTGGGCGATCGCCTGGTGATCCTCGGTCACCACTACCAGAAGCACGAGGTCATCCGGTTCGCCGACATCACGGGCGACTCGTTCCTGCTCGCGCGCCGCGGCGCCGAGGCCACCCGTGCCGACCTCGTGGTGTTCCTGGGGGTGTACTTCATGGCCGAGGCCGCGGACATCCTCAGCCAGCCGCACCAGCGCGTGGTGCTGCCCGACCTCGGCGCGGGGTGCCACCTGGCCGAGTGCGCGGACATCTTCACGGTGAACGACGCCTGGGAGCAGATCACCGCGCAGTTCCCCGACCGCACCATCGTGCCGCTCACCTACATGAACTCCGGCGCCGACCTGAAGGCCTTCGTGGGGCGCAACGGCGGAGCGGTCTGCACGTCGGGCAACGCCGAGCGGGCGTTCCGCTGGGCTCGCGCGCAGGGCGACATGGTGTTCTTCTTCCCCGACGAGCACCTGGGCCGCAACACCGCCTGCCTGCTGGGCATGCAGCCGACCGACCCCGTGGTGTGGGACCCCCGCCAGGCAGATCTCGGCGGCATCGCGCCCGACGCACTCGCGGCGTCGGAGATCGTGCTGTGGAAGGGCTTCTGCAACGTGCACACCGGTTTCACGGTGCGGCAGATCGACGAGGCGCGCGCGGCGCACCCCGACGTGACGGTGATCGTGCACCCCGAGTGCCCGCGCCCGGTGGTGGAGGCCGCGGACGAGGACGGCAGCACCGAGTACATCATCAGGCGCCTCGACGAGCTGCCGGCGGGATCGACGGTGGCCATCGGCACCGACTGGAACCTGGTGGACCGCCTGCGCATCAATCACCCTGACAAAACGGTCTTCTGCCTCAAGGAGGACCTCTGCCCGTGCGTCACGATGAACCGCATCACGCTGCCGAAGCTCACGTGGACGCTCGAGAGCCTCGCGGCCGGTGAGGTGATGAACGTGGTGAGCGTGGACGAGGACATGGCCGCCGAGGCGCGCCTGGCCCTCGACCGCATGCTCGACCTCTGATGGACCTCGCCGACCTGGTGGCCGCCGCGCTGGCAGAGGACCTCGGTGAGCGCGGCGACGTGACCTCGCTGGTGACGATCCCCGACGACGCCCGCGCCCGCGGGCGCGTGGTGGCGCGATCGGGCGGGGTGCTGTCAGGCCGGGCCTTCGGCGAGGAGGTGCTGCGCCAGATGGGCGTGACCGGCACCTGGCAGGCCACCGACGGCGCCGTGCTCTTGCCCGGCGAGAGCATGCTGGGCGTGGACGGCCCCGCGCGCGCGGTGCTGTCGGCCGAGCGCACGCTGCTCAACGGCCTGTCGCACCTCTCGGGCATCGCCACCCTCACGGCCGCGTACGTGCAGGCGGCCCGGCCCGCGCGGGTGCTGGACACCCGCAAGACCACCCCGGGCTGGCGCGCGCTCGAGAAGCAGGCGGTGGCGGCCGGCGGTGGCGTGAACCACCGCATGGGCCTTCACGACATGGTGCTGGTGAAGGACAACCACCTGGCCATGGGCGGCATCGACCTTCCCTCCGCGGTGGCCCGGGCGCGCGATGAGCTGCCCGGGGTTCCCGTGGAGGTGGAGGCCGACGACCTGGCCGGCGTGGAGCTGGCGCTCGCCGCCGGCGCCGACCGCGTGCTGCTCGACAACATGGACGAGGCCACAATGCGCGCAGCCGTTGCGCTGTGCGCCGGGCGCGCCGAGACCGAGGCGTCGGGCGGGATGGACATCGAGGGCGTGGCGCGTGCCGCCGCCTGCGGGGTGGACTACGTGAGCGTCGGCGCGCTCACCCACTCCGCACCGGCACTTGACCTTGCCCTCGACCTCGATTAGCCGGGTGCACATGCGGGCGATGCGCGTGCCGCGATCGGCGCGGGCCGAGGGCGTTGCAGGTTGCCCGAAGCATGGGCCAACGCCCGGGGTCAGGCGTATCCTCGGTACCCGAGCGTGACTCCGGCCGACACAACGATCCAAGTCCTTCTTCCCGTACTCGGCGAGTCGGTGACCGAGGGAACCGTGATCGAGTGGAAGAAGGCCGTCGGTGACCCCGTGGAGGAGGGCGAGACCCTCCTCGAGGTGACCACCGACAAGGTGGACGTGGAGATCCCGGCTCCCGCCGGCGGCGTGCTCACGGCGATCGCCGCCGATGCAGGCGCCGCGGTGGAGGTGGGCCAACTGCTGGGCGAGATCGCCTCGGGCAACGGCGCGGCGCCCGCGCCCGCTGCCGAGGCACCCGCCGATGGCACCGCGGCCGAGAACAGCGCATCCGGAAACGGCGCATCGGCTCCGGCCGAGCCCGCCGCCCTCGTGGCCATCCAGCTGCCCGACATGGAGTCGGTGGTCGAGGGCACCGTGGTGGAGTGGAAGAAGGCCGTGGGCGAGGCAGTGGCGCAGGACGAGATCGTGGTGGAGGTATCCACCGACAAGGTGGACATCGAGGTGCCCTCCCCCGCCGCCGGAACGCTAACCGAGATCCTGGTGCCCGCCGGCGAGACCTTCGAGGTGGTGAATCCGCTGGGGCAGATTGCCGCAGGCGCGGCGCCAGCAAGCGGCGCGGCACCGAGCGCCCCGGCAGCGGGATCCGCCGCCGCGTCGGCTCCTGCCGCGAAGGCCCCGGCTGCGACCCCGCCCGTGCGCGACGTGGCGGCCTCGCCCATCGCGCGGCGCGTGGCGTTCGAGCAGGGCGTCGACCTGGCGACGGTGTCAGGCACCGGGCCGGGCGGGCTCATCCGCCGTGCCGACGTCGAGAACTCCGGCTCGGGCACGGGAATGGCCGAGCCCCCGCCGCCGCCCGGCGAGGACCTGGTGAAGCTCACCGGCCCCGCAGCCGCGCTGGCCGACTACATGGACGACAGCCGGTCGATCCCCACGGCCACCACCTTCCGCACCATCTCGGTGCAGATGCTCGACGCCGAGCGCAAGCGGCTGAACGAGGCCCTCGCGGTGGCGGGTGGCGGCAAGCTGTCGTTCACGCACATCATCGCGTGGGCGATCGTGCGCGCCGTGCAGGCGACCCCCGTGATGAGCACGGCCTTCGCCCGCGTGGACGGCGTGCCCAACAAGGTGCCGCGCGAGGCCGTGAACCTGGGCATCGCCGTGGACGTGGAGCGCAAGGACGGCAGCCGATCGTTGCTGGTGCCGGTGATCCGCGACTGCGGGGCGCTGGGCTTCCAGGGATTCCGCGCGGCGTTCGACGACCTCATCCAGCGCTCGCGCGTGGGAAAGATCAGCCCCGACGAGCTCAAGGGCGCCGGCGTCACGCTCACCAACCCCGGTGGGTTCGGCACCAATGCATCGGTGCCGCGCCTCATGCCGGGGCAGGGCACGATCGTGGCCACCGGCGGCATCACCTGGCCTCCCGGCATGGAGGGCGTGCCCGACGACCTGCTGAAGGTGTGGGGCGTGTCGAAGGTGATGACGGTCACCTCCACCTACGACCACCGGGTCATCCAGGGCGCTGAGAGCGGGGCCTTCCTGCGCGACATCGCGGGCCTGCTGGCCGGGGGCGAGGGCTTCTACGACGAGATCCGCCAGGCGCTCGGCCTACCGGCCCAGCCGCCGCTCGACTTCACCCCGCAGGCCGCCGCGCCCGAGGGGGCCGCACCGGCCGTGGCCGCCAGCGCAGACGAGGACACCCTCAAGGCCCTGGCCGGCGCCATGTCACTGCTGCGGTCGTTCCGCACCTACGGCCACCTGGCCGCGCACCTCGACCCGCTGGGCTCGCCGCCGCCGGGCGACCCGTCGCTCGAGCCCGCATGGGTGGGCCTCACGCCCGAGCACATGAAGCTGGTGCCGGCGTCCCTGCTGGGGGTGGCCGTGCCCGGCGCCACGTTCGCCGAGGCCTATCCGGCCCTCAAGGACACCTACTGCGGCACCATCGCCTACGAGATCGAGCACATCTCCGACCACGACCAGCGCCAGTGGCTGCGCGAGTTCATCGAGTCGGGGCAGGTGCGCACCCCGCTGCCGCGCGACGAGCGCCGCGCCACGCTCGAGCGCCTGGTGTCGGTGGAGGTGTTCGAGCGGTTCCTGCGCCGCACGTACCTGGGCCAGAAGACCTTCTCGCTCGAGGGCTGCGATGCGCTCATCCCCATGATGGACGAGGCCATCCAGCGCCTTGCCGAGGCCGGCGTGCCCGAGGTGCACATCGGCATGGCGCACCGCGGACGCCTGGCCAGCATCATGCACACGGTGGGCCGGCCGGCCGAGTCGATCCTCGCCGAGTTCGAGGGCCAGATGGAGCACGAGGCCGACGACGAGCACGCCGACGGCGAGCCCTACGCGGCCGCCGGCGACGTGAAGTACCACCTGGGCGCCGCGGGCACCTTCAAGGCCCGGGCCGGCAAGTCGGTGCACGTGCACCTGGCCGCCAACCCCAGCCACCTCGAGCAGGTGAACGCCGTGGCCGAGGGCGGCGTGCGCGCCAAGCAGACGATCCGCGCCACCAACATCGCCGAGCACCAGCCCGACCGCGCCGTGGCCCTGCTGATCCACGGCGACGCGGCATTCCCGGGCCAGGGCGTGGTGGCCGAGACCCTCAACCTGCAGGGCCTGGTGGGCTACTCCACGGGCGGCACGATCCACGTGATCGTCAACAACCAGGTGGGCTTCACCACCGACCCCGAGGACAGCCGCTCCACGCGCTACGCCAGCGACATGGCCAAGGGCTTCGACATGCCCATCGTCCATGTGAACGCCGACGACGTTGACGCCTGCATCGCGGCCGTGAACCTCGCCGTGCAGTTCCGCGCGCGGTTCGGCCACGACGTGCTCATCGACCTCATCGGCTACCGGCGCCTGGGCCACAACGAGCTCGACGAGCCCGCCTACACCCAGCCCGTGATGGCGCGCACCATCAAGGAGCACCCCACGGTGGCGCGCATCTACGCCGATCGCCTCATCGCCGACCGGGTGATCTCCGAGGACGACTACTCGGCGATGGTCGCCGCCGCCGAGGATCGCATGTCGTCGGCCCACAAGCGCGTGCAGTCGGGGCTCGAGCAGGGGTCCGACCAGGAGAGCTCGCGCGACAAGCGCCGCCGCGCCAAGACGCAGGTGGTGAAGACCCGCGTGAGCGCGTCCACCCTGCGCAGCCTCAACGAGCAGCTGCACGTGCCGCCCGACGGCTTCCCGGTGCACGGCAAGCTCACCCCGCAGCTCGAGCGCCGCCGCGCCGCGCTGGGCGAAGAGGGGGGCATCACCTGGTCGCACGCCGAGGCGCTGGCCTTCGCGTCGCTGCTCACCGAGGGCGTGCCGATCCGGCTCACCGGCCAGGACGTGGCCCGCGGCACCTTCACGCAGCGGCACCTCGAGCTGCACCACAGCGCGGATGAGGCCACCTACCAGCCCCACAAGGGCGAGGTGTACGTGCCCATGCAGCACCTGCTGCGTGCCAAGGCATCGTTCGAGCTGCACAACAGCCCGCTGTCGGAGGCCGCGTGCGTGGGCTTCGAGTACGGCTACTCCACCACCGCGCACGAGGCGCTGGTGCTGTGGGAGGCCCAGTACGGCGACTTCGCCAACGGCGCGCAGATCATGGTCGATCAGTTCCTCGCCGCCGGCGAGGCCAAGTGGGGCGTGCGCTCGCGCCTCACGCTGCTGCTACCGCACGGCTACGAGGGCAACGGGCCCGAGCACTCGTCCGGTCGCCCCGAACGCTTCCTGCGCCTGGCCGCCGAGGGCAACCTGCGCATCGCCAACTGCTCCACGGCCGCCAACTACTTCCACCTGCTGCGCCGCCAGGGCCTGCTCGACGAGATCCGCCCGCTGGTGGTGTTCACGCCCAAGAGCCTGCTGCGCGCCAAGGCCGCGTCGAGCAGCCTCGACGACCTCACCAAGGGTCGCTTCGAGCCCGTGCTGCCCGACCCGCGCGTGACCGACCCCGAGAAGGTCACCCGCCTGCTGCTGTGCACCGGCAAGATCTTCCACGAGCTCGACACCCACGCCGACCGCGAGAACCACCCCGAGCTGGCGATCGGCCGCATCGAGCAGCTGTATCCGTTCCCGCGCGAGGAGATCCTCGCCCTGTTCGAGAGCTACCCCAACCTCGAGACCGTGCAGTGGGTGCAGGAGGAGCCGCGCAACATGGGCGCCTGGTCGTTCGTGACCCGCCGCATCGAGCGCCTGCTGCCCATCGAGAGCTTCGAGTACATCGGCCGCCCGGCGCGCGCGTCGGTGAGCGAGGGCTACCCGCAGACCCACCAGCTCGAGCAGGCGCGCGTGCTCGAGGATGCCCTCGCGGGCAGGGAGATGACGTTCGGATGACCGACGGGCCGCGGGTGGTGGTGCTGGGCGGAGGTCCCGGCGGCGACGTCGCGGCGCTGCGCGCGGCGCAGATGGGCGCCCAGGTGGTGCTGGTGGAGCGCGCCGAGCTGGGCGGCACCTGCCTCAACTGGGGCTGCATCCCCACCAAGGCGCTGCTTGCCGCGAGCGACCTGCTTCGCAAGATCCGCGAGGCCAAGGAGTTCGGGATCCTCGTGGGCGAGGTGGGCTACGACTTCGCCGCCATGATGGCCCGCAAGGACGACATCGTGCTGCGCATGCGCGGGGGCGTGGAGGGTGCCTGCGAGCGCAAGGGCGTCACCGTGGCGCGTGGCCAGGGCGTGGTGGAGGGCGACGCCGTGGTGGCGGACGGCACGCGGTACGAGTACGACCACCTCATCGTGGCGGTGGGCACCGAGCCGGCGGGCCTTCCCGGCATCGACATGGACAACCCGGCGGTGCTCACCAGCAACGACGTGCTGGTGATGCCCGAGGTGCCCGAGAGCATGATCGTGCTGGGCGCCGGGGTGATCGGCTGCGAGTTCGCCAGCCTCTTCCAGCCGCTCGGCGTGAAGATCACCATGGTGGAGATGCTCGACCGCATCCTGCTGGGCATCGACGCGCGCACGGCGAAGCAGTTCCAGAAGACGCTCGAGAAGGACGGCGCCGAGATCCACCTGGGCCGGCGCCTCGAGGAGGTCACCTCCTACTCGGACGATGGCATCAGCATCCGGCTGGACGACGGCACCGAGCTGTCGGCAGAGAAGCTTCTGGTGTCGATCGGCCGCAAGCCGCAGACCCACCACATCGGGCTCGAGGACGCCGGCGTCGAGGTGAACGAGCGCGGCCACGTGGTGGTGGATGAGTTCCTGCGCACGGCCAACCCGAAGATCTGGGCGGCGGGCGACTGCATCGGGGGCATGCAGCTGGCGCACCTGGCGTCGGCCGAGGGCGCGCGCGCCGCCGAGAACATCCTCGGCCCGCACATGGTGCCGATGGACCGCACCGTGGTGCCGGCCTGCATCTACACCCACCCCGAGATCGCCACCGTGGGCCTCAACCGCGACACCGCCGCCGAGGCCGGCATCGAGGTGAAGATCGGCCAGGCGCGCTTCGCGGGGTCGGGCAAGGCGCTGGGCGAGGGCGAGCCCGACGGCTTCGCCCAGCTGGTGGCCGACGCCGACACCGACCTGCTGCTGGGCGCCACGATCATGGGCGCGCACGCCGTGGAGATGATCCACGAGGTGGGCGTGGCCATCAGCGACGGCTACACCATGCGCGACCTCGGCGAGATCATCCACGCGCACCCGACCATCAGCGAGATGGTGATGGACGCCGCCCAGCAGGGCGAGGGCGTGGCGCCCTACCTCTCGTAGCAGTGCCGGCGCCGCCCGCGGCATGGCGGGTGGAGCGACCGGACCCGCAGCCGGTGCCCGAGGCGCTGGCGATGTCGGAGGCTTTGCTGGCACGGAAGGAGGGCCCCGGGTGCGGCGCCGGCGCCACGGACCCTGTGGCGCGCCCGCCCGTGCACGATGGCCCGGTGCTGGTGGTGCACCGCGTGGCGCCTGCGGCGATCACGGTAGGGCGTGCGCAGCGGGGCGATGTGGATGTCGCCGCGGCGCAGGCCGAGGGGCTCGACGTGGTGATGCGGCCGTCGGGCGGCGGCCCGGTGCTGTGGGACGACGACCTCATCGCCATCGACGTCATCCTGCCTGCGGGGCACCCGCTGCTTCCCGTTGACGTGGTGGAGGCCTACCGGTGGGTGGGCCAGGCCGTGGCCAGCGCACTGGAAGGCCTCGGCGTGGCCGGGGCCCGCGCGCTGCCGCCCGCGGAGGCGCGCGAGTGGCCGCGCGGGGCCGCCGCCGCGATGTGCTTCGGCGGGCTGTCGCCGTGGGAGGTCGTGGTGGGCCAGCGCAAGGTGCTGGGCCTGTCGCAGGTGCGGCGCACGGCGGGGGCGATAATCCAGGTGGGCGTGCCGATGCGGCTCGACTCCGCGCGCCTGGCCCGGGCCGTGGCCGCGCCGCCCGATGCAGCCGACGACCTGGCCGCACGCACTGCGGGCATCGCCCACCTCGCCCCCGGCCTCAGCCGCGACGACGTCGAGCAGGCGATCATCGATGCCCTGCTGGCGGGCGGCCCGGGTCAGGCCGAGTCGTAAGCCCGCACCAGGCCCGAAGGCGCGGGCCCGGCGCTAGGCCCGGGCGTCGATGAGCGGCACCTCGTAGCGCCTGAGCGCCTCGTCGGGCGTGATCAGCACCAGGCCCTCGGCGATCGCCTGCGCCACGAGCATGCGGTCGAAGGGGTCGCGGTGGTGCATGGGAAGTGCCGCTGCTGCCTGGGCGTGCCGCATGCGCACCGGAAGGTCGTACATCAGGCCCGCCTCGAGCCAGTCCGGCACGTCGCCCTCCACGCGCAGCTTGCCCGAGGCCTTTTTCATGCCGATCTCCCAGGCCGAAGCCACGCTCACATACGCCTCCGTGGAGGGATCCTCGATCAGTTCGGCCGCCCCCGATCCCAGACGGTCATCTGCCGCGAACCACCAGAGGAGTGCGGCGCTGTCGATGAGCACCCTCATGCGCGATCCCTCACAGATCCCCCTCGTAGAACAGGCGCTCGAGTTCGGGGTCCGGGTCCCAGCAGTCATCGGACATCCAGATCTTCCCCTTGAGCATTCCGCGCGCGCGGCGGCGGGGGTTGTCCCCGGTGAACGGCACGATGCGCGCCACCGGAGTGCCGTTGTTCTCCACCACCACGTCGTCGCCATCCTGCGCGCGGCGCACGAGGCGCGAGAAGTGGGTCTTCGCCTCGTGCATCCCCACCGTCACCCGTGCCATCCCCACCCCCGTATGGACTAGGCGGACTAGATCAGGGTCGGGAGGCTATCACTGTGACCGGCGGGGGGCAGGATGCCCCCCATGTACGGCTAACTTCGCTGTGATGACGTCCCCGTCCCGCCGCAGGCCTCCGCAGCGCCGTCGCCCCACCTCCACGCGGGTGAAGCAGAACCGCGTGCTGGCCGGCCTGTGCGTGGTGGCCGTGGTGGGGCTGGTGGCGGTGGTGGCATCGGGCACCGGGTCGGATCCCACGGTCACCACGGCGAATGCCGAGGGTGCGGCCGCGACGGCGTCGGGGCAGGCTCCAGGCAGCAGCCAAGGCGAGCAGCAGGTAGCCGCCGCCACCCCGACCGCCCCGACCACTGGCGATGGCGCCACCGCGGCGCCGGGCGCGTCCGGCGTGTCGGTGGCCGCCGTGGGCGACACTGTGATGGGCACGCCCGAGTTCGGGCTGCCGCCGGCCGGGGGATCCACTCTCTTCACCGGCGTCAAGCCGCTACTCAAGAGCGATGTGGTGTTCGGCAACCTCGAGTCGGCGCTGGCCACCGGCCCCAGCGCGAAGTGCGGTAGCGGAAGCGGTGGCAGCTGCTACGCGTTCGCCAGCCCGCCGTCGTATGCGCGCAACCTGAAGAACGCGGGCTTCACGGTGATGAGCATCGCCAACAACCACTCGAACGACTGGGGCACGGCGGGCATCCGGTCGACGGTTCGCGCCCTCGATTCGGTGGGGATCCTGCACGCCGGCCGGCCGGGCGAGATCGCCGTGCAGACGCTGCCGAACGGCACCAAGGTGGCGGTGGTGGGGCTCGCGCCGTATGCGTGGAGCCAGAACTCGCTCGACATCCCCGGCGCGCAGCGCCTGGTGAGGAAGGCCGCGGGCATGGCCCCGATCGTGATCGCCAGCTTCCACGGCGGCGCGGAGGGCACGGCCTACCGCAGCGTGCCCCAGGGCGCGGAGACCTACCTGGGCGAGCCGCGCGGTGAGACCCGTCGCCTGGCCCGCGGGCTGGTGGATGCCGGCGCCGACCTGGTCATCGGCCACGGTCCACACGTGATGCGCGGCATGGAGTTCCGCAACGGACGCCTCATCGCCTACAGCCTCGGCAACTTCCTGGGCTACAAGGTGTTCGGCACGGCCTCATACGCGGGCCAGAGCGGGGTGCTGAAGGTGAAGCTCGCGCCCGACGGGCGGTTCGAGTCGGGATCGCTCGCCCCCGTGCGCCTCTCGGGCGACGGCGTGCCATCCCCGGGCGGGTCGAGCGTGCGCGACGTGGCGGCGCTCTCGCGTGCCGACTTCGGCACGTCGGCGGCGAAGCTCGGCGCCAGCGGGGTCATCACCCCGCCCTAGGTCGCCGACCCACCCGGGGGTCCCCGACCCGCGCTAGGCCAGCGCCCCGTCCAGCGGACCGCCCACGGCGGGCGTCAGGCCCTCCACCCGGGCCACCAGCACCGCGGGTCCGTGCTCGGCGCGGGCGAGCATGTCGCCGATGGCCGCGGGGAGATCCGCGGGGTCGGTCACCGACTCGGCGCTGGCCCCGAAGCCGCAGCAGATGCCGGCGATATCCAGTGGCGGGTCGGTGACCTCCAGACCGGGCCACCCTCCCTGCGGGGTGCCGGTGAGCCCCTCCATTCCCGCGCGCAGGATCTCGTACGACGAGTTGTCGGCCACGATGAGCGCCAGGCGGCAGCGCTCGTGCGCAGCGGTCCAGAGGGCATGCACCCCGAACATGAGCGAGCCGTCGCCCTGCGCGCACACCACGCGGCGCGTGGGATCGGCGATGGCCCCGCCCACCGCGGCAGGCAGGCCCCAGCCCAGCGCGCTGCCCCGATGCCACATGCACGAGCCCACGTCGCGGCCGCCGAGGGCGACGCGCAGATCGCGGGTGGAGGTGATGCCCTCGTCCACCACCAGGTCGGCGAGGGCGACCCCCTCCCCCAGCGCCGCCGACAGCGCAGCGGGGGTGATCACCTCGGCCCCGTCGGCGCGGGCACGCAGCTCGGCCCGGGCGTTGGCGCGCGCCGCCTCGTGCGCCGTGGCCAGCGTTGCGTGGCGAGCGGCGGCGGCCTCGAGGGCGCTCTCCGGTGGAGACGATTCGCCCGCGGCATCGCCATCGCCGCCCAGCCCGGAGCCGTCCCCGCCCAAGAGGGCGAGCAGTCCGCGCAGGGCATCACCCGGCTCAGCCACGATTCCCACGTCGGGGGCGATCATGCGCCCGATCTCCTCGGGGTCGACATCCACGTGGATCAGCCGGGCGCCACCGGGCATGGGTGACCCCGGGCTCCAGCCAAAGAGCCGGAACACCGGCATTCCCACGGCGAGCACCACATCGTGGCCGGCCAGCGCCTGGCGAATGGGCGCGGCGGCGCGGGGCATGGGGCCGGCCCAGGCGGGGTCGTCGGTGTCGAGCGGCATGAGGGCGGCGAATGGCTCGCCCATCACCGGCGCGCCCAGCCGGGCAGCCAGCGAAGACAGCTCGGCGTGGGCATGGTCATGCGCCACGCCGTCCCCGGCCAGGATCACCGGCGACGCTGCCCCGGCCAGCAGGGCGGCCGCGCGACCGAGCTCTGCGGCATCGGGCGGGTCGAGGCGCTGCGGCCCGGTGGGCAGGGCCGGCAGCGGATCGCCCGCACCCGCCTGTGCCTCGAGCGGGATGCTCAGCACCGCCGGGCCCGCGGGCGGGCCGAATGCGGCCCTCACGGCATCCACCAGCATGGAGCCGAGCAGCGACGGGTGGGTGACCTCCTCCGCATAGCGGGCGAGCGGGCGGGCCATGCCGATGACATCCCCGCCGAGGAAGGGCGCGCCCGGGAGCATCGACGAGAGCTGCTGCCCCACGATCACCAGCAGCGGAACCCGGGCACGCGCGGCGTTGAGCACCCCGCTCATGGCGTTGGCCATTCCCGGCTGCACATGCACAAGGGCCACCCCGAGGCGCCCCGATGCCTGCGCGTAGCCGTCGGCCATGCCCATCACCACGGGCTCGGTGAGCCCCAGCACGAACCGCGGCCGCCCGGGGGCGGCCAGGGCGTCCATCAACGGCAGCTCGGTGCTGCCGGGGTTGCCGAATATGACCTCGACGCCCTGCGCGACGAGCGCGTCGAGCAGGGCGTCCGAGCCGGTCATGCGCCTACCTGCCGCCCCCGCCGAAGATCTGCAGGAAGAACAGGAAGACGTTGAAGATGTCGAGGAAGATCCCCAGGGCGATCGGCACGGCGACGTTGCCGGTGGTCGACTTGCGCAGGCGCTGGAAGTCGAAGGCCGTCCAGAAGGCGAAGATGGCCAGGCCGAGGATCGACCAGATCAGGTAGCCCGCGGGGATCTGCACGAAGATCATCACGATGCCGAAGACGATCAGGCCGATGAGCGCCCAGAAGAAGAAGCGCACGTACGGCGCGAGGTCGCGGCGGGTGGCGTAGCCCCAGGCGCCGAAGGCCGCGATGAACAGCGCGGTGGCGCCCGCGGCCTGCCACAGCACCTGGGCGCCGTTCACCGACACGTACACCTGCAGCGCCGGCCCCACGGCCATGCCGAGCAGCAGGCCGACGACGAACAGCAGGGTCATGCCGAGCGGGCCGCTCTGCTTCTTGATGAATCCACTGGCCAGGATGAGCACGAAGGCGCCGATCCAGCAGGCGATCATGGCGCCGCCGCTGAAGTCCTGGGCGATGAAGGCGCCCGCGGCGGTGAATCCGCAGGTGACGGCCACGAGGAACATCACGCGGCTGAGCAGGGCCTTCTGGGTTACCTGCTCGACCTCGGCGGCCTGCGCCTGCTGCGCGGCGGTGGCCTGGTCGTACCAGGTGGGTTCGCGTGTTTCCTCGGCCACTCGGCCTCTCTCCTATCCGTCGGCGAGCGGCGCCATGGTGAGCCCCGCCTGCTTCAACTGGTCCCAGATGAGTTCCGCGCGCTCATGATCGCCCCTCCACACGGTGGCCTGCCCCGAGTTGTGGATGGTGTTCGCGAACTTCATCCCCTTGGCGTAGTCCACCCCGGGGACGAACTGCGACAGGATCGTCGCCACGCCCTCGAATGTGTTGTGGCTGTCGTTCATCACGATCACCGAGACCGGCCTTCCCAGGCCGGCCCCTGAGCCGGTACTGCGGATCTTCTCCGCAGGCGGCGTGAGGACGTCGGAACCCACGGATGGGATGATACCCGGCGACCCCCGGTGACAGTCACCCCACCCGCGTGGTGACTGTCACCGCTCGGGCCGTGTCCGCCCGGTGGCGGCGGTAGCGTTCACCCGTGACCACGGCACCCGCCCCGCATGTGCTGGCCCCGTTCCACCCCGCGGTGGCCGACTGGTTCGCGCGCGCGTTCGAGGGGCCGACTCCCCCGCAGGTGCAGGGATGGCCGCACATCGCGGCCGGCGAGCACACGCTCATCGTGGCGCCCACCGGGTCGGGAAAGACCCTGGCGGCGTTCCTCTGGGGGCTGAACCAGATCGCCTCGGCGCGGCTCGTCGCGGCCCCGTCGGCCCTGGACGCTGACAGTCACCAGGGGGAGCCGGTGACTGTCACCGATGGCGGTGTCGAGGCCGGGCGCATCCTCTACATCTCTCCCCTCAAGGCGCTGAACTACGACGTGGAGCGCAATCTTCGCGGGCCGCTTGCGGGCATCGCGGAGTCGGCGCGGCGCATGGGGCTCGAGCCGCCCGAGATCACCGTGGGGGTGCGCACCGGCGACACGCCGCAGGCCGAGCGCCAGCGCATGCTGCGCAATCCGCCGGACATCCTCATCACCACTCCCGAGAGCCTCTACCTGCTGCTCACCAGCAAGGGCGAGGAGATGCTGCGCGGGGTGACCGGCGTGATCGTGGACGAGATCCACGCGATGGCGGGCACCAAGCGCGGCAGCCACCTGGCGCTGTCGCTGGAGCGCCTGGAGGACGTGGCCGAGCAGCCCATCCAGCGCATCGGGCTGAGCGCCACCCAGCGGCCGCTCAGCGAGATCGCGCGGTTCCTCGGAGGACAGGACGACGACGGCACGCCGCGCCCGGTGAGCCTGGTGGATGCCGGTCGGGTGAAGGAGCTCGACCTCGAGGTGATCGTGCCCGTGGACGACATGCGCGACATGGCCGAGCCCGGGCGCGGTCCCGAGGACGGCGGCGGCCAGGACCTGCTCGACGTGATCGGCGGCGGCAGCACCCGCAGGTCGATCTGGCCCGCGATGTACCCGGCGCTGCTCGACCTCGTGAAGGCCCACCGCAGCACGCTGATATTCGTGAACAACCGGCGCTCGGCCGAGCGGCTGGCGCTGCGCCTGAACGAGCTCGCCGAGGAGGAGGTGGCGCGCGCCCATCACGGCTCGCTGGCCCGCGAGCAGCGCACGATCATCGAGGAGGACCTGAAGGCCGGGCGAATCCCCGCGCTGGTGGCCACCAGCAGCCTCGAGCTCGGCGTGGACATGGGCGCCGTAGACCTGGTGATACAGGTGGAGAGCCCGCGCAGCGTGGCGCGCGGGATACAGCGCGTCGGCCGCGCCGGACACCGCATCGACGTGCCGAGCAGCGGGCGCATCTTCCCCAAGTACCGGGGCGACCTGCTCGAGTGCGCCGCGGTGGTGGAGCGCATGCGCGAGGGCGCCATCGAGGAGACCCACGTGCCGCGGCTGCCGCTCGACGTATTGGCGCAGCAGGTGGTGGCCATGGTGTCGGGCGACGAGCCCATGCCCGTGGACGAGGTGCTGGCCACCGCGCGCCGCAGCTACCCCTTCGCCGACCTCTCGCGCGACCAGCTGGAGGGCGTGCTCGACATGCTCGCCGGCCGCTACCCGTCGGACGAGTTCGCCGAGCTCAAGCCCCGGGTGGTGTGGGACCGCGCCGAGGGCACCCTGCGCGGCCGCGACGGCGCCCGGCGCCTGGCCGTGGAGAACGCCGGCACCATCCCCGACCGGGGGCTGTTCGGGGTGTTCCTGGCCGACGGCCGCACGCGCGTGGGCGAGCTGGACGAGGAGATGGTGTACGAGGCCCGGCCGGGCCAGGCGTTCATGCTGGGGGCGTCCACGTGGCGCATCGAGCAGATCACCCGCGACCGCGTGCTGGTGTCCCCCGCGCCGGGCGCGCCGGGCGCCGTGCCCTTCTGGCGCGGCGAGGGCGTGGGGCGCCCCTACGAGCTCGGCGCGGCAGTGGGACGCATGGCGCGCGACCTCGCCGCGGCCGATCCCGCCGATGCCACCGCGCGCCTCAAGGCCGACAGCCGGTTCGACGACCGCGCGGCCGCCAACCTGATCCAGTACGTACGCGACCAGGTGGAGGCCACCGGCACGGTGCCCAGCGACATCGGCATCGTGGTGGAGCGCTTTCGCGATGAAATCGGCGACTGGCGCCTGTGCGTGCTCTCCCCCTTCGGCGCGCGCGTGCACGCCCCGTGGGCGCTGGCCATCCAGGCCCGGCTGCGCGAGGCCACCGGCACCGACCCGCACGTGATCTGGAGCGACGATGGCATCGCCTGCCACGTGGTGGACGGCGACACCCTCCCCCCCACCGATGTGCTGCTGCCCGACGCCGCGGACGTGGAGGACCTCATCCTCGGCGAGCTGGGCGGCACCGCGCTGTTCGGGTCGCGCTTCCGCGAGAACGCCTCGCGCGCACTGCTGATCCCCCGCCGGCACCCCGGCCGCCGCACGCCGCTGTGGCAGCAGCGCCTCAAGGCGTCGTCGCTGCTCGAGGTCGCGCGCCGGTTCGGGTCGTTCCCGGTGATCCTCGAGACCTACCGCGAATGCCTGAACGACTGGTTCGACATGCCGGCGCTGCGCGACCTGCTGGGGCGCATCGCATCGCGCGAGGTGGCGGTGACCGAGGTGGAGACCGACTCGGCGTCGCCCTTCGCCGGGGCGCTGCTGTTCGAGTACGTGGCGTCGTACATGTACGACGACGACACCCCCGCGGCCGAGCGCCGGGCGCAGGCCCTGGCCCTCGACCGCGACCTGCTGCGCGAGCTGCTGGGCCAGGACGAGCTGCGCGAGCTCATCGACCCCGACGCCCTCGACGACCTCGAGGCCGACCTGCAGGGGCTCAACCCCGACCGCCCGGCCCGCGGCGCCGACGGCGTGCACGACCTGCTGCGTCGCCTCGGCGACCTGTCGGAAGATGAGATCGCGCGCCGCATGGAGCAGCCCGGCGCGCGTGCGGTGGTGCTCGACCAGCTGGAGCGCGAGCGCCGGGCGGCCCGCGCACGGGTGGCCGGCGAGGACCGCCTCATCGCCGCCGAGGACGCCGGCCGCTACCGCGACGGGCTCGGGGTGATGCCCCCCGCGGGGCTGCCCGATGCGTTCCTCGAGCCCGCCCCGCGCGCGCTGGAGGGCCTGCTTGCCCGCTACGCGCGCACCCATGGGCCGTTCCGCGCCGCCGATGCCGCGCGGCGCCTTGGCGCGTCGCCATCGCTGGTGGAGCAGACCCTGGGCCTGATGGAGGCCGAGGGCGGCCTCGTGCGCGGCCAAATGCGCCCGGGCGGAAGCGGCGAGGAATGGTGCGATCCCGAGGTGCTGCGTCGCCTGCGTCGCATGAGCATGGCGCGCCTCAGGCGCGAGGTGGAGCCCACCGACCCCGAGGTGCTCGCGAGGTTCCTGCCGCAGTGGCAGCGCATCGATCGGCCCGACTCCCCGCCCGGGCCCGATGCCCTGCGCGACGCCATTTCGGGCCTTCAGGGCATCGCGCTGCCCGCGGCCCAGTGGGAGGGCGAGACCTTCCCCCGCCGCCTGGGCTCGTACTCGCCCGCATGGCTCGACCAGCTGGCGGCCGCCGGGGAGATCACATGGGTGGGCGCCGGGTCGCTGGGGTCGGGCGGCGGCGGCCGCGTGGCCATCTACCTGCGCGAGGACGCCGCGGTGTTCGGGCCGCCGTCCGCCGACGCCACCCCCGAGGGCGAGGCCGCCGACCGCATGCGCGCCGCGCTCGCCAACGGCGCGCAGTTCCTGGACGACCTCATCGACATCGCCGACGTGCCGCGCGACGAGGCCGTGGCCGCCCTGTGGGCGCTGGTGTGGGCGGGCGAGGTGACCAACGACCTCTGGACCCCCCTGCGCTCGGGACCCCGCGGCACCCAGCGCGCGGCGTCGGCCCGCGCGCCGCGCGGGCGCACTTGGGGCCGATCGGCCCGCATGCGCGGCGGTCGCGCCGCGCTCACCGGGGGGCGCTGGGCGCTTACCGCCCCGCTGTTCGAACGGGCGCCGTCGGTGGCCGACCGCCGCCGGGCGCTGGCCGAGATACTGCTCGACCGCCACGGCATCGTCACCCGCGGCGCCGTGATGGGCGAGGGCATCCCCGGCGGGTTCAGCGCCGTGTACCCCGACCTGGGCCAGATGGAGACCCTCGGCCTGTGCCGCCGCGGGTACTTCGTGGAGGGGCTCGGCGGGGCGCAGTTCGCGCTGCCGGGGGCAATCGACCGCCTGCGCGACCTGCGCGTGGACCGCCTGGAGGGGGACGAGCCCGACGTGCTCATCATCGGCGCGGCCGACCCGGCGCAGCCGTACGGCGCGGCGCTGCCGTGGCCTAAGCGCGAGGGGGGCAGGTCTCCGTCGCGGGTGTATGGCGCGCAGGTGGTGCTGGCCGATGGCGTGCCCATCGCCCACGTGGAGCGCGGCGGGCGCACCATGACCACGCTCGTGGCGCCCGACCACCCCTTCCTCGAGCCGGCGCTACGCGCCCTCGTGCAGTGGGCCGGCGCCGACCGCGCGCGGCGGCTGCGCATCGAGCGCATCGACGGCGCGCCGGCGGCCGACTCCCCCGCGGCGCCGGCCATGGAGCGCGCGGGCTTCCGCGCCGGCTACCGCGGCATGGAGGCCGGCGACTGATGCCCGAGGGGCAGGTGAGCCACCGCAACGCCATCGTGCTCACGCGCGCCATCGCGGGCAGCCCCATCACGCGGGTGCAGGTGGCCGAGCCGCGCCTGGCGCCCCAGCGCATCGACGAGCGCCTGATGGGCGACGTACTCGACCGCATGGAGGCCCGTGGCAAGCACCACCTGTTCCGCTTCCGCAGCGGGCGCCTGCTGCACTCCCACCTGCGCATGGGTGGCGTGTGGCGCACCTACGACGCCAACGCGACCATTCCCGAGCGCGGCCTGTGGCTGGCGATCGGCACGGATGACGCCGTGGTGGCCCAGTTCCGCGGCCCGGAGCTCACGCTGCTCGAGCCGGGCGAGCCGATGCCCCGCATCGACGCCCTCGGGCCCGACCTGCTGGGCGACGACGCCGACCCGGCCGCGATCGGCCTTCGCCTGCTGGCCATCGAGCCCACACGTGCCGTGGGCGACGCCGTGATGGACCAGCGGGTGATGAGCGGCATCGGCAACGTCTACAAGAGCGAGACGCTGTTCCTCGCGGGCGTCGACCCCTGGCGGCAGGTGGGAACGCTCACGGCCAAGGAGGCCGAGTCGATCGGGGCGATCGGCGCCGAACTGCTGGCCACGGGCGTGCGCGATCGTGGGCGCATCCGCACCTACCGCCCACCGCTCGGCACCGCCCGCCCCGGAGAGCGCACCTGGGTGTACGGCCGCAGGGGCCGCCCGTGCCGCCGGTGCGGCGCCCCGGTACGATCGCGCGGCCAGGGCGACGCCAACCGCACCACCTACTGGTGCCCGGGCTGCCAGGGCTGACGCGCATGCAACCCCAGGGAACGATCGACAGCAAGCGGCTCGAGTTCTTCTCGGACGCCGTGCTCGCGGTGGCCATCACGCTGATGGTGCTGCGCATCGACCCGCCCGTGCCGGCTCGCGGCGAGACGCTGGTGCACGCCTTCTGGACCGACACGGGGCCGCAGATCATCTACTTCCTCATCACGTTCGCCGTGATCGTGGGCTTCTGGGTGCGCCACCACGACATCTTCGTGCGCCTGGGCGATCAGACCGACCGTCACGTGCTGGTGGCCAACATGACGTTCCTCGCCCTCATCTGCCTGCTGCCCTTCGGGCTGGAGTTCTTCTTGGATGATCCGCGCTCGTACCTCACCACGGCCGTCTACGCCGGCATCATGGCCCTCTGCAGCCTCAGCATGATCTGGCTGCGCCATGCGGCGCTGGGCGGCTGGAACTGGCGGGCCTACCTGCGCGTGGGGCTGTTCCTGCTGCCCATCCCCTTCGCGGGACTCCTCGGCGGCTGGTCGCCCCTCCTCTGGGCGCTCAACTGGCCGCTGTCGATGTGGTTCGATCGCCTGGGCGTGAACAACCCCGATGACCTCGACGAGGGTCGCGCCCGCGCCTAGGCGGCCATGCCGGATCCACCCGGCGCGTCATCCGGCACCTCACCGGCGCCATCCCGCTCGGCGAGCTCCGCGGAGGTCTCGCCGCCGATGAGGATCACCAGGCCGGTGAGGTAGAGGAACACCAGGAAGATCACCACGGCGCCGAGGCTGCCGTACACGCGGTTGTACGAGCCGAAGTTGTCGACATACAGGCGGAAGAAGCTGGCCACGATGATCCAGCCGATCACCCCCACCACCGCGCCGGGCAGCGCGTGGCGCGATCGCGCCGCGGCGTCGTTGGGGGCGTAGCGGTACACCAGCACCAGGAAGCCCCAGAAGATCGCCGCGCCCGCGAGGGCCACGCCCACCTGCACCAGCACCTGCGTGGCCTGCCCCGCCCCCACCTGCTCCACCGCCCACTGCAGCACCGGCGGGCCGATCACCGACAGCAGGGTGGCCACCACGAACACCAGCGCGGTGACCACGGCGGCGAGGATCGCCCGCACCTTGCCCTTGAGCCACGGGCGGTGCGGGCGCTCGAAGGCGTCATCGAGGCCGTCGGTGATCGACCCGGCCACGTTGCCGGCCAGCCAGAGGCCGATGAGCAGGCCGAGCACGAGGAAGGTGATCGACTGCCCGGTGCTGGACGACGCCGCCTGCAGGAGCTCATCGAGGAAGTCGGCCAGCTGGTCGGGGATCGTGCCGCGTGCGCGCTCGATGAGCGACGTGTACGCGGCCGGGCTGGCGACCAGCCCGATGATGGCGATGAGCACGAACGCGAAGGGGATGGACGCCAGGAACGCCACGTAGGCGAACTGGCTCGACCGGGCCATCTGCGAGTGGCGCATGACCCGGTCGGTCACGGCCTTCGTGAGCCCCCAGAGGCTCCCGACCACGCTCACCGGAGGGCCCCGGGAGCGGGCCTAGCGGCTCTGCGAGAGCAGCACCGCGAGGTCGGCATACGACAGCCCCTCGGCGGTGGCCGGAAGGCCCAGGTCGTGGCCCAGCGCTGCGGCCAGGTCGCGCGCGCGTGCCAGCACGCTGTCGTGCACGGGCTGGCCGGGCGCGGCGTCGGCGATGCGCTTGGCCTCATTCCTCAGCTGGTTGAGGTCGGCGGCCGGCGAGTTGAAGGTGGGGCGGGCATCCGGCGCCCAGGTGGTGCCGCCGGCATCCCCTGCCCCGGCGGCCGGGGTCTCAACCGCGGGCGCCTCGGTGGTCTCTGCGTTCTCGGTACTCACGACGCGCACCATAGCGCGTACGGGGCGATCAGCGGTCGCTGCGCGGCGCCGCCTCGGGCCGCGGTGCGGCCCGGTCGATCAGCGCCTGCTGGCTCGAGAAGGGATCCTCCCCGGCAGCGGGCACCACGCGCTGCCACGAGCGGTCGGGGCTCAGCCGCCAGGCCGATGCCGTGTCGGCCAGCATGAGGTCCACGATCGACACCAGCTCATCGGCCACCACCTCGTCATCCACGCGCACCACGAGCTCCACGCGGTCGTCGAGGTTGCGCGCCATGAGGTCGGCCGACCCGGTGAACACCCGGCGGTCATCCCCGCTGCTGAACACGAAGATGCGCGAGTGCTCGAGGAACCTCCCCACCACGGAGGTAACCCGGATGTTCTCGCTCACGCCGGGGATGCCGGGCAGGAACCCGCAGATGCCGCGCACGCAGATCTCCACCGGCACGCCGGCGCACGAGGCCCGGAACAGCGCGCGGATGATGCGGCCGTCGATCATCGAGTTGAGCTTCAGCCGGATGTGTCCGGGGTGCCCCTCCTCATGCCGGGCGGTGACCCGGTCAATCTCATCCACGAGCGCGTCGCGCAGGTGCTCCGGCGCCACCAGCGACTGCCGGTAGCGGGGCGGGCGCGCGAAGCCCGTGAGGTAGTTGAAGAGGTCGGCCACGTCGTCCACCACGTCCTCGCGGCACGTGAACAGGCCGACGTCGGTGTAGAGCCGCGCCGTGGTGGGGTGGTAGTTGCCGGTTCCGATGTGCGCATAGCGCCGCAGGCGGTTTCCCTCGCGGCGCACCACCAGGCAGAGCTTGGCGTGGGTCTTGAGGCCGGGGAGGCCGTACACCACGTGCACGCCCGCGCGCTCGAGCGCCTTGGCCCAGCGGATGTTCTGCTCCTCGTCGAAGCGCGCCTTGAGCTCCACCAGGCACACGGTGCCCTTGCCGCGCTCGGCGGCGCGGATGAGCGCGGGGACGATGGGCGTATCACCGCTGGTGCGGTAGAGCGTCTGCTCGATGGTGACCACGTCGGGGTCATCCGCGGCCTCCTGCACGAACCGCGCCACGCTGGCCTCGAACGAGTCGTACGGGTGGTGCACCAGGATGTCGCCGCGACGGATCTCCGTGAACATGCCGCCCTCGTCGCCGCCGCCCACCAGGCGCGCCGGCACGCGGGGTTCCCACGGGGCGTCCTTCAGGTCGGGGCGGTCGATCGACGCCACCTGCCACAGCGACGTCTGGTCGAGCAGGCTCGAGATGGGGTACACCTCGTCGTCCGTGACCCCGAGCCCCTCCTTGATCTCCTCCAACAGGGTGCTGCTGCTGCGGGCCTCCACCTCCAGGCGCACCGGGCCGCCGAAGCGTCGCCGGCGCAGCTCGCGCTCCACGGCGTTGAGCAGGTCATCGGCCTCGTCGGAGATCGAGAAGTCGGCGTCGCGCGTGACGCGGAAGAGCACCCGGCGGGTGATCTCCATGCCCGGGAACACCTCGCCGAGGTTGGCGGCGATCACCTGCTCCACCGGCACGAGCATGTCCCCCGCGCGCACGAAGCGCGGCAGCATGCGCGGCACCTTCACGCGGGCGAACCGCGACTCGCCGGTCTCGGGGTCGCGCACGGTGAGGCCCAGGTTCAGCGACAGGCTGCTGATGTAGGGGAAGGGCAGCCCGGGGCCCACGGCCAGGGGGATGAGCACCGGCTGGATCTCGCGCTCGAACCGCACGTTCAGATCGTCCTGCGCGGCCTCGGACAGGTCGTCGATGTTGGCCACCACGATGCCCTCGGCGGCGAGCGCGGGGCGCACCTCGTCGCGCCACACCGAGGCCTGCAGGGCCGTCAACTCGAGCACGCGCTCGCGGATCCCCGTGAGCACCTCCTCGCGCGGCAGCTGGTCGGGCGTGGACGATGCCCGGCCGGCCTCGAGGGCATCGATCACGCTGGCCACGCGCACCATGAAGAACTCATCGAGGTTGCCCGAGAAGATCGACAGGAACTTGCACCGCTCGAGCAGGGGCTGCGACGGATCGGCCGCAAGCGCCAGCACGCGCGCGTTGAAGTCGAGCCACGAGAACTCGCGGTTCACGTAGAGGGCGGGGTCCGAGAGGTCCCGCGACGTTGTGCCGACGGTGGCCATCCGGGCATCAAAGCCCTTTTCCACCGGCGCATCCAGCCCAAACGCGGTTTCCGCAACATGGGCGAACCGCGGCGATGCACGCCGGGTCAGCGCGTGCGGCTGTTGGTCCCCCCGCTACCGCTGCCCGCGTTGCCGGTGCCTCCGGCCCCCGCCGTGCCGCCGTCGCCGCCCCTGCCACCAGCCCCGCCCGATGCCGGGGTGCCCGCGCCCGGCGTGGTGGCGCTCACTGCGCCCGCACTGGTGGTGGGCTTCGTCACCGTGGCGGTCACGAGGTAGCGCGGTCGCACCAGGCGCTGGGCCCCGGCCAGGCGCACCTCGAGCAGGTACTCGCCCTCCTCCGGCGCCCGGTAGGTGAGCGTCTCGGCCGGGCCCTTGTTCACCGCGCCGGCCAGCAGCCATTCGCGCGCGAACTTCGCCCCCTGGCGGTACAGCGGGGTGCCGGGCTTCCAGAGGTAGAGGTCCACGTCGTTGCCCGGCTGCACCGTGGCTTCGGCCGTGAGCTGCTGGCCCTTCTTCAGGTACACCACCGAGTAGTCGCGAAGGTCGGCCCAGGTGCGAAGGCGCCCCTTGCGCTGGCCGTACGAGAACCCGCGCGCCACCAGCGGGCTGAGGCCGCGGGCGCCGGGGGCGTCGTCATCGGGCTCGGTGGTGTCGAGCCATGGGGGCTTGGCCGCCAGCGCGCGCGGAAGGTCAACCAGGCCGGCGCCACGTGCCCTGTCCAGGCCGCCCGGGGTGCCCCGCGCGGTGGACATCATGATCTCGGTGAGCTGGTCGGCCGTGAGCGATGGGCGGGCCGCCAGCAGGCGGGCCGCCACGCCGGTTACCACTGCGGCGGCCATCGAGGTGCCGGTGCGCGTCTCGAATCGCTGGCCGCCCTCGGGGCCGCGCGCGCTGCCCGCCACGATGTCGCGACCGGGCGCCGCGATTGCCACGTGCATGCCCCGCGTGCTCTCGGGCAGCGCGGTGCCGGCCTCATCGGTGGCGCCCACCGCCAGCACGTGGCGGTATGCCCCCGGGTATTCGCACTGGGTGATGCCCGCCACCCCGCAGGTGTCCTTGCCGCTGTTGCCGCTGGCGGCGACCACGAGGATTCCCGCGCGCACCGCGGCGTTGATGGCGTCCTGCTCCACCTTCGATCGCGATGAGCCCTGCAGGCTGAGGTTGATGATGCGCGCCCGCTGGCTGATGGCGTAGTAGATGCCCTCGGCCACGGCCTGGGCAGATGTCTGGCCCGTGGGCCCGGCGATCTGCACGGGCAGGATCGCCACGCCGGGGTTGGCCTCGGCTCCCGATGCCACCGTGGCGATGATGCCCGCCACCATCGTGCCGTGGCCCTGGGCGTCAACGAGCGGGTCGCCGCCGCCGAAGGCGTACGACTTCGCGCGCTGGGTGTCCACGCGGCCCGCCAGGCCCGCGGCGCCCGGGGCCACGCCGGTGTCGAGCACCGCCACGAGCGGCGGCTTGTTGTAGATGCGCCCGGCGGGCGTCCAGCGGATGGCGCGCAGCCATGCCTGGCCGGTGAGCGCCTGGACGTCCTGGTCGAACACCTGCGACTCGCGCGCCGACTCACGACCGCGCACGGGCGCGACGATGGCCGGCGGCGGCGCTGCGTGCACGGCGCTCATCGACGCTTGGCCACCGCGACGAACACCAGGCCCGCGATGAGCATGATGCCGATGATCACCGCCACGATCACGCCAAGGCCCAGAAGCAGCGGGATGCCCACCACGATCGCCTGCGCGCCGCCGACGATGATGAGCACGTCGCGGCCGAGCCCGGCCGGAACCCGGCTGAGCAGGCCCACGGCGAGGGCCAGCACGATCACCGCGCCGAGCAGCACCCACAGGAACGACGGCCCCCAGAACAGCAGCAGCACGGCCTCGGCGGCCGCGAGCAGGATCGCCAGCAGCAGGCGGCGCCCCACCAGTGCGTGGTGCCATCTCGCCCCCTGGCGGGGGGGTTCCTCCTCGATCACGATCTGCATTTCCGACACCCCGCCGAGGGTAACAGCGAACCCCACGGCGACGGTCGCACCCGGGCGCGTCAGCACGGTTCCAGCGGCACGTCGTGCTTCACTTCCGGCCATGCGTCGCATCGCCCTCCTCGTCGCCGCCGCGTCGACCATCCTCGCCCTGCCCGTTGCCGGACTGGCGAAGGGCCCCGCCATGCCATCCGAGGCCGAGCAGCAGGAGGCCGTGGCGCGCGTGGCCGCCCTGGGCGTGCCCATCTACGAGGCGGGCACCCAGGGCAAGTACGTGGCCATCACGATGGACGACGGACCCGGGCCCTATACGGGCAAGGTGATGGACGAGTTCAAGAAGTACGGCTTCCGGCCCACCTTCTTCGTGAACGGCAAGAACTTCGCCCGATGGAGCGACACCCTTCGCCGCGAGAGCCGCGAGGGCGCGGTGGGCGACCACACCTGGTCGCACCCCTACCTGCCCGACGTGCCGGTGTCCCGCCAGATCTCCGAGGTGTCGCGCAGCATGACCGCCTCGAGCAACATCACCGGCGACCGCGTGCAGCTGTTCCGGCCGCCGTACGGGTCGACCACCCTGCCGCTCAACTCGTGGCTCAAGGACAAGGGCGTGCTGAACGTGCTCTGGTCCACCGACAGCCGTGATTCGCTCGGCGCGAACCGCGAGGAGATCCTCCGCATCAGCAAGGCGGGCGTCAAGCCCGGGGCGATCATCCTCATGCACGAGAACCGCGGCCAGACCTACTGGGCGCTCAACCGCCTGCTGCCGTGGATCAAGAAGCAGGGCTACACGGTGGTCACGGTTCCCGAGCTGATCGCCCTGAACCCGCCCGACCTGGCGGCGGTCAAGCGCCGCGCGGGCACGGGAGTGGGCTTCCGCTAGGCCGCGGGGGGCGCTGCGCCGGGGAATCCCGCGCGCAGCACGCGCAGGTCGGGGCGGGCGCTCACCAGCCGGTGGGCCAGCGCGTCGGCGGCCGGCGAATCGGGGGCGATGCCGCAGATGGCCGACCCGCTGCCGCACAGCAGCGCCGGGGCGGCGCCCGCCGCCTCGATGTCGGCGTGCAGGGCCTGAAGCACCGGGTCGAGCGTCCTGGCGGCCGGCCACAGGTCGTTGCGGCACCACCCGGGCAGGCCCGCGGCATCGGGGGGCGGCGGCAGGCCGTCGTCCGGTGGCGGCGCGGGAAGGGAGTCGAACGCGGCGTACACGGCAGCCGTAGACAGCCCCGTGCCCGGCGCCACGATGACGCACTCGAAGGGCGGGGCGGCGGCGGGCTCGAGCACCTCTCCCCGCCCCGTGGCCCACTGCGCGCCGCCCCGGATGAAGAACGGCACGTCCGACCCCACCGCCGCGGCCGCGCGCTCGAGCCGGTCGGGGGTGAGGCCCAGGCCCAGCAGCCGGTCGGCCGCCAGCAGGGTGGCCGCCGCGTCGCTCGATCCGCCGCCGATGCCCGCCTGCGCGGGCAGCACCTTGTCGATGTCCACGGCGAGGGGCGGCAGGGCCTCGCCGGCCTCGGCCTCCAGGGCGTCCAACGCCGCCCAGGCCAGGTTGGACGGGCCATCGATGCCCGGGCACGACACTCGCCGCTCGGGCGAGTGGCTGACGGTCACCCGGTCGACCGGGCCCTCGAGCGCCACCATGAGGGTGCGCAGGGGGTGGTAGCCGTCCGGGCGCACCGGCCCCACCAGCAGGCGCAAGTTCACCTTGGGCGGGGCATCCACCGTGACCTGGTCGCGCGTGCTCACGCCCCTCCCGCCTTCCACCCCAGCGCCGCCGCCAGCCGCGGGTAGGCCGCGGGCTCCACCTGCTCGGGGCGCACGGTGGCACCCAGCCCCAGGTCGGCGAGCGCGGCACGCACGGCGTCGCGGTGGGCCCCGGCCTGCCCCAGGGCATTCACGAGGGTCTTCCTGCGCACGGCGAAGGCGGCGCGCACCAGCGCACGCGTGGCGCCATCGGGGGCGGCGGCGATGCGACGCAGGCCCACCAGCGCGGAGTCCACCCGCGGACGCGGAGAGAACACCTCGCGTCCTACCGCGCGGCGTCCGGTGGCCTCGCACGCCAGCTGGATGATCACCGAGGGCCCGCCGTACAGCCGCGATCCCGGCCCGGCCAGCCAGCGGTCGGCCACCTCGCGCTGGGTCATCAGCGCCCAGTGGGTGACCAGCGGAAGCCGGCAGATGCTCTCGATGAGGATCGGCGTGGCCACGTGGTACGGCAGGTTGCTCACCACCCGGGTGGGCGGCGGATCCAGCACCTCGAGGTCGGTCTTCATGCAGTCGCCCCAATGCACCTGCACGCCGCCGAGGCCCGCCGTGGCCTCGGCCAGCGGCTGTTCCATGCGCGGGTCCACCTCGAGGGCGTGCACGGCGCGCGCGGTGCGGGCCAGCGCGGCGGTGAGCGTGCCGAGGCCCGCGCCCACCTCGAGCACCACGTCGTCGGGGCCCACATCGGCCATGCGCACCGCGAGGTCGGCCAGGTTCTCGTCGAGCAGGAAGTGCTGGCCCAGGTCGGTGTCCGGCCTGATGCCATGGCGATCCATGAGGCGCTGCGTGCCCACGCGCTCGGGGGGTCCGCTCACCACCCGAACACGCGCGCGGCGGTGGCCGACGTTGCCGCGTCGAGGTCGGCCAGGGCATCCCCGCGCAGCTCGGCCACGCAAGCCAGGGTGTGCGCCACGTAGGCCGGCTGGTTGCGCTTGCCGCGCATGGGCACAGGCGCCAGGTAGGGCGCGTCGGTCTCCACCATCAGGCGGTCGGCCGGGATGCGCGGCACCACGTCGCGCAGCGGCGTGTTCTTGGGGAAGGTCACCGGTCCCGCCAGGCTGATGGTCCAGCCGCGATCCAGGGCCTCATCGAGGTACTCGGGGATCGAGAAGCAGTGCAGCACCACGTCGGTGAGCCCGAGCTCGCGCAGGATCGTCACGGTGTCGTCGGCGGCGTCGCGCGTATGAATGACGAGGGGCATCCCGAGGTCGGCGGCCAGCTCGCCCTGGGCGCGAAAGGCACGTGGCTGGTCGTCGGGCGTGGTGCGGTCGTGGAAGTAGTCGAGGCCCACCTCGCCGATGGCCACCACCTTCTCGTGCGCGGCGAGGTCGCGCAGCCAGTCGACGTCCGCGTCGCGCCAGTTGCCCCGACCGGCATCCACCGGGTGCACGCCCACGGCCGCGTACACCTCGGGGTGGGCCTCGGCCAGCGCCACCGCCTGCTCGCTCTGCGCGCGGCCGCAGCCGATCGTGACCATGCGATCCACCCCCGCCGCGGCCGCGGCCGCGATGAGGTCGGGCACGGGGTCGTCGCACGACGGCAGGTGGCAGTGCGAGTCGACTACGCGGTCACCTCATCCACCTCGATGCGCGGGAACAGCGGCTCGGGCGGCGTCACCCGGGCGCCCGGGGTTCCGGCATCCCACGCGGCCCCGGCCAGCAGCACGCCATCCACGGGCTCGCCGAGGGCCGCGAGCACGGCCTCGCACGAGGTCGGGATGACCGGCCAAAGCAGGATCGCCGCGATGCGCAGTCCGTTGGCGAGGCTGAACAGCGCCTGGTCGAGATCGGCTGCGCGGGCGTCGTCCTTGGCGAGCGCCCACGGCTCGCGCTCCTCCACCAGCCGGTTGAGGCGCCGCACCCACGCCCACGCGGCCTCCACCGCGCCGGTCACATCGTCGCGGTCGAAGTGCTCCAGCACCTGCTCGCGCGCGGCCAGGGCCTCGTCGGCCAGGTCGCGGTCTCCCCCGGGGTCGGCGGGCACCACGCCGTCGCGGTAGCGCTCGATCATCTTGGTGGTGCGCGACAGCAGGTTGCCGAAGTCGTTGGCGAGCTCCGCGGTGTAGCGCTGGTGAAAGCCCTCGTCGGTGAACGTGCCGTCGTCACCGAAGCGGATCTCACGGCACAGGTAGTAGCGCAGGGCGTCCAGGCCGTACCGCTCGATGTACGGGAACGGGTCGACGATGTTGCCGGTGGTCTTCGACAGGCGCTCCCCGCCCTTCAGCACGTAGCCGTGCACGAACAGGCGCTCGGGCAGCGCGAGGTCGGCGCTCATGAGCAGCGCCGGCCAGATGACCGCGTGGAACTTGAGGATGTCCTTGGCCATCAGCTGCAGCGTGGGCGGC
>JBJTJN010000016.1:0-36862 GCA_046095485.1 Actinomycetota bacterium
GCTGGCGCGCACGCGGCCGCGCTCCACCCACGCCACGGCGGCTAGGCCGTCGTCGGTCATGCCCACCGCCACGTCAGCGGCACCGCGCCCGCTGCCGGGCACGCGCACCGGCGAGTACCACGGGCCGCCCGGCGTGCGCAGGGTGGCCACCACCCCGTCGCGCGTCGACCACGCCGCCACCGCACGGCCGTCGTCGTTGCCGGCCACCGCCGGGGGGCCGGAACCCCGCGTGGGCGGCGCCAGGGCCGTCGGCGGAAGCCACGGCGCGGACATCGCGGCGGCGGGGGTAAGCAGCAGACCGGTGAGGGCGAGGGCGCGAACCACGCATCAATCGTAGGCCGACCCGGGAAGGGAGGGGCGCGCGCCTGTCGAAACACAGGCACGTGCCACCCGACGCAACCGAGCTCGCCGAGGTTCTCCGCCGCGACTACGAGCGGTTCAGCCCGGCCCAGCAGGCCCTGGCCCGCTACCTCGTGGATCACCTCGCGGAGCTCCCGCTGGTGTCCGCCCACGAGGTGGCCCAGGCCGCCCACTGCAGCCCCGCCACCGTCGTGCGCTTCGCGCAGGCCCTTGGTTACGCGGGCTACCCCGAACTGCAGCGCACCGTGCGCCAGGCCCACCGGCCCGGCCTGGGCGTGCGCGCGGTGGGCGCACCCGGCCAGCCGGGCCGCGTGCAGGTGCTCGACACCGATCGCCTCGCCCTCGAAGACCTTGCCGCGCGCCTCGGAACCGAGGGAGTAGAGCCCCTGGTTGCCCCGCTCGCCGGAGTGGCGCCGATCGTGGTGGCCGGAGACTCCGCCGCCCGCCCGGTGCTGGCCCTGCTCGAGGATCGCCTCGCACGGGGTGGCCGCGAGGTGCTGGTGGTCGATTCCGGGGAGCCGCGAATCCGCATGCGCCTCGGCGCCCTCGCCCGCGGCGGCGGCCTGATCGCCGTGTCGGTGGGCAAGGAGACCCGCGTGGCCGAGTACGCCGTGGCCGCGGCGCGATCTGCCGGGGCACCCGCCGTGGCGCTGGTGGACTCCAGCCTGTCCGCTGCCGCACGTGCCCCCGTGGTGCGCGTGGTTCCGGCGGAGGAGCGCGGCGGAGAGCCCAGCCTCACCGCCTTCGTGGCGGTGGCGCAGGCCCTGGCGCACGGCATCGCGGCACACCAGCTGCCGCGGCGCACCCTGACGGCCATCCCTGCCTAGGCGTAACGGCCCTTTACGGGTGCCCGGTGGGGCCCGCTCCGTTCTACACTCCCGGCGATCCCGATCAGGAGTTGTTGAGTGAGCGACGACGTCGCAGGCAACGGCGCCCAGGGCGCCACCGGCACCGACGCGGTGAAGGCGGGCCTCGCCCGCATGCTCAAGGGCGGCGTCATCATGGACGTCGTCGACGCCGAGCAGGCGAAGATCGCCGAGGACGCCGGTGCGTGCGCGGTGATGGCCCTCGAGCGCATCCCGGCCGAGATCCGCAAGGCCGGCGGCGTGGCGCGCATGAGCGACCCCGAGATGATCATGGGCATCCAGGAGGCCGTCACCATCCCGGTGATGGCCAAGTGCCGCATCGGGCACCACGTCGAGGCGCAGGTGCTGCAGGCGCTCGAGGTGGACTACATCGACGAGTCCGAGGTGCTCACTCCCGCCGATGAGTCGAGCCACGTCGACAAGCGTCAGTTCACCGTGCCGTTCGTGTGCGGCGCCACCAACCTGGGCGAAGCGCTTCGCCGCATCGCCGAGGGCGCCGCGATGATCCGCACCAAGGGCGAGGCCGGCACCGGCAACGTGGTGGAGGCCGTGCGCCACATGAAGACCATCACGCAGGACATCCGCCGCGTGGCGTCGGCCACGCCGGATGAGCGCTTCGCGATCGCCAAGGAGATGGCAGCCCCGCTGGAGCTCATCGAGTGGGTGGGCCTGCACGGCCGCCTGCCGGTGGTGAACTTCTCGGCCGGCGGCATCGCCACCCCGGCCGACGCCGCCCTGATGATGCACCTGGGCGCCGAGGGCGTGTTCGTGGGCAGCGGCATCTTCCTCAGCGAGGACCCGCCGGCCCGTGCCCGCGCCATCGTGGAGGCCACCACGCACTGGGACGACCCCGACGTGGTCGCCCGCGTGTCGCGCGGGCTGCGCGAGGCCATGCCGGGCATCGAGATCGCCGAGCTCGGAGAGGGCGGCCTGCTGCAGACCCGGGGCTGGTGAGCGCGGCCGAGGCACGACGCCCCCGCATCGGCGTGCTGGCCGTGCAGGGGGCGGTGTCCGAGCAGGAGGCCGCGCTGGCCGACGTGGGCGCGCGCACCTCGCGCGTGCGGGCGCCCGCCGACCTCGACGGCCTCGACGGGCTGGTGATCCCCGGCGGCGAGAGCACGACGTTCGGCCTTGTGGCCGGGGAGTCGGGCCTGCTCGACGCCGTGCGGGCGCGCGTGGACGCCGGAATGCCCGTGCTTGGCACCTGCGCAGGCATGATCATGCTGGCGAACGGCATCGCCGGGGGCGGCCCGCAGCCCCTGGTGGGGGGCATGGACATCGTGGTGCGCAGGAACGCCTTCGGGCGCCAGGTGCACTCGTTCGAGGCCCCCGTGGACGTTCCCGCGCTGGGTGATCCGCCCGTGCGCGGTATCTTCATCCGTGCTCCCTGGATCGAGCAGGTCGGCCCGTCGGTCGAGGTGCTTGCCGAGCACGGGGGGCATCCGATCGCCGCGCGCGATGCCACGCGCATCGTGGCGGCGTTCCACCCGGAGCTCACCGACGACCGCCGCCTTCACCGGCTGTTCGTCGAGGGCATCGGCACGAAGGCAGCAGGAACGGAGCACGAGGAGGACACCGTTGTCGGGGCACAGTAAATGGGCCACCATCAAGCGCAAGAAGGGCGCGGCAGACGCCAAGCGCGGCCAGCTCTTCTCCAAGCTCTCGCGGGCCATCACCGTGGCCGCGCGCGAGGGCGGGGGAGACCCCATCTCCAACGCGGCGCTGGCCACCGCGATTGAGAAGGCGCGCGCGAACTCGATGCCGAAGGACAACATCGAGCGCGCGATCCAGAAGGGCACCGGCGCGGGGGGCGACGGCGTGGACTACGAGGCGGTCACGTACGAGGGCTACGGCCCGGGCGGGGTGGCGATCATCTGCGTGGCGCTCACCGACAACCGCAACCGCACCGCCAGCGACGTGCGGCACATCTTCACCAAGAACGGATCCGAGCTGGGAACGCCCGGCAGCGTGGCCTGGCAGTTCGAGCGCAAGGGAATCATCCTCGTGGATTCCGACGGCGTTGACGAGGAGGCCCTCATGGACGCCGCCCTCGAGGGGGGCGCCGAGGACATCACCGAGGACGGCTCGCAGTGGCAGGTGGTCACCGAGGCGGCGGACCTCTCCGCGGTGCGCGAGAGCCTCGAGGGCGCGGGATTCCCGGCGGCGTCCGCGGACATCACCATGCTTCCCAAGACCACGGTGGAGGCGGGCGAGAAGGAAGCCCGCCAGCTGCTCCGCCTCATCGACAGCCTCGAGGAGAACGACGACGTCCAGGACGTCTATGCCAACTTCGACATCTCCGAAGAGGTCATGGAGGCCGTCGCCGGCTAGGGGCGTGGCCCGGTGATCGTGCTGGGCATCGACCCGGGCCTGGCCAACACCGGGTACGGCGTGGTGCGCCGCGCGGGCAGCCGCATGCAGGTGCTGGCCCATGGCACGCTGCGCACGAAGGCCGCCACGCCCACCGAGGAGCGCCTGCTGGCGCTGCATGAGGGCTTGGCCGAGGTGATCGCCGCGCAGGCCCCCGACGTGGCGTGCATCGAGGCGTTCTTCGTGCATCCGGTGAGCAAGGCGGCAATGGGCATGGCCGCGGCGCGCGGCGCCCTGCTGGTGGCCTGCGCCCGGTCGGGCCTGTCGGTGGCCGAGTACACCCCCACGGCCATCAAGCAGTCGATCGCGGGCAACGGCCGTGCGGGCAAGGACCAGGTGCGGGCGATGGTGGCGCGGCTCACGGGCGTGGACACCGGCACCGACCACGAGGCCGACGCCATCGCGGCGGCCATCTGCCACGCGTCGGCGGGCCCGCTGCAGGCCGCGACCCTCGTCCGGGAGCGGCGTTAGCCTGCACGGCATGATCCGGTTCGTGCGCGGCCACCTGGTGGCCGCCGACGCCGATGGCGTCGTGGTGGGCATGGGGGGAGTGGGATTCGGCGTGCGGATCTCCGATTCCACGCGGGCCGATCTGCCCGGCATCGGCAGCGAGGTGGTGCTGCACACGCACCTGGTGGTGCGCGAGGACGCCCTCGACCTCTACGGGTTCTCCGACGAAGCCGAGCGGCTCATCTTCGAGTCGCTGCTGGGCGTGAACGGCGTGGGTCCGCGCAGCGCGCTGGCCATATGCGGCCTGGGCACCCCGCAGGCCGTTGCGCTGGCGATCGGTGGTGGCGACGTGGCGTACATCTCCAAGGCCGCCGGGGTGGGGAAGAAGACCGCCGAGCGGGTCATCCTCGAGCTGCGCGACAAGCTGGGCATCGCCGGCGGGGCCGGCACGAACGGCGCCGTGGCCACCGGGCCGCGCGGCGGCGCGCGCGAGGGGCTCGTGGCCCTGGGCTTCCCGCCCGACCAGGTGGACGCCGCCCTGGCGGGGGCCGACGCCGACATGGATGAGGAGGCCCTCATCCGCCACGGCCTCGCGGTGCTCGGCCGATGAGCGACGACGACCGCCTGGCCGACCCCGAGGTGGCCCCCGAGGAGGAGCAGTTCGACACCTCGCTGCGCCCGCGCACCCTCGATGACTTCATCGGCCAGGACTCCGTGCGCCAGCAGCTGGGGATCTTCCTCGAGGCGGCGCGACAGCGGCAGGAGGCCCTCGACCACGTGCTGCTGGCGGGCCCGCCCGGCCTCGGCAAGACGTCGCTGGCCATCATCCTGGCGTCTGAGATGGGCGTGGAGATCACCGTCACCAGCGGCCCGGTGCTCGAGCGCAAGGGCGACCTCGCAGCCATCCTCACGGCCCTCGGCCCGGGTGACGTGCTGTTCGTGGATGAGATCCACCGCATGAATCGCTCGGTGGAGGAAGTGCTGTACCCGGCCATGGAGGACTTCCAGCTCGACGTCGTGCTGGGCCAGGGGCCCCAGGCGCGCACGCTCAGGCTCGACCTGCCGCGGTTCACGCTGGTGGGCGCCACCACCAGGTCGGGGCTTCTCACCACACCGCTTCGCGACCGCTTCGGCGTGGTGCAGCGCCTCGACTACTACGGGCCAGACGACCTGGCGCGCATCATCCGGCGCTCGGCCGACCTGCTGGGGGTGGAGGTGCTGCCCGACGGCGCCGTGGCCATCGCGGTGAGGTCACGCGGCACCCCGCGCATCGCCAACCGCCTGTTGCGCCGCGTGCGCGACGTGGCCCAGGTGAAGGGCATGGGCGCCGTTGACGCCGGCGTGGCCGAGGAGGCCCTGGCGATCCTCGAGGTGGATGAAGCGGGGCTCGACGACCTCGACCGCAAGATCCTCACCCATCTGGCAGTCACCTTCAGCGGGCGCCCCACGGGGCTCGGCACGCTGGCCGACGCGGTGGGGGAGAGCCCCGACACCATCGAGGACGTCTACGAGCCGTTCCTGCTGCAGCAGGGCCTGCTGGCGCGCACCCCGCGCGGCCGGGTGGCCACCCCGCGCGCCTATGCCCACCTGGGGCTCGAGGTGCCGAAGGTCGCCGCCGCCCAGGACTCCCTGTTCGACGACGGCGACCCGGGCGCGGCATGGGGTTCGGTGCGCTAGGCGCCGCCCCGGCCTCGCGGCCCGCCGGCTACTGCTTCTGCGCGAAGGTCATCTCGAGGTTGACGCCCTCGGGGATGCTCTCCACCGCGTCGAGGGTGAACTCGTAGATCGACCCACCGGTGGTGAACTTCGTGTTGGTGATGTCGTAGGAGCCTTCGTACTCCTTCTCCACCGTCGTCTTGGGCTCGCCCATGTTGGTGCCGGTGAGCTCGATCTGCACGGTGCGGGCCGACGCCCCCCCGCCGAGCGGCACCTTGGCCGTGCAGGCCTCCTCGGCCCCGATGCACGGGATGGGCTTCGAGGCGGTGGTCGCCGTGGTGTCCGTCGTGGTGTCCGTCGTGGCGGTCGCGGCGGCGGTGTCGGCGGCCGCCGTGGACGCGGTGTCGGATGAGCTGCCGCAGCCCGCGAGGACGAGCGCGCCCCCGACGAGGCCGATGGCGGCGAGTGAGGTGATGCGGTTGCGGTTCATGCGTGGCCTCCTGTGGGAGCCGGGGATGGTCTGGCGGCGCCGGGCCGCTTGGAAGCGAGGACCTCGTCGTAGATGGCCTCGATGCGGTCGGTGACCCGGGGCCAGTCGAACTCCTCCTCCACCGCGATTCGTCCCTGGCGGCCGATCTCCTCGGCGCGCGCCGGGTCGTCCAGCACCTCGGCGATGCCGCGCGCGAGCTGCGCCGGGTCGTGCGGCGGCACGAACCTGCCGGGCACCTCACCGCGGATCACCTGGCGGAACCCCACGTTGTCGGCGGCCACCACGGGAGTGCCCGATGCCAGGGCCTCGAGCAGCACCACGCCGAATGACGCCAGCACGCACGGGGCGGCCATCACGTCTGCCTCGCGGTAGAAGCGCGGGCGCTCCTCGTTGAGCAGGCCGAGCCACTCGATGCGGTCCCACACCCCGAGCGACTTCGCCTTGCGCTCGTACACCGGCCGGGCGGGGCCGTCGCCGATCACCTGCACCATGAACTCCCGGCCCTCGGCCTTCAGTATCGCCGCGGCCTCAAGCAGGTCGGCCAACGCGTTGCGGGGGTCGAACCGGCCCACGAACAGGAGGCGCGGCGGGCCCGGCGGGCGCTGCTCGCCCCGGCCCAGCGGGCGGTAGAGCGAGCAGTCGATGCCGTTGGGCACGACGTCCCACTCGCCCGGGAAGTAATGGCCGAGCGCGGCGATGCAGGCATCGGACACCGCGATGCGCCGATCGAGCCGCGCGAGAGAGTTGCGCACGTATGGGCCGATGCGGTCGTAGAGCCAGTGGCCCTCTTCGAAGTAGGTGTGGAAGGTGCCGACGGTGCACGGCGCCGTGGACACCCGGAGCACGCCCATCGGCAGGGTGGGCGATGCCAGGCCCTGGGCGTGCACCACGTCCATGCCGCGCACCGCCCGGGATATCTGGTGCTTGATCCCCAGGCCCACGGTGAGCCGCGCGATGGATCCGTTGGCCACCACGGGGAGGGACCGGCCGATGCGCGTGGTGCGGTAGCCGTGCACCCGGTGGGCCTCGCGATCGAGCTCGGCCACCTCGGCGGCCTCGCCGATGTTGCCGGTGACCACGGTGACGTCGTGGCCACGCTGTGCCAGCTCGCGCGAGAGGAAGTGCACGTGCTCGCTCACGCCCCCCAGGACGGGGTAGGCGTACTCGGTGACCATCGCGATGGACAGGGGCCTCACGGGCGGCCACCGTACCACGCCCGCCGGGGTGCCCCGATCGCCCCGGGCCGGGGTCGGCGCTGCTAGCCTGCGCGCGTCCCGCACCCCATTTTGGAGGCCGGATCCCGCATGTCATCTGCGGTCCTTCTGCCCGTCTACATCATCATCTTCGTGGCGCTCATCTACTTCGTGGGCATCCGCCCGCAGCAGAAGCGCCGCCGCGAGATGGAGGAACTCGCCCGCACGCTGTCGCCGGGCGACGAGGTGCTCACCACCTCGGGCATCTACGGCATCGTCTCCGAGGTGGAGGACGGCGGCACGATCATCCTGCAGGTTGCCGAGGACGTGGATATCCGCATCTCGCAGCAGGCCGTGGCCCGAAAGACGAGCCCCGAGGCCGACGCAGCGGCGGCCGCCGAGTAGGCGCGACGCCATCCGCTTGTCAATGATCGGGGCACGCCGGTGAGCACCCGCCGCCGCTCGCTGCTCTTCCTGCTGATCGTCATCGGCCTGGTGTGCGCGTCGATCGTGGTGATCGCCACGCGCCCGACCGTGCTCGGCCTCGACCTGCAGGGCGGCGTGGAGGTGGTGCTGCAGGGCAAGCCCACGCGCGACTCCGAGGTGAACAAGGAGGCCATCGACCGGTCCGTGGACGTCATCCGCAACCGCGTCGACGCCTTCGGCGTGTCGGAGCCCGAGATCCAGACCCAGGGCGACGACCAGATCGTGGTGTCGCTTGCCGGCGCGAACAACCCCGATCGGGTGGTGGAAGACCTCATCCGCCCCGCGCAGCTGGTGTTCATCGACTACCAGGCCAACTTCGTGGCGCAGGACCCGAGCCTGTGGAAGATGGTCCAGAAGGCCCAGAACACCACTCCGCGGCCACCGGTGGAGGGCCAGGCCAGCTACTACCTGTTCAAGAAGAACGCGGCGCACGACCTGGTGGCCGGGCCCGACTACGAGAAAGCCTCGCTGCTGCAGGACTACGGCGGCAAGGTGCCTGCCGGCATGGAGCTCGTGACGGTGCCCGAGGGCCTCGTCATCTTCTCCGACCGCCAGCAGCTCGACCCGTCGAAGCCCGACAGCCCGTCACGCACGGTCTACGTGCTCATGCAGGACAAGCCGGCGCTCACCGGTCGTGACATCACGTCCGCCGCGCAGAGCTTCGACACGGGGTCCACCGGTGGCAACCAGGAACCCATCGTCACCATGCAGTTCACCGACCAGGGCTCGCAGAACTTCCAGGACGTCACGCGCGACCTGGCGCAGCGCGGCGCCCTGCGCCAGGAACTGCAGAGCTTCGCGATCGTGCTCGACGGCAAGATCATCAGCAACCCCACGGTCGACTACCGCCAGTACCCCAACGGCATCAGCGGCAACAACGGCGCCCAGATCTCGGGCAACTTCACCACCGAGAGCGCGCGCACGCTGGCCGACCAGCTGAACTCCGGTGCCATCCCGATTCGCCTGGACGTCATCAGCCAGAAGCAGGTGTCGGCCACGCTGGGCGAGGAGTCCCTGCGACAGGGCCTCATCGCGGCAGCCGCCGGCCTCTTCCTGGTCATCCTCTTCCTGGTCGTCTACTACCGCCTGCTCGGCGTCATCGCCGCGGGTGCGCTCATCATCTACGCGCTCTTCTACCTCGCGGTGGCCGTGCTGGTGCCCATCACGCTGACCCTGCCGGGCATCGCGGGCGCCATCCTCACCATCGGAGTGGCGGCCGACGCCAACGTGGTGATCTTCGAGCGAATACGCGAGGAAGCCCGGGCGGGGCGCAACGCCAAGTCGGCCATCCTCACCGGGTACTCGAAGGGCATCAGCGCCATCATCGACGCCAACGTCGTGACGTTCCTCACGGCGGCGATCCTCTTCCTGTTCAGCACGGCCGGCCCGAAGGGCTTCGCGTTCACGCTGATGATCGGCGTGCTGATCTCGCTGTTCACCGCCGTGGTGGTGACCCGCGTGGTCATCGAGATGCTCTCGAACACCAAGGTGCTGCAGAACGAGAAGGCCATGGGCATCACCGCCCGCGAGCCGCGATGGAAGTTCGACTTCGTCGGCAAGTGGCGCATGTGGCTGGCCATCTCGTTCGTGCCGCTGGCCATTGGCGCGGCGTTCATCGGCATCAAGGGCCTCAACCTGGGCCTCGACTTCAACAGCGGCACGCGCATCGCAGTGGCCTTCGAGGCGAAGCAGCCCACCGAGGGCCAGGTGCGCGCGGTGCTGTCCGATCAGGGATTCCCCGAGGCCAAGATCCAGGCCACCACCGACTCGGCCACGGGCAGCGCCGGCTTCCAGATCCAGACGCCGACGCTGCAGCCGAAGCAGCTCAACGAGCTCAAGCGCAACCTCGAGGCCGACATCGGCACCATCGACGAGCGCACGTACCTGGTGGAAACCGTCGGGCCCACCTTCGGCAGACAGGTGGTCGAACGCGCGGGCTGGGCGATCCTGCTCTCGTTCGCGGTCATCATCCTCTACCTGACGATCCGGTTCGAGTACCGGCTCGCGCTACCGGCCCTGTTGTCGGTGATCCACGACGTCTGGTTGGCCATCGCCATCTACTCGATCGTCGGATACGAGGTGACCAGCGCCACGGTGGCCGCCTTGCTGACGATCCTCGGATACTCGTTGTACGACGTGGTGGTGGTGTTCGACCGCATCCGCGAGAACGCCCCGCTCATGCGAAATGCGCGCTACAAGGACGTCGTCAACCGCTCCGTGCAGGAGACGCTCACCCGTTCGATCATCACCGGGCTCACCGCGGTCTTTCCGGTACTCATGCTGTTCATCTTCGGTGGCGACACCCTGCGCAGCTTCTCGTTCGCGCTGCTCGTGGGCCTTCTCACCGGTGGCGTGTCGTCCATCCTCATCGCCGCGCCGCTGGCGGCGATCTGGAAGGAGCACCAGCCCGAGGGCAGGAAGCGCGCGCGCAAGGCGAGCAAGCGGGCAGCGAAGGAGTCGGCGGCCGCGTACGACTCGGACGTCGCCGACCTCGACGTGCTGGCGCGTGCCGAGGCCGCGCTGGGCGACGATGAGTCGCTGCCGAGCCTGATGATGGACGAGGAACCTGAGCCCGAACCCGCGGCGCCCACTCCGGATGAGCCCGAACCCGCGCAGGACGCGCCCGAACCCGCGCAGGACGCGCCCGAGGCCGCGCAGGACGCGCCCGAGGCCGCGCCGGACGCACCCGCGCGACCGCAGGATGAGGCGCCCGCGGCGCCACCGCGCGATGATGTGCAGGCAACGCAGGATGCGCCGGATGCGCCGCCCAAGCGCGAGCGCCGGCACAGCCAGGTCAAGAAGCGGAGGAGGAAGTGATGATCAGCCCACGCGAGGCGGTGGAACAGGCGATCTTCGTCGCCGTGGGGGCGGCGTCACTCACCCGCGACCGCGCGCAGTCGATCGTGGACGACCTGGTGCGACGCGGCCAGATGACCGACGAAGAGGGTCGCCTCACCGTCGATGGGCTCATGGCGCGCGTGCGCGCGAGCGGCGAGGGCCAGGGCATCGTGGGGAAGATCGAGGGCGGCCTGCACGGGCTGCTGCGCGAGATCGGCATCGCGCAGCGCGATGACATCGCGGACGTCGACCAGCGCATCGCGGAGCTCGAGCACCGCATCCGCCTCCTCGAGGAGGCCTCGGGCGCCGTGCCCGGGCCCCCCGGGGGGCACGACGCCCCCGCCGGCTAGCGGGTCGCGGTGAGCCGGGGCGAGCGCAGGAGGACGCTGGCCAGGCTGCGCGAGATCGCGCGGGTCGCGACCAAGCACGGCTTCGGCTACGTGTTCTCCCGTCGCCACGGCGGCACCGACGGCGACGTGGACGAGGAGACCGCCGAGGACCGGGCCACCCGCGGCAGGCGCCTGCGCGAGATGCTCGAGGAGCTCGGGCCGACGTTCGTGAAGTTCGGGCAGCTGCTGTCCACGCGCCCGGACGTGGTGCCCCCCGACGTGGTCGCCGAGCTGCGCAGGCTGCAGGACTCCGCCCGCCCTGAGCCCTTCGATGCCATTCGCGCGGTGGTGGAAGAGGATCTCGGGCTCACGCTGGAGCAGGCCTTCGAGTCGTTCGACCCGGTGCCCATCGGCAGCGCCTCGGTGGGGCAGGTGCACGTGGCGCAGCTGCCCGGCGGGCGCGAGGTGGTGGTGAAGGTGCAGCGGCCGGGTGCCGCCGACACGCTCAACGCCGACATCGACCTGCTGTACCAGCTGGCCCGGCTCTCGAAGGACCGCGTGAAGCGGCTGGCGTTCATCGACCTCGAAGGCCTGGTGGACGAGTTCGCCAAGACCGTGCGCCAGGAGCTCGACTACCGCAACGAGGCCCGTAACGACGAGGCGGTGCGCCGGCACTTCGAGGGCAACGAGCACGTCGTGGTGCCGCGCGTGCACTGGCGCCAGACCACCGGCCGGGTGCTCACCCAGGATCGCATCAACGGGCCGACCCTCGCGCATGTCGACCTCGACGGCATGAGCGCCGAGGAGAGGCGCACGCTCGCGGCCCGCCTGGCAGAGACCTGGATGCAGATGGTCTTCGGCGACGGCATGTTCCACGCCGATCCGCACCCGGCCAACATCATCGTGCTGGGCCCCGACGAGATCGGGCTTATCGACTTCGGAATGGTCGGGCTGCTCTCGCAGGACGACCGCGAGGCGGCGATCCGGCTGTTCACGGACATCATGAGCCAGAACACCGAGCGCCTTCCGCGTGACCTGCGCGCCCTGGGCATCAGGTACCCGCGGGAGCTCGAGGATGAGTTCTCGCGCCGCCTGCAGGACCTCATGGCCCGGTACATGGGCATGAGCATGGACGAGCTCGACGTGCGGGAGATCCTGCACGAGCTCTTCGGGATCATCTACGAGCTCGAGATCACCCTGCCCTCGCGCTGGATCCTCCTCGACAAGGCGCTGGCGACGCTCGCGGGCGTGGCGCTGGAGATATCCCCCGACTTCAACGTTTTCGAGACGGCCAAGCCGTACGCGCGCAAGCTGCTCTACGCCAAGTACAGCCCGGAGCGCATCGCGGGGCGGGTGCAGAACGACCTGGGCCGGTACGCCAACGCGCTCCTCGAGTACCCGATCCAGATCGGCGAGCTGCTCGACGAGTTCAAGGATGGCGAGGTGCGCGTGGCCATCGACCTGAACGAGCTCAACGAGGCCAGCAACAAGGCGCTCGTGGCCGCCAATCGCATGGCTATCGCCATGGTTGCGGCGGCGGTGATCCTGGCGTCGGGGATCATCGGTACCTTCGTCACCGAGGGGCCGCAGCTGTTCGGCCTGGCGCTCATCGGCGTGCCCGGATTCGTGGCCGGACTCGTGCTCTTCGGGTGGCTGGTCGTGGGGATGATCCGCAGCGGAAACTGGTAACCGCGGCGTCCGTCCGCGCCGTTACGATCGACCGGGTTGAGCGCCCCTGGCGACACCCGTGAGTTGATCCCATCGGCCCCGCCGTGGCGCGCATCGCGGGTGGCGTACGCCGATGTGCGACGACTCGAGCGGCAACTCGGATGCTCGGAGCCCATGGCGTGGGTACTGGTGCGCCGCGGGCTCGCCGACCCCGACGCCGCACGGGCGTTCCTGTCGGCGGACGGCGAGCTGGCGGACCCCCTCGCGATCGATGGCATCGCCGAGGCGGCCCAGCGGCTGCGCGATGCCATCACCGCGGGCGAGCACGTGGCCATCCACGGCGACTACGACTGCGACGGCGTGTGCTCCACGGCGATCCTCGCGCAGGCGCTGCGCGCGCGCGGCGCCACCGTCACCACGTTCCTGCCCAGCAGGTTCACCGACGGCTACGGGGTGTCCGATGCCACCGTGGAGCGCCTCGCGGAGGGGGGCGCGCGCGTGCTGGTGTGCGTGGACTGCGGCACCTCGAACGTCGAGGCCCTCACCCGCGCCACCGAGCTGGGCATGGACGTCGTGGTGCTCGATCACCACCTCGCGGCGGGTGCCCGCCCGCCGGGCATCATCGCCAACCCCGCACTGGGGCGCGGCATGCACGCCCTGCCCGCCGCCGCCGGGGTGGTGTTCGACGTCGTGCGCGTGCTGGCGCAGGGCGACCAGGGCCTTCTCGGCGGCGATCCCGAGGAGGGGGTCGACCTGGCGGGTCTCGCCACGGTGGCCGACTCCATGCCGCTGGTAGATGGAAACCGGCGCCTCGTGCATCGGGCGCTGCACTCGATACGCCGTGGCGAGCGCCCGGGCATCGTGGCGCTGCTGGCCGCGGCCGGGCAGGGGTACAGGGGCATCACCCCGCGCGGGCTGTCGTTCACCCTCGCGCCCGCCATCAACGCCGCGGGGCGCCTCGACGAGGCATCGCGGGCGCTCGACCTGATGATCGAGACCGACCCGGCGCGCGCGCGGGAGATGGCCGATGAGCTCTGGGCGCTCAATTCGCGGCGGCGCGAGGTGGAGCGGCAGGTCACGGCCGAGGCCATCGCCACCGTCGAGGCCGCGGGCGACCTGCAGCCGGTCACGGTCGTGGCCGGGGAGGGCTGGCACGAGGGCGTGGTGGGCATTGTGGCCTCGCGCCTGGTGGAGCGCTTCGGCCGGCCGGCCATCGTGCTGTCCACCGACGGTGCCGACGCCAAGGGGTCGGGTCGCAGCCTTCCGGGCCTCGACCTGCACGCCATCGTGGCGGATGCCAGCGACCCCCTGACCCGATGGGGAGGGCACTCCGGGGCCGTCGGGGTGTCGCTGGCTGCCGATGACATCCCGGCCTTCCGCGATGCCCTGGCGGCGTCGGCGGCCGGGCGCAGCGCCGACATCGCGCGCGCCCGCACCCGTGAGGTGGATGCCGTCGTGGCCGGGGCCGATCTCACGCTGGCCAACGCGGAGGAACTCGAGGCGCTCGCGCCCTTCGGGCGGGGGAATCCCGAGCCGCGCATCGTGGTGCCGGGGTGCGCGGTGTCCGGCGTGTCGCGCGTGGGGGAGGGGCGGCACCTCAAGGCACGGCTCTCGGCCGGGGGCGTGGGCGTGCCCGCCATCGGATTCTCGATGGGCCGCCGCGCCGATGGTCTCGCGGGGGATGGCGAGGACGCCCGCTACGACGCGGTCGCGAAGCTCGAGGTGGAGAGGTGGCAGGACACCATGGGCCCCCGGGTGTCGCTCGACGACCTGGCGCTGCTGCCCGCGGGTCCGGCGGTGGGTGGCCACTGCGCCGATGCCTGCGACGTCGCGTGCGGGCTTCGCGTGCCATCCGCCGTCATCGGCGACATGGTGGCGCAGCCGTTCGGAGCGCCGGCGCCGGTGAGGGGGGTGCAGGCCCCCGTGGAGGTGCGCGATCGCCGGGGCGAGGGTCGCGGGCTGTCGCTCATCTGCGCGCTCGCGGGGGCAGACCGCGGAGTGGCCGCGGTGGTGGCCGACGTGCCGCGACGTCGCGCCGCGCTGGGTGACGTGCTCTACCCCGGGCGCCTCGGCGTGGATGTCGCCGTGCTGGGCGGCGACCGCTGCGACCCCGAGGCCATGCGCGGGCGCCTGGCCCTGGCGCGCGGGGGGCCGGTGCTGGCGTTGCTCGACTACGCGGCGCTCGCCGAGGTGCCGCTTCCGCCCGACGTGCACCTCGTGGCCATCGACCCGCCCATGACGGCATCCCAGGTCGACTGGTTGCGCGTGGCCGGCGCCGGCCGCACGGCTCACCTGTCATGGGGGCCCGAGGAGGCCGACCTCGCCCTCCGGGTGGCGCTGGCCGACCTGGCGGTGCGCGACGTGGCGCGGTCGCTGTGGCCGGGGCTCGCGGCGCATCCAGGTGGCCTCGCGTGGGGTGCCGAGTGCGATGCCGTGCTGGCCGGTGACGGGCCGGTGGCGCGATCACCGCGATCGGTGGCCATCGCCCTGGCGGCGCTGGCAGACGCCGGCCTCGTGCGGGTGGGCGATGCCGGCCTGGTGGTGGTTCCGGGTGCCCCGCAGGCCGACCTCGAGGCCGGCGCCGTGGGCCGGCGCGCGGCCGCGCTGGCCGATGAGGCGCAGGTGATGGCCGCGCGCGCGATGACCATGGACGTGCTCGGCAGCATCCCGGAATGGCTGCCCGAGCCCACGGGCGCGTTATCGTAGGCGGCGTGGGTACTCCGCTCGCAGACCTCGGGCTGTCCTCGTCCACCGGTGATGCCGACCTCGAGGCGCTGGTGCGCGAGGTTGTGGGGCATCACCCCACGGCCGACGCGGATGCCATCCGGCGCGCCTATCGCTACGCCGACGACAGGCATCGCGACCAGATGCGCCACTCCGGCGAGCGCTACATCACGCACCCGCTGGGGGTGGCGCGCATCGCCGCGGGGCTGGGCCTCGACCCCGAGACCATCGAGGCCGCGCTGCTGCACGACGTGGTGGAGGACACCGGGACGTCCCGCGAGGACATCGAAGCCGCGTTCGGCCCGCAGGTAGCCGCGCTGGTGGACGGCGTCACCAAGCTCACGCGCATCCACTTCGAGAGCCAGGAGGAGCGGCAGGCCGAGAACTACCGCAAGCTCATCATCTCGATGTCGTCGGACATCCGCGTGCTGCTGGTGAAGCTCTGCGATCGCCTGCACAACATGCGCACCCTCGCCTACATGAGCAAGTCGAAGCAGATGCAGAAGGCTCGCGAGACCCTCGAGGTGTACGCCCCCCTGGCGCATCGCCTGGGAATCCACTCGCTCAAGTGGGAGCTCGAGGACCTCGCGTTCGCCACCTTGCACCCCAAGCGCTACGCCGAGATCCAGCAGATGATGAACCAGCGCCGTGCCGACCGCGAGGAGTACGTGGCCGAGGCGGGGGAGATCCTGCGCGGCGAGCTGCAGGCGGTGGGAATCCAGCCCGTGGAGATCACCGGACGGGCCAAGCACTTCTACTCGATCTACGAGAAGATGACCCGCAAGGGCAAGGAGTTCAACGAGATCTACGACCTCACGGCCATGCGGGTGATCGTCGAATCGGTGAAGGACTGCTACGGCGCGGTGGGCATTATCCACTCGCTCTGGAAGCCCATGCCCGGCAGGTTCAAGGACTTCATCGCGATGCCGCGGCTCAACATGTACCAGTCGCTGCACACCACGGTCATCGGGCCCCACGGAAGCCCGCTGGAGATACAGATCCGCACCCCCGAGATGCACCATACGGCCGAGTACGGCGTGGCGGCGCACTGGCTGTACAAGGAGGAGTCGCGCAGCCTCGCGGGGGCGTCCGGCGCCGCCGCGGCCGACGACAAGCTCGGCTGGCTGGCCGGCATGATGGACTGGCAGCGCGACACCTCGGACCCCGGCGAGTTCATGGACACGCTGCGCAGCGACCTGTACTCGGCCGAGGTGTACGTGTTCACGCCCAAGGGCGAGGTGCGGGCGCTGCCGGCGGGATCCACCCCGCTCGACTTCGCCTACGACGTGCACACCGACGTGGGCCACCGCTGCGTGGGCGCCAAGGTGAATGGCCGCATCGTGCCCCTCACGCACCAGCTCGAGTCGGGTGACTTCGTGGAGGTGCTCACGTCCAAGTCGCCGCGCGGGCCATCGCGTGACTGGCTCGGCGTGGTGCAGACATCCAAGGCGCGATCGAAGATCCGCTCGTTCTTCAGCCGGGAGCAGCGGGAGGACGCCGAGCACCAGGGCCGCGAGCGGCTGCAGGACGCCCTGCGCAAGGCGGGACTGCCCAACCAGCGCATCGTGGGCTCCCCGCTGTTCGCGCAGGTCATCCAGGACATGGGCTTCAAGCGCGCCGAGGACTTCTACATCTCGTTGGGGTCGGGCAAGACCTCAGTGCAGGTGGTGGTCAACAAGATCATCTCCCGGCTCAAGACGGACGAGGGCGCGGTGGATCCCGAGCCGGCGCTGCCCGACATGCGCGAGGGGCGCAGTCGCGAGGCCACGCCGTCGAGCGACCTCGGCATCGAGATCGAGGGCGTGGCCGACGTGCTGGTACGGCTCGCGAAGTGCTGCAAGCCGGTTCCCGGCGACGACATCGTGGGCTACATCTCGCTGGGGCGCGGCATCACGATCCACCGCGAGGACTGCCCCAACGCCCGCGCCCTCATGCGAAGCCCCGAGCGCTTCACCCCCGTGGCATGGGGAGGGGAGAGCCGACAGTCATTCCGCGTGGAGCTCGCCGTGGAGGCCTGGGATCGCCACCGGTTGCTGGAGGACATCTCACGCACCATCGCGGAGAACGGCGTGAACATCCTCGGCGCCAACTGCCAGGTGGAAGACCAGATGGCGCGGCACCGGTTCGTGCTGGAAATGGCCGACATCGACACCCTCCGCGCGCTCACCAGCCAGTTGCGCAATGTCGACTCGGTGTTCGATGCCTATCGCGTGACGCCGGGCACCTGACCGTCCCGCGCTGCTGGTAGCGTCCACCCGCAGTGGACGCGGTGGACATCATCATCATGGCGGCCGCCGGAGTGGGGCTCGTCGCCTTCGTGGTGCTGGCCGTCATCATCCTCCGGCAGGGTCGCTCGATAAAGGAACTCGAGGACCGCATCGGTCCGCCGGTGCCCCCGGCTGCGGCACCCTCGCTGGAGCGCGTGCGCGCCCTCACGGCCGGGGCCGTGGCGGCTGCGCCGGCGCCTGAGGCACCCGCCGCCGACCAGCCCGCCGAGCCGGCCCGTCCGCCGACCGCCCGCGAGCAGGCGCGCGCGCAGGACGCCGGGGCAGCCGTCGCGGCGGCCACGGCGGCTGCAGGCGCGGCGGCCACGGGCGACGCACCGGCCGCCGATCGCGCAGGCGGAGGTCACGAGGCCCCGCCGCCACGGGCGAAGCGCGCGCCGGCACCCGAGGAGTCATCGGGCCGCGGGTTCCTGGTGGGCATCGCCGTGCTGCTCGCGCTCGCGATAGTCGGCGTGGGCGGATGGTGGTTCTTCCTGCGCGGCGACGGCGGCAGCAGCCCCGCCCCGTCCGCCGGCACGCAGACCACGGCAACGGTGGCGGACACCGGCGAGGTGCCCGAGGACATCCCGCCGCTCGCCAACAAGGCCGCGTACACCGTTGCCGTGCTGAACGCCAGCAACATCACCGGGGCCGCCGCCAACAAGGTGGCACCGCGCGTGCAGGCTGACGGCTACACGCTGGGGGTGGTGGACAACGCCACCAAGCAGGACCTCACGCAGTCGGAGGTGCAGTACGTGAACGGCCGCAAGGAGGTGGCCTGGAACCTGGCCAAGGACCTCGGCATCACCAAGGCGGTCGCTGTCAACACGCTGGCGCAGGGACGTATCGGCACCGCGGATGCGGTGGTGGTGGTGGGGAAGGACCTCGCGAAGTAGCTAGGCCGGAGCGCCGTGGCCCCCGCCGCCCGGGGTGCGCTGTTCCACCACCGACCCGGCCGCCAACAGCCCGCGCCACTTGCCCGGCACCACGACGCCGTCCACCAGCGTCTCGCCGGGCATCGCGTCGCCACCGCCGTCGGATCCCCGCGGGGCGCTGCGCCGCCGCTCCGCGATGAGGGACACCTCGCCCGGCTCGAGCAGCACGAGCCGGCGCACCACCCCGTCGCCGCCCCGGCGGGCGCCGCGTCCCCCGGAGCCCCGGCGCACCGCGTAGCGCTCCACCCGCACCGGCATCGCGAGCTCGAGGGCCTCCACGGGCGTGTTGAGGGTGTTGCTCATGGCCACGTGCACTGCCGATGGGCCATCCGCCCGTGACGACGCGCCCTGTCCGCCGCCGAGGGTCTCGAAGTACACGCGACCGGCGAAGCCGAGAGTGAGGTTGTTCATGGTTCCCTGGCCCTGGGCCGGCACGTCGGCGGGGCCGGCAAGCGCTGCGAGCACCGCATCGGCGATTCGGCTCGATGCCTCCACGTTGCCCGCCGCCACCGCAGATCCCGGGGGGGCGTTGACCAGCGTGCCGGGTGGCGCGACGATGCGGACGGGCGCGTATGCGCCGGCTGAGGCCGGGATGTCCGGGTCGGTGGCCACGCGCACGGCGAAGAACACCGACGACCGGGTGACCGCGACGGGGCAGTTGAGGTTGCCCGGCCCCGCAGCGTCGGTTCCCGTGAAGTCCACGGTCATGGAATCCCCGCTGATCGCAACGCGCACGCGGATGACGATGTCGTCATCCGTGACGCCATCCCCCTCGATGGCCTCGGCGGCAGACCACTCGCCGTCCGGCATGGCGGCGATGGATGCCCGTGTGCGCCGCTCGGCGTACGCGAGCAGCGCGTGCATGGCCACGGCGAGCGCATCCGGCCCCCCGCGGCGGGCGCAGAGGTCGTCGAGGCGCCGCTGCGCCAGGTCGTGGGCGGCCAGCTGCGCGGCGATGTCGCCGTGGCGCTCGGCGGGCGTGCGCGAGTTGGCCACGATGATGTCCATCACGCCCTGCTCCAGTCCGGCGGCGGTGGCGATGCGCACCGGTGGGATCACCAGCCCCTCCTGCAGCAGTTCCCGCGCCCCCGCGGGCATAGAGCCCGGCGTCATGCCGCCCACGTCGGCGTGGTGCGCGCGCGTGACCGCGTGGGCCACCACGCGCCCGCCGATGTCCACGGGCGACACGATCGTGAGGTCGGGCAGGTGGGTGCCGCCCGTGAACGGATCGTTCACGATCCATGCCTCCCCGGGGGCGGCTCCCGCGGCCATCACGGCCTCGACGGCCTCGGGCATGGCGCCCAGGTGCACCGGGATCGAGTCGGCCTGCGCCACCATCCGCCCCTGCGCGTCGAACAGCGCGGTGCTGCAGTCGCGTCGCTCCTTGATCGTCACGCTGAAGGCCGACCTCACCAGCGCCGCCTGCATCTCGTCGGCCACCGCGCGCAGGGCGGCGCCCCACACCTGCAGCGCGATCGGGTCGAGGCCGCTCACTGCCGCTCCAGGCGAATGGTGCCGTCCGCGTGCTGCGCGGCACGCCACCCCGGTGCCACCCAGCAGGTGGCCCCCGGCATGGGTATCGAGGCCGGACCCTCATGCACGGCAACCGGGTCATCGGGTCCGTGCAGGTCGAGCCGCGGACCGTCGGTGATCGTGGCCACGCGCACCGACACCACCTCCACGGGCACGCCGCGCATGGCGCGACCGGCCGCCTGGGCGTGGGCCGCGTGGAACGCATCCTTGAGATCCGCGGCGGGCCCTCGGGGATCCCACTGCACCGTGAGCGCATGGCTCTGGCCCACGTAGCGACAGTCGGCACGTGCCTCGATGCGGCCCTCCGGAAGCTCAGCCCGCGCGCGCTGCGCGAGCGGCTCCATGGCAGCGGCGAGCCCGCCGGTGTCCTCGGCCGGCAGCAGTACGCTCTGCACGTAGTCGCGGCGCTCCCCGGCCACCACCATGCCGAGGGCCGCGAGCACCCCGGCCGTCGCGGGGCAGGTGATGCGATCCATGCCGAGGCCATCCGCCACCGCGCAGGCGTGCAGCGGGCCTGCGCCGCCGAATGCGATGAGCACGCCCGCCCGCGGGTCGACTCCCCGTTCCACGCTCACCACGTGCAGCGCGGACACCATCTCCTGCACGGCGACCTCCACGATGCCGCGCGCGCAGTCGTCTACCGGCAGGCCGAGCTCGGCGGCGAGGGACGACACCGCATCGTGCGCCGGCGTCTCCTGCAGGGTGATGGTGCCGCCCACCCCGAGGTCGCCCGCCACCCGGCCGAGCACGACGTTGGCGTCGGTGACCGTGGGTGCGATGCCCCCGCGGCCGTACGCGGCCGGGCCCGGAACGGCACCGGCCGAGCGGGGTCCCACGCGCAGCGCCCCCCCGGCGTCTGCCCACGCGATGCTCCCCCCGCCGGCAGAGACGGTCTCGATGTCGAGCATCGGCAGGTGCACCGGGTGCCCCGCCACCACGTTGCCGTGCGCGCGGCCGGGGCGTCCGTCGGTGATGAGCGCGACATCGCATGATGTGCCACCCATGTCGAAGGCCAGAGCCACGCCGGCGCCATCGGCGCGGGCGACGTCCGCAGCCCCCACCACGCCCCCCGCGGGGCCCGAGAGCACCGTGCGCGACGCGTGGGCGGCGGCATCGCGCAGCGGCATCAGCCCGCCGCTCGACTGCATGATGGCGGGGGCGGGCAGGCCCTCGCGCGCAGCCCGGGCGCCCAGCGCCTCGAGGTAGTCGGCCAGCACGGGGGTGAGGTAGGCGTCGAGCGCCGTGGTGGCGATGCGCTCGTACTCGCGCACCTCGGGCAGCACGTCGCTCGACGTGCACACGTGCACCCCCGGCAGATCGGCGCGCAGGCGCGCCGCGATCGCCTGCTCATGGCCGGGCTCCGCGTACGAGAACAGCAGCCCCACGGCCACCGCCTCGGGGGCCAGGGCCCTCACGCTGCGCGCCACGGCGTCAAGGGCATCGGGCGTGAGCGGCGTGACCACCCCGCCGGCTCCCACGCGCTCGCGCGCGGCGACGACGCGATCGCGGGGCACGAGCGGGGGCGGGTGGTGCGCGTCGAGCCGGTACAGCGAGGCGCGGTCCTGGCGGCGTAGCTCCAGGACGTCCTCCAGGCCCTCCGTGGCCACCAGGACCGTTCGGGCCCCGGTGCCCTCGAGCATCGCGTTGGTGCCCACGGTCATGCCGTGCGCGATGCGCCCCACCGCACCCGGTGCGATCCCGGCCGCATCCAGCGCGGCCCGCACGGCGCGGATCACGCCCTCCCCCTGGTCGTCGGGAGTGGTGGGCACCTTCGCGGCGTGCACGCGTCCGCCCAGGGCCACCACCGCATCGGTGAAGGTTCCCCCGACGTCGACGCCGACCAGCGCGAGGGGGGTTTCACCCCGGATGGGATCTACCATGGCCATGCAATCTATCCCCGACCCCGGGAGGCCCGTCCTGCGCGCCAGGCTCGCCCTCGCCATCATCGCCGTCACCCCCTCCCTCGCCGCAGGTCAGTCGGTGGTGCCCGCACTCGGGCCGTCGGTGGGCCTCGAGCCCGTGCCCAACGGCGACCTGGTCGCCGGGCTCGAGGGCTGGAGCCAGGTCGGGCCCACCATGACGCTCATCGGCGGGCCCATCGTCGAGGCCGGTGACAACACCACGGTGGTGGGCCCGGCGTTCACGGTGCCGTCCACGGCCCAGTCGCTGCCCATGGTGCTGGGGGTGCCCGGCGCCAACGCCGCGCTCGACATCCGGGCCCGTCCGGTGGAGGGGGGAGACGACATCCCGCTGGCCACCATCATTCCCGACAGGGCAGTGCGGTCCTGGGACGTCGGCGTGGCGGCCATTCGTGGGCGGACGGTGCGCATCGTCATCGACCCGGTGACGGGGCTGGGGCGCCGGGTCTACGTGCGATCCATCGGGCCCCCGGTCGAGGTGCTGCCGGGCTGGTCGGTCACGAGCGGGCTTCCCGTTGTGGCCGCGCGCTGGGGCCGACGCGGCCTCGACGTGCAGGATTCCCCGCTCGCCGCAACCACCGTGCCGTTCACCCCCGCAGCCGGCACGCGGTTCGTTGGCATATCGGTGCGGGGGGCCGGGCGCATCACGGCAGCGATGCGCGGTCGGTCCCAGCGGGCAACCGCCACGGCCAGGTCATGGACTACCGTGCGATTCGCGGTGCCTCCCGGCCTCAGCGGAACGCGCATCTCCTTCACAGCGCGTCCGGCTGCCGGGGGGCGCCTGATGGTGGCGGGCATCGGTGCGCCCGTGGCACCGAAGAAGCCCTCTCCCGCGCGCCCGCGGCCGCGCTAGCCGACCTGGCGCGGGTACGCGCCGGGCCAGCGGGGCAGCAGGGCACGTGCCTGTGCCAGTGCCTCGCTGCGCGTGTCATACGTGCCGGAGAACACCACCCAGTAGCCGGGGCGAAGCGGCGGGTGGTCCGTGCTGAAGAGCACGCCTCCGGGCTGACCCTGGGACTGCAGGCGCGATGCCGCTGCCCGGGCGTCCGACTCGTTGCGCACGCTCGATACGATGGCCGTCCACCCGGTGGTGCCGGCCGGCCAGTCATCGCCGCTCACGCTGCCGGTCCCGCCCGGATCGGATGAACTTGAGGTGTCGGTGGGGTACGGCTCGGTGGTGGCGGGGTACTCGCTGGTGGTCTGTCCCCCGCTCGGCCCGGTCTCGGTGTAGACGCCGCTGGGAACCGATGCCGTGGTGTCGGTGGGCAGCGGGGTGGTGTAGGTAGTGTCCACCGTGGGCGTGGTGTAGGTGGTGTCCATCGGCAGGGTGCCCGTGGTATCGCCCGGCAGGCTGGAGTCGGTCTCGGTGGTGCGCACCGTCAGGTCGGGCACCGTGATCACCCGCGAGGTCTCCGGCGCGGTCACCCCGGATGCCGCGTTGGCGTCATCCTGTGATGCCACGTATGCCAGGGCGCCCGCGCCGGCGCCCAGCACGGCAAGGCCCAGGGCCACGATGGCGAGGCCACCCGCGCCGCGGCGCAGGCGCGGGGCGTCCTTGGTGGGCGAACCGCACTCGAGGCAGTAGGTCTGGCCGGGGTCGAGCTCGGCCCCGCACACCGTGCAGTGCTGGGGCGCAGGGGCCTCGTCCGGGGCAGCAGCAGCGCTCTCGCCGGCGGGCTGCCCTGCTGCCCCGGTGCCCTCAGGGGGCGGTGAGCCCGCCCCTCCGGGGCCCGGGTACGGGAGCTCCGGCATCAGGCGCCGTCCTTGCCCTGCGGGGGGATGGCGGCGGTCGGCTGCGGGTCATCGTCCACGATGACCGTGGTCACCTGCTCATCCACGATGACCGTGGTGGGCTGGTCCACCTCGACGACCCCGTCGACCACCACGACGTCGGCCTTGAGCGGCGCCCCGCACGCGGCGCAGAAGTTGGCGGTCGATCGCGAGCGGAATCCGCACGCCGGGCACTGGATGCTGCCGCCGCGACCCGCCTGCCGGCGATCCTGCCGTTCCTGCCTCAGCTGGTCCAGTTGCGCGCTGAGGTCGTCCACCTGAGCGCGGATATCCGCCACCTCTGCTGCGCGTCGTCGCATGACGTCCTCGGCGAGCAGGCCGCGCGCGTGGAGTTCCATGGCCAGGCCGCCGAGGTCGAAGATGCCCTGCTCGTACTGCGCGGTGAGCTGGCGTCGGCGACGCTTGAGCACCCCGGGACGGATGCGATCAGGCGTGATATCAGCGTCGGCGGGCGTGTCCGCGCCGGTCGCCGCGGGCTCCGCGGCAGCGTCCGTCCCCGCCGCGGCCTCCCTGCGCCGCAGGAAGAGAAAGCGCTTGGGCTGGGGCGACGGGTCGGTGCCCTCAGCGGGCGTTTCGGGTGCGGGATCGGTCATCTCTCGCCACCAATCGTAACCGCGCGGGCCGGACGGCGAACCCGGCGTGTCACGTCGTTTCAGGACCGCCCCATTGACGCCGCGGAGCGCCCCCGGTATGGTCCCGCCCGCTTAACGCATCAAGAGCGGTGGAGGGACAGGCCCTTTGAAACCGCGGCAACCAGCGCGATAGCGCCAGGTGCCAATTCCTACAGGCATTCGTGCCTGGGAGATGCACGAGGCAAACGCTTCCCCATTCGAAGCGTCCTCGGACTCCCGGCTACGAGAGGAGGACGAGGATGACGGCAGTGACAGGGCGGGCCACCGGCGCACGGGGCCTGCGATGCAAGGAATGCGGCGAGGAGCTCCCGCTCGGGGCGTCGTACGCCTGCGAGTTCTGCTTCGGGCCGCTGGAGGTGGCGTACGACCGCGACGCCCTCAGGGCCACGGTCACGCGCGAGTCGATCGAGGCCGGCCCCCCGTCCATCTGGCGGTACGCCGACCTCCTGCCCTGCGCCCCCGAGGATCCCACCGCGGGCCTCCCGGTGGGGCTCAGCCCACTCGTGCGGGCCCCGCGGCTGGCCGAGCGCCTGGGCCTCGGGGAGGTGTGGGTGAAGAACGAGACCGCCAACCCCACGCACTCATTCAAGGACCGCGTGGTGAGCGTGGCGCTGCAGAAGGCCCGCGAGCTGGGCTACGAGGTGGCCGCCTGTGCCTCCACGGGCAACCTGGCGCAGTCGGTGGCCGCCCACGCCGCAGCCGCCGGGATGAAGAGCTACGTGTTCGTGCCGGCCGACCTGGAGCACCAGAAGATCATCGCCACCGGAATCTACGGATGCACCCTCGTGGCGGTGGACGGCACGTACGACGACGTCAACCGGCTCTGCATGGAGCTGGCTGCCGACCGGCCCTGGGCATTCGTGAACGTCAACGTGCGCCCGTACTACAGCGAGGGCTCGAAGACGCTGGCCTACGAGACGGCCGAGCAGCTGGGCTGGACCCTGCCGGACCGCTGCGTGGTGCCCATCGCCTCCGGCTCGCTTTACACCAAGATCCACCGGGGCTTCACGGAGCTCCTGGACCTCGGGCTCGTCGAGGGCCACGTGCCCGCGATGAACGGCGCGCAGGCGCAGGGCTGTGGCCCCGTGGCAGCGGCGTACGAGGCCGGCCTGGACTTCGTGGCGCCCGTGCGCCCCGAGACCATCGCCAAGAGCCTGGCCATCGGCAACCCGGCCGACGGGCTGTTCGCGCTCGACGTGGCGCGCGGCACCGGCGGCGGCATCGATGCGGTGACCGAGCAGGAGATCACCGACGGCATCGCGCTGCTGGCCGAGACCACCGGCATCTTCACCGAGACCGCCGGCGGGGTGACCACCGCGGTGCTGAAGCGCCTGGCCGACCGCGGCGAGATCGGCCGCGACGAGCGGGTGGTCATCTACATCACCGGCGACGGGCTCAAGACCCTCGACGCCGTGGCCGAGCGGGTGGAGCCCGTGACCATCCGCCCGACGGTCGCCGAGTTCGAGGCCGCGGTATCCGCCACCTCGACCCTGGAGGTCGGGCGATGAGCGTGACCGTTCGCATCCCCTCGCCGCTGCGCCCGCTCACGGGCGGAGCCGGCACCGTGGAGTGCGCCCCGGGTACGGTGGGCGCCATCATCGACGAGCTCGACGCCAACCACCCGGGCTTCAAGGACCGCGTCACGCAGGACGGCGAGTTGCGCCGCTTCGTGAACGTGTTCGTGGCCGGGCAGGACGTGAGGTTCGAGCAGGGCATCCAGACCGACGTCACGGACGGCCAGGAGGTCACGATCCTCCCTGCGGTGGCCGGGGGCTGACGGCCTCGCGCACGGCCTTCGTCACCGGGGGCACCGGCCTCGTCGGCGGTGCCCTCGTGGATGCCCTCCTGCGTGACGGGGTCGAGGTCATCGCCCTGGCGCGCACCCCGCAGGGCGCGCGTGGCCTGGCCGGCTCCGGTGCCGAGGTGGTGCGCGGGGACATCGGCGAGGCCGACCGGTGGGGCCTCCGCGTCGCCGACTGCGACGCGATCTTCCATGTGGGCCTCCCGCGGCTGGTCCCGCCGGTGCGCGGGCGCCATCTGAGGAAGGCCGAGCGTGAGGCGCGGGCAGGGGCTGAGATCATCGGGCGCCTGGCCGCGGGGCGTCCCGTGGTGATGGCCTCGTGCGCGATCGCCGGCGCCCAGGGCCCGCTGGCGATCGCGCGCCCGGCCCTCGCCGCTGAGGCGGCACTGCGGGACGATGGCCTGCGCGTGGTGCGATTGCCCTGGGCCTACGGGCCGTCCGGCTTCATCTGCGACATCTCCCGGGGGTTGCAGATGCGGCGGTTCCGGATCGTGGGCCCGGCGGACAACGTCATCGCCCTGGTAGGAGCCCGTGACGCCGCGCGCGCGCTGGTCGCGGCGGCATCGGCGCCCCCGGGCACCTACGTCGTCGCCGAGCCGAACCCGCCCACGCAGGCGGAGTTGGTCCACCACATCTGCGCCGCGCGGAACGCTCCGCGCCCCGATCACCTGCCACCCCGGATGGCGGGCGTGAGCATGGGATCAGTGGTGGTGGAGGCCATCGCCACCGAGCAGCACGTGGCCGTTGCGCCGCCGCCTGGCTTCGCACCGGCGCAACGGTGGGACCGTGACCTCGCAGAGGCACTCGCGGGGCAATAGCCCGGGATGGCATCCGGCGCGAGGCGTCGCGGCCGGCTCCCCCGTGTGAGCGCGACGTCAGCCCTCGGCGCCGGCGGTGTCGGGGTCGGGCTCAGGAGGGATTATCGGCAGTTCGGTGGCGTGCTGGACGGCGCCCCCGCGGTGGTAGCGAATGTCCACCACGTCGGCCTTCTGGTCGCCGTACACGCCCACCCCGGCCAGCAGGGCCATGCGCTTTCCGAGGCCCCGCTTCTGGGCCCGCGCCTTCGGCACCAGCGGCTCGGTGAACCTCAGCCACCGTCCCTCCACCGTGAAGTGCTCGCCCTCCTCGCGCGGGGATCCGTTCACCCACACCATGAAGGGCCGCTCCGCTCCCTCGGGGAGGGCCACGCTCCAGACAGGTTCGCTCACGCCGTCATCGTACCGGCGCGCCGGGTGCCGGGCGGAGTACCGCCGGGGTAGAGTCGGTGGCCGCATCGAATCGCCGGAAGGAGCAACCGATGAGCGCCCAACTCGCCCATGACCTCTTCTATGCCGCCCTCAACGCGAACATCGCCGGGGACACCGGTCCGATGCACGCGATCTGGGCGATGGAGCACGAGGTGACCAACCTTGGTCCCTTCGGGGGCATGCTCGTCGGCCGCCAGGCGGTGCTCGGCCAGTTCGACGCCGAGGCAGCGATGGGGATGAGCGGGACCATCGTGCCCGAGGACATCCACATGGGGGAGGGCGGTGACATGGCCTTCTCCTCGTGCGTGGAGCGAGGCGTGGACTTCCGCAGCGGCGACGGAAGCCCGGTCGACGTGCATCACCGCGTCACGAACGTGTTCATCCGCGAGGCCGGGGAGTGGCGCATCGTGCACCACCACACCGACCTCACCGCCGAACTGCGCTCGTAGCACGGCGGCGCATCAGGCCAACACAGCACGCGCGGCAGGATTCGAACCTGCGACCCCTGGCTCCGGAGGCCAGTGCTCTATCCACTGAGCTACGCGCGCTCGCAGGGGGAGTGTAGACACGCCGCGTAGAGTCGCCCCGTGGACCTGATCGTCACCTTCATCGGCACCTCCGCGTCGGTGCCCAGCGCCGCGCGCGGCACGTCGGCCACCCTGGTCAGCCGGGGCGGGCGCCGCTGGCTCGTGGACTGCGGGGAGGGCACGCAGCGCCAGCTGCTCAGGTCGGGCGTGGGCCTGGCCGACGTCGATGTGGTGCTGCTCACGCACCTTCACGGCGACCACTTCCTGGGGCTTCCGGGGATGTTCAAGACCTTCGCGCTGCGCGGCCGCGAGGAGCCCCTGCTGCTCGTGGGCCCCGAGGGCCTCGACCAGCTCATGGTGACGCTGCAGCCCCTCATCGGGCGCCTGCCGTTCCACCTGGAGGTGCAGCAGAGCGGCCCCGGTGAGGTGCTGCGCGACGACGACGCGGTGATCCGCGCCTTCCACACCGACCACGGCGTGCGGTCGCTGGGCTACGCGCTGGGGGAGGACGACCGCCCGGGCGCATTCGACGTGGACGCCGCCCGCGCGCTCGGGGTGCCCGACGGGCCGTCGTTCGGCGTGCTGCAGCGTGGCGGCGAGGTGACGCTCGACTCGGGTGCCGTGGTGCGACCCGACCAGGTGATGGGCGAGGCACGCCATGGGCGCGCGGTGGTGTTCTCGGGCGATACGCGCCCGTGCGCCGGCACCGAGGACGCCGCCCGCGGCGCTGACCTGCTCATCCACGAGGCCACCTTCTGCGACGAGGACGCCCCACGGGCGATGGAGACGCGGCACACCACCGCGCGCGAGGCCGGTGCGCTGGCGGCCCGCGCCGGCGTGCGCATGCTGGCCCTCACGCACGTGAGCACGCGCGTGCAGCCGCGCGAGGTGCGTCGCGAGGCCGAGCGGGAGTTCCCGGGTGCGATCGTGCCGCGCGACTTCGACCAGGTGGAGATCCCGTTCCGCGAGCGGGGCGAGCCGCGGCTCATCCCGGTGCAGGAGCGCCTGGGGAAGGGCGCGCGGGACGACCCGGCCGCCGCCGACGCCCCTGCTACGCTGGGCGACGCAAGCCTTTAAGACCGGTCCCGCGAGGCCGGGAAGGAGCAGGCACAGATGGGGAAGGTCCTGATCGATTCCGATCAGTGCCGCCGAACCGTGGCGCGCATCGCGCACGAGATCGTCGAGCACCATCCGGACACCTCGGCCGTGGCACTGGTGGGCCTCCACACGCGTGGCGTGCCGCTGGCAGAGCGCCTGAGCGTGCTGATCGAGGAGTTCTCGGGCGAGGCCCCGGCCCTCGGCACCGTGGACATCGCGCTCTATCGCGACGACGTAGGCGTGGGCGGCGGCCGGCGCGGCGTGGTGCCGGTGGTGGGGGAGACCATCCTCGACTTCGACATCGCCAGCCACTCCGTGGTGCTGGTGGACGACGTGCTCTACACCGGCCGCACGATCCGCGCCGCCATCGATGCGGTGTTCGACTACGGGCGGCCGCCGAAGGTGGAGCTCGCGGTGCTGGTGGACCGCGGCCACCGCGAGCTGCCGATCAGGCCCGACTACGTGGGCCGCAACCTGCCGACGAGTCGTGACGAGCGCATCTCGGTGCACCTGGCCGAGATCGACGGACGCGACGAGGTGCTGCTGGAGGAGGGCTCATGAGCACGCGGTCGTCGCTCATCCGCATGGCGGATCTCACGGCCGGGGACGTCGGTCGAATCCTCGACACCGCCGATCGCTTCGCGTCGGTGATGGACAGGGACATCAAGAAGGTGCCCACCCTGCGCGGGCGCACCGTCGTGAACCTGTTCCTCGAGCCGTCCACCCGCACCAGCACGTCGTTCGAGCTGGCGGCCAAGCGGCTGTCCGCCGACGTGGTGAGCATCAAGGGCCAGGGCACGAGCATGGACAAGGGCGAGACCCTCAAGGACACCATCCTCACGCTCGAGGCCTACGAGCCCGACGTCCTCGTGATCCGCCACCCCCAGGTGGGCGCGTGCGCGGTGGCGGGGCGCTACACCGACGCCGCCGTGGTGAACGCCGGCGACGGCACCGGCGAGCACCCCACGCAGGCGCTGCTCGACGTGTTCACGGTGCAGCAGGAGGTCGCATCGCTCGACGGCATGCACGTGGCCATCGTGGGCGACGTGCTGCACTCGCGCGTGGCCAGGTCGGGCATCCAGGCGTTCCGCATGATGGGCGCGCGCGTGACTGTGGTGGCGCCCCCCACGCTGGTGCCGCGCCACCTGGCCGACGCCCTCGGGGTGGAGGTATCGGCGGACATCCGCGACATCGCGGACGCCGACATCGTGTACGTGCTGCGCATGCAGCTCGAGCGCATGGGGGCGGGCGGGTTCGTGCCCTCGCTCGAGGAGTACGCCCGCATGTACCAGGTGAACCACGCGCGGCTGCGGCCTGGCCAGCGCGTGATGCACGCAGGCCCCGTGAACCGCGGGGTGGAGATCAGCGGGGAGGTCGTGGACGACCCCGAGTCACTCATCGAGGCCCAGGCGGCGAACGGACTGGTGGTGCGCATGGCGGTGCTGTACGACGTGTTGACCGAGGCGGCCAGCGAGCCGGGCGAGGACGAGGGCGGCGTGGCCCTGGAGGCCGCATGAGCACGCTGGCACCCAACCCGCGCGTGCGGCTTCCCCAGCGTCCCGGCGAGCCCGCCCACCTGGTCATCCGCGGGGCGCGCATCCTCGATCCGGCCGCCGGCATCGACCGCGTGGGCGACCTCGTGGTGAGGGATGGCCTCATCGGGGGCGACCCCGAGGGGCTCGAGGTGATCGACGGCACGGGCCTCACCGTGGTGCCCGGCATCGTGGACGTGCACGTGCACCTGCGCACGCCCGGCAAGGAGCACGCCGAGGACATCGCCACGGGCACTGCCAGCGCGGCGGCGGGCGGCGTGGTGACCGTGCTCGCCATGCCCAACACCCAGCCGCCCACCGACAACCCGAGCATCCTCGGTTCGCTGCTCGAGCGCGCATCGCGCGAGGCCGTGGTGCCCACGGGGTTCATCCCTGCCATCACGGTTGGCCAGCAGGGTGAATCGCTCACCGAGCACGGCGACCTGGCCGAGGCCGGTGCCGCGGCGCTGTCGGACGACGGCGTGCCGGTGGGAAGCGCCCTCGTGATGCGCCGCGCCCTGCAGTACCAGAGGGCCACCGGCCTGCTCTTCACGCTGCACGAGGAGGACATGAGCCTCTCGGGCGCCGGCGTGATGCACGAGGGCACGGTGTCCGCGCGCATCGGCCTGGCGGGAATCCCCGGGGTGTCGGAGGCCGTGCAGGTGGCGCGCGACTGCGCGCTGGCCGGCTACGAGGACGGCCGCATCCACATCTGCCATGTGTCGGCGCGCGAGACCGTGGACGAGATCCGCCGCGCGAAGAAGCGGGGCGTGCAGGTGACCGCCGAGGTCACTCCGCATCACCTGCTGCTCACCGAGGACGCCCTGGGCGACGACCCCGACCCGGCGCGCTTCAAGATGAACCCGCCGCTTCGCAGCGAGGACGACCGCCAGGCGCTCATCGAGGCGCTGTTGGACGGCACCCTCGACTGCATCGCCACCGACCACGCCCCGCATCCGGGGAATGAGAAGGAGAACCCGTTCGCCGAGGCGCCCTTCGGGGTGATCGGGCTCGAGACGGCCTTCGCCGCCTGCCACACCGAGCTGGTGCTCACGGGCCGCCTGGGCCTGGAGGACCTCATCATGAGGATGAGCACCACGCCCGCGCAGGTGTTCGGCCTGCCCGTTCCCACCCTCGCCGACGGCGCCACCGCCAACCTGGCCGTGGTCGACCTGGCCGCCACCGACCGGGTGGGCGATCGGCCCTACGCCAGCAAGTCGAGCAACGCGGCCTTCGAGGGCATGGACCTCACCGGCCGCATCGTCATGACCCTGGCCGGTGGCCAGGACGTCTACCGGAGGGACCCATGAGCAACCGGCACCCGGCGCTCGCCACCCGCGAGGACGCGGGCCTCGTCATCATCGACGTGCAGGACGCCTTCGCGCCCGTGATCGACGGCTTCGACGAGGTGGTGGCGAACTGCGGCCTGCTCGCCGAGGGCTTCGGGCTGATGGGCCGCCCGGTGATCGTCACCGAGCAGTACCCCAAGGGGCTCGGGCACACCGTGCAGGCGCTCGCCGATCGCCTGCCCGACGGCACGCCGATCATCGAGAAGACGCGGTTCTCGGCCTGCGGTGTGGAGGGCTTCGAGGATGCCTACGACGCCGCGCGATGCGATACGTGGGTGGTGTGCGGCGTGGAGGCGCACGTGTGCGTGAACCAGACGGTGCACGACCTGCTCTCGCGCGGGGCATCGGTGCACGTGGCATCTGACGCCGTGAGCTCGCGCACGCCCGCCAACCGCCAGGCGGGCCTCGACAAGGCCGCGCGGGCAGGGGCGCACGTGACATCCGCCGAGATGGTGTTGTTCGAGATGCTCGGGCAGGCCGGCGGACCGGAGTTCAAGGCGATCTCGGCGCTGGTGCGATGAGCGGCGCGTTGATCGTGCTCGAGGACGGCATGGTGCTGCCGTGCCGCTCGGTGGGGGCGCCCGGCACCGCGCTGGGCGAGATGGTGTTCACCACCGGCATGAACGGCTACCAGGAGGCCGTCACCGACCCGTCGTACCTCGGGCAGATCCTCACCTTCAGCGCACCGATGATCGGCAACTACGGCACGGGTGACCAGGCGCTCGAGAGCGCACGCGTGTGGCCCGGGGCGGTGATCGCCACGCGCATCGGAGACTCCCCGGGCGTGGCGGGCACTGTCGGGTTCCGCTCATGGCTGGCCGCGCAGGGCGTGGTGGCGGTGGAGGATGCCGACACCCGACGCCTCGTGCGACACCTGCGCGACCACGGCGCGATGCGCGGTGGCGTGAGCACCGAGATGGGGGCCGAGGAGCTGCTGGCCCTGGTGCGCGAGCACCCGCACCTCGATGGCCGTGACCTCTCGGTGGATGCCGCGGGCGCGCGGAGGTCGCTGGGCGACGACGGCCCCACCATCGTGGCGGTGGACTGCGGCATGAAGCAGGGGATCCTCACCGGGCTCGCCGGGTCGGGCATGCGCGTGGAGGTCGTTCCCGCCGGCACGATGGCCGAGGAGATCCTCGCGCTCGGTCCCGATGGGGTGTTCATCAGCAACGGACCCGGCGACCCGGCCGCGTGCGTGCCGGTGATCGACGCGCTGTCGGGCGTGCTCGGCAAGGTGCCGGTGTTCGGCATCTGCCTGGGTCACCAGTTGCTGTCGCACGCACTGGGCCTTCGCACCGAGAAGCTGCCCTTCGGCCACCGCGGCGCCAACCACCCGGTGCAGCGGGCCGAGGACGGCGTGGTGGAGATCACCGTGCAGAACCACGGGTACGCGGTGGTGGCCGACTCCCTGCCCGACGGGGTGGAGGTCACGCGCACGAGCCTGTTCGACGGCAGCGTGGAGGGCATCGCCGCCCCCGACCTGCTCGCGGCGTCGGTGCAGTACCACCCCGAAGCCCGGCCCGGGCCGCACGACGCCACCTACCTGTTCCGCGCCTTCCGCGACCGGGTGGCCGCCTGATGCCGCGCCGCGAGGACATCCGCACCATCATGGTGCTGGGCAGCGGACCGATCGTCATCGGACAGGCGGGCGAGTTCGACTACTCGGGCACGCAGGGGTGCCGCGCGCTGCGCGACGAGGGCTACCGCATCGTGCTGGTCAACTCGAACCCGGCCACGATCATGACCGACCCCGGGGTGGCCGACCGCACCTACGTGGAGCCGCTCGACGTGCAGGCGGCCGAGCGCATCATCCAGGTGGAGCAGCCCGACGCCATCCTGCCCACGCTGGGCGGCCAGACCGCCCTGAACCTGGCCATCGACCTGGCCGAGGCCGGCGTGCTCGAGCGCCATGGCGTGGAGCTCATCGGCGCCGACGTGGACGTCATCCGCCGTGCGGAGGACCGCGACCTGTTCAAGGAGTGCATGCGCGAGGTGGGCGTGCCGGTGCTGGACAGCCGCATCGCCACCGATCTCGACACCGCCCGCGAGGGGGCCGACGCCCTGGGCTACCCCATCATCCTGCGCCCGGCGTTCACGCTGGGCGGCGAGGGCGGCGGCGTGGCGCTCACCCCAGACGACCTCGAGCCGGTGGTCACCAACGCTCTTGCGGCGAGCCCCATCTCGCAGGTGCTCATGGAGCGCTCGGTGACGGGCTGGGATGAGATCGAGCTCGAGGTGGTGCGCGACCGCAACGACAACGCGGTGATCGTGTGCACGATCGAGAACCTCGACCCCATGGGCGTGCACACGGGCGACTCGGTGACGGTGGCGCCCGCGATGACCCTGGACGACCGCGAGCAGCAGATGCTGCGCGACGCCGCCATCAAGGTGGTGCGCGCCGTGGGCGTGGAGACCGGCGGCGCCAACGTGCAGTTCGCGCTCAACCGCGCCACCGGCGAGATGGTGGTGATCGAGATGAACCCGCGGGTTTCTCGATCGTCGGCGCTGGCGTCGAAGGCCACGGGCTTCCCGATCGCGCGCATCGCCGCGCGCCTGGCAATCGGCTACACGCTGGATGAGCTGCCCAACGACATCACCAAGGTCACCCCGGCGTCGTTCGAGCCCACGCTCGACTACGTGGCCGTCAAGGTGCCGCGCTTCGCGTTCGAGAAGCTCACCGAGGACCGCGTGCCGCTGTCCACCTACATGCAGAGCGTGGGAGAGGTATTGGCGCTCGGCCGCACCTTCGGCGAGGCGCTGGGCAAGGCGCTCAGCGCCCGCGAGCTCGACGCCCGCCTCGATGAGCCCGATTCGGTGGACCAGGCCCTCGAGCGCCTGCGCAAGCCCTCATGGGACCGCTTCGACCTCATGATGTGGGCCGCCGGGCACGGGGCCACGGCGGAGCAGCTGCACGAGGCCACGGGCGTGCACCGGTGGTTCACCCACGAGATCGTGGCGCTGGCCACCGCGGTGGGCGACCTGCCGGACGACCTGGCCGCCATCGACCACGACCAGATGCTGGGCGCCCGAAGGCGCGGGCTCACCGACCGTGACATCGCCGCGCATACCGGGGCCAGCGAGGCCGAGGTGGGGCAGAGGCGCCACGCGCTCGGCGTGCGGCCGTCGTACCGCGCGGTGGACACCTGCGCGGCGGAGTTCGCCGCGGTCACGCCCTACTACTACGGCACGTTCGGCACCGAGGGCGAGGCCACGCCGCTCGGCCGCCCGTCGGTGGTGGTGCTGGGATCGGGTCCCAACCGCATCGGCCAGGGCATCGAGTTCGACTACTGCTGCGTGCACGCGGCCATGACGGCGCAGGATCTGGGTTATGCGGCGATCATGGTCAACTGCAACCCCGAGACGGTGTCCACCGACCACGGCGTGAGCGACCGGCTGTACATGGAGCCGGTCACCCTCGATGCCGTGCTCGACATCTGCCAGGCCGAGCAGCCGGTGGGGGTCATCGCGCAGTTGGGCGGCCAGACGCCGCTGCGCCTCGCGGCCCCGCTCAAGGCGGCGGGCGTGAACGTGCTGGGCACGTCCCCGGAGGCCATCGACATGGCCGAGGACCGTGGCCGGTTCGGTGCGCTGCTGGGCGACCTCGGCCTCAAGGCCCCGCCGTGGGCGATGGCCGAGGGCGAGGCCGACCTGCTGGCGGCGGCCGAGGAGGTGGGCTACCCCGCGCTGGTGCGCCCCTCATACGTGCTGGGCGGACGCGCCATGGCCATCGTCTCGGGCCCGGATGAGCTCAGGGCATGGATGGCCAAGGAGAAGCCGCGCGGACTGGTGATGGTTGACCGCTTCCTCGCCGGCGCCACCGAGATCGACGTGGACGCCCTGTCGGATGGGGAGTCCACCTGGATCGCCGGGGTGATGGAGCACGTGGAGGAGGCCGGGGTGCATTCCGGCGATTCGGCATGCGTGCTGCCGCCCCAGGGCATCGGGGCCGACGCCGACGCCGACGTGCGCCGCCAGGCGGCCCTGCTGGCCGAGGCCATCGGGGTGAAGGGACTGCTCAACGTGCAGTTCGCGCTGCGCGACGGCACGGCATACGTGATCGAGGCCAACCCGCGCGCATCGCGCACCGTGCCGTTCGTGGCCAAGGCCACGGGGGTGCCCGTGGTGCGGCACGCGGTGCGGCTGATGCTGGGGGAGACCATCGCCGACCTGGGCCTTCCCGTGGGCAACGCGATGTCGCACGTGGCCGTGAAGGAGGCCGTGCTGCCATTCGCGCGCTTCCCGTGGGCCGACCCGGTGCTGGGCCCCGAAATGCGGTCCACCGGCGAGGTGATGGGCATCGGCGCCACCTTCACCGAGGCCTTCGCCAAGGCACAGCGCGGCGCGCGGCAGGCGCTGCCGCGCGCGGGCACGGTGTTCCTCTCGGTTCGTGACGAGGACAAGCCGCGCATCGCCGGCCTCGCCGCCGACATCCACGCCGCCGGACTCGAGATCGTGGCCACCGGTGGCACCGCGAAGGCCGTGGCCGACGCCGGCATCCCGGTGCGCGAGGTGAACAAGATCTCCGACGGGCCGCCGCACGTGGCCGACCTCATCCTGGGGGGTGAGGTGGCCATGGTGGTGTGCACGCCAAGCGGCCGCGGGGATCGCGCGGACGGCGCCATCATCCGCCGCGCCGCGGTGCGTGCCGGCGTGCCGTGCATCACCACGATCGAGGCCGCAGAGGCCGGTGCGCAGTCCCTGGGCGTCGATCCGGCCGTGGTGGCGCCGGTGGCCCTGCAGGATCTCGCCATGGGGTGACATCTGTGTCAGGCCGCCGGGGGCGGCTCTTGGCACGGGCGGGGGC
>JBJTJN010000017.1:0-3769 GCA_046095485.1 Actinomycetota bacterium
CGAGGTGGGCTACAACTCGCGCCTCGACGAGATCCAGGCCGCGGCCGTGAACATCTTCCTGCCGCACGTGGATGACTGGAACGACCGGCGCCGCCAGGTGGCCGACTGGTATCGCGAGGCCGGGCTGGGGCAGTACGTCACGCTTCCCGAGGAGCGCGATGGCGTGCGCCACATCTACCACCTGTACGTGGTGCGCCACCCCGAGCGCGATCGCCTGCGCGAGTTGCTGGTGGAGGACGGCATCGGCGCGGTCGTGTACTACGGCACGCCCATGCACCTGCAGCCGGTGTTCGCGGGGCTCGGCTACTCGAAGGGCGATCTTCCGGTGGCCGAGGAGTGGGCCGACACCGGGCTGGCGCTGCCGATGCATCCCAACCTCACGCGCGAGCAGGTGGACGAGGTCGTGGCGGCCGTGGGCCGCGCCGTCGAGCGCATCTAGGACGACCGGGGGAGGCCCCATGCGGGTCTGGGTCGACTGCACCAACTCACCGCACGTGCTGATCTTCCGTCCGCTGATCCGGCGCATGGAGGACCGTGGCCACGAGGTGGTGGTCACCTCGCGTGACTTCGCCCAGACCATCGGGCTGCTCGACAAGTACGGAATCCCCCACCGCACCATGGGCGCGCACGGCGGTGGAGGCCTGGCGGGCAAGGCCCGGGCCATGACATCGCGGTCGGCGCAGCTGGCCCGCATGGTGCGATCGGAGCACTTCGACGTGGCCGTGGCGCATGGCAGCACCGACCAGCCCCTGGTGGCGCGGCTCGCCGGAATTCCGCAGGTGACGATGTTCGACTACGAGCACGCCGCCGCCATGCACCACTCCAACGGCCGGCTGGCATCGCGGGTGCTGGTGCCCGACGCCATCCCCGCGTCGGCGCTGGCGCGCTACGGGATACGCCCGCCCAAGCTCATCCGCTACCCAGGCCTGAAGGAGGAGTACTACCTGGCCGACTACCCGCCCGACCCCGCGGCCGTGGTGGATGAGCTGGGGCTCGACGAGCAGAAGGTGATCGTGGTGCTGCGCCCGCCGCCGGAGGTCACGCTGTACCACCGCGGGGCGTCCACCGACGTGTTCGCGCAGGTGGTGGACATGCTCGAGGCGCAGGCCGACACGGTGCAGGTGGTGGCGCTGCCGCGCATCGACGAGCAGCGCCAGGCGCTGCGCGGGCGCGGCATGATCGTGCCGGAGCAGGCCGTGGACGGGCCCGGCCTCATCGCGGCATCCGACCTGGTGATCAGCGCCGGCGGCACCATGAACCGCGAGGCCGTGGCGCTCGGCGTGCCGGCCTACAGCCCCTTCGCGGGGCGCATGGGCGCGGTGGATGCCCGCCTCATCGGGGAGGGCCGCCTTCACCGCCTGGACGACCCCGCGGCCGTGGCGCTGGTGAAGCGCGAGCGCGAATCCGCCCCTCCCATGCGGGATCCGGAGATGCTCGTCGACCTCATCCTGGGTGCCTCTGCAACAGGCCGTGCGGGCAATCGTCGCGCCTCCAATAGAGTGGATGGCCGATGAGCATGCGCATCGGAAGCCTCGCCCTGCGGGGATACCTGCATCGCCTCGGCCAGGTCTCGGTGGACCTCGTGCTGATCGCGCTGGCCTGGTGGCTGGCGTTCGTGGTGCGCTTCGACGGCGACCCGCCCGGCCGGTACGAGCGGCTGTTCCTCATCACCGTGGGCGTGGTGGTGGGCATCAAGCTGCTCACGTTCATCGCCTTCCGGCTCTACACCCGCTGGTGGCGGTTCACCGGAATCCAGGAGCTCGAGCAGATCCTGCTCGCCTGCCTGGTGGCCAGTGGCCTGGTCACCCTCGCCCTCACGCTGTGGCGCCCTGAGGGCTACGAGGCCGTGCCGCGCGGCGTGTTCGCGCTGGACTTCCTGTTCACCGTGGTGCTCATCGGGGGCGTGCGGTTCCTGGTGCGCTCGTTCATGGAGCGCGCATCACGCGGATCGGCGGTGGGGTCCGGGCGCCCGGTGATCGTCTGCGGCGCGGGCAATGCCGCGAACTCGCTGCTGCGCGACATGCGCGCCAATGCCGCCCTGGCCTATACGCCCGTGGGCCTCATTGACGACGACCCGCGCAAGAAGGGCCTGCGCGTGGGCGGCGTGAAGGTGCTGGGCACCCGCGCCGACCTTCCGCGCATCCTGCGCGAGACCCGCGCGCGCGAGGTGATCATCGCCATGCCGTCAGCGCCCGGCGCCGTGCGCAGGGACATCGTTGAGCAGTGCCGATCCGCCGACGTGCGGGTGACCACCTTGCCCGGCCTGCCCGAGCTGATGAACGGCGAGGTGTCGGTGGAGAAGCTGCGCGAGGTGCAGGTGGAGGATGTCCTCGGCCGCGCGCCCGTGGAGATCGACATGGCGCGGGTGGCCCGCTACCTCAACGGACGCCGCGTGCTGGTGACCGGCGCCGGCGGGTCGATCGGGTCCGAGCTCTGCCGCCAGGTGGCGGCCGTGGGCCCGAGCAGCCTGGTCATCGTGGACCACGCCGAGAACAACCTCTTCGAGATCGACCTCGAGCTGCGCGACCGCGGCCACGCGCCGGTGCCGGTGGTGGCCGACTGCCGCGATGCCGAGCTGATGGAGCAGGTGTTCACCGCGCATCGTCCCGAGATCGTCTTCCACGCGGCCGCCTACAAGCACGTGCCGATGATGGAGATCAACCCCATCCAGGCGATCGCCAACAACGCGCTGGCCACGGCCACCCTGGCCGACCTGGCGGTGCGCCAGGGCGTGGAGCGCTTCTGCCTGATCTCCACCGACAAGGCCGTGGAGCCCAAGACCGTGATGGGCGGCACCAAGGCGCTGGCCGAGCGGGTGGTGGAGATGCACGGGCACGACGCCGGAACGCGCTTCGCCGCGGTGCGGTTCGGCAACGTGCTGGGATCGTCCGGGTCGGTGCTGCCGATCTTCCGCCGCCAGATCGCCGCGGGCGGTCCGGTGACAGTCACGCACCCGGACATGACCCGCTACTTCATGACGATCCCCGAGGCCGTGCAGCTGGTGATCGAGGCCACGGGCATCGCCGAGGGCGGCGACGTGTTCGTGCTCGACATGGGCGAGCCCGTGCGCATCATGGACCTCGCGCACAACATGATCCGGCTCTCCGGAATGGAGCCCGGCCGGGACATCCAGGTGGAGGTCACGGGCGTGCGCCCCGGCGAGAAGCTGCACGAGGAGCTGTTCAACCTCGACGAGGAGGTCAAGCCCACGCGGTACGGGGGGATCCTCCGCGCCACGCGCCCGGCGCTCGACTCCGCGGTGCTGTCCGACCGCATCGCCGCCCTGCGCGCGGCGGTGGTCACCGGCGACCCGGTGCATGCATCGGATGCCCTCTGGGCCACGCTGCGCGCCGGAAGGGAGCCGCGGGAATCCGGCGAACCTCAGGATGTGCAGGCAATCGACGAGGGAGACGCAGGATGAGCACCGCAGCCGTTACCACGCTGACCGGTCCGGACATCCTGCCCGCGGGCTGCGTGCACGTGCGCCCCGGCGGAGTGCTCTCGCGCGTGCGCCGCACCTGCACCACCCACAAGTGCGACGCCCACTGCGTCGGCCGTCGCTCCGACGGCGACGGCCTCGTGTACTGGTGCGCTGACGGGCGGCACCACATCACGTCCGACAAGAGGTAGGCCCCCTCCTGCGGTACCCCACGGCCGAGGGTGGGCGGCGTCGCCCTTCTCCCGTCTGATCGGGGGGTGGGGCGAAGTCGCCCCCCCACGGGCGGCGCGCGGCCGCGGGGGGGGGGGACCCCGGGCGAGGGGCGCCGCC
>JBJTJN010000018.1:0-4990 GCA_046095485.1 Actinomycetota bacterium
CCGCGGTCGCAGATCCAGCCCTCCTCCACGGCGAAGTTGGGCTCGGGCCGACCGGTGAGGCGCTTCACCTCGTTGTCGCGCTCGGTGGCCTCGAGGTTGCAGCCCATGGAGCACCCCGCGCACACCGACGGGGTGTTCTTGATGTCCCAGGGGCGGCTCACGAACCGGTACGGGTTGCTGGTGAGCGCGCCCACGGGGCAGAGGTCGATCGTGTTGCCGGTGAACCGGCCCTCGTAGGGGTCGCCGCTGAAGGTGGCGATCTCCACGTGGTCGCCGCGCTCCTGGAAGGTCAGCTGCCCATCCTCGGCCACTTCCTGGCTGAACCTCACGCAGCGGTAGCAGGCGATGCACCGCTCGCGGTCGAGCGCCACCAGCGGCGAGAGGTCGAGCGGCTTGGGGAAGTGCAGCTTGGGCTCCACCGTGCGGGTCTCGCCGGGGCCGAACCGGAAGGTGCGGTCCTGCAGCGGGCACTCGCCGCCCTTGTCGCATACGGGGCAGTCGAGCGGGTGGTTGGCCAGCAGAAGCTCCAGCACGCCGTCCTGGGCGTCTTTCGCCACCTCGCTCTCGGTGTTCACCACCATGTCGGGGGCCACCGGGGTGGAGCAGGCGGTCTGCAGCCCGCGCATGCCCTCGATCTCCACCAGGCACATGCGGCACGCGCCGATGGGCGCGCCCAGGCGCGGCTCGTAACAGAAGATCGGGATCTCGATGCCGGCGGCCTTCGCGGCGTCCACCAGCATGGTGCCCTTGGGCGCCTCGATGGTGCGCCCATTCACGGTGAGGGTCACCACGTCGTTTGGTTCGTCAGCCAACGGGCGCCTCCGTCATCGGCACCGGACGGGGCGAGCCCTCGTGGGCCACGCGGATGAACTCATCGCGGAAGAGATCGAGCGCGCTCTGGATGGGCATCACCGCGCCGTCTGCCAGCGGGCAGAGCGTGCGCCCCTCGATGCGGCCGAACAGGCTCTCGAGCAGGCGGATGTCCTCCTCGCCGCGGCCCTCGCCGTGCACCATGCGCCCGAGGATGTTGGCGAGCCACCCGGTGCCCTCGCGGCACGGCGTGCACTTGCCGCAGCTCTCGTGGCGGTAGAACTGCGCCAGGCGCCATGAGGCGCGCACGATGCAGCCGGAGTCGTCCATCACGATGCATCCGCCGCTACCCAGGAACGTGCCCACGTCGTTGAGCGCCTCGTAGTCGAGGGCAACGTCGAGCGAGTCGGCGCCGATCACCGGCACCGACGACCCGCCCGGCCACACGGCCTTCACCTCACGGCCGGGGCGAAGCCCGCCGGCCATGTCGTAGATGAGCTCGCGCAGGGTGGTCTCGCCCAGCACGATCTCGAAGTTGCCCGGGTTGAGCACGTGCCCCGACACCGAGAACAGCTTGGTGCCCGGGCTCTTCTCGTTGCCCATGGCGGCGTACCAGTCGGGGCCGCGGTGCATGATGGGCGGAAGCGACGCCAGGGTCTCGACGTTGTTGATGAGCGTGGGGCAGCCGTACAGGCCCGCCACGGCGGGGAACGGCGGCTTGAGCCTCGGCTGGCCGCGCTTGCCCTCGAGGCTCTCGAGCAGTGCCGTCTCTTCCCCGCAGATGTAGGCACCCGCCCCGCGGTACACCGTGATGTCAAACGGCCGCCCGGGGCCCAGGGCGTCGGGGCCCAGCCTGCCGGCCGCCCGCGCCTCGGCAATGGCGTCGTCCAGCACCTGCGCCTGGCTCTCGTACTCGCCGCGGATGTAGATGTACGCCCGCTCGCACCCCACGGCGTACGAGGCGATGGTGATGCCCTCGATCAGCTGGAAGGGGTTGTGCTCGATGATCTCGCGATCCTTGAAGGTGCCGGGCTCGCTCTCGTCGGCGTTGCACACCACGTAGGTGGGCTTGCCGGTGTCCTTGGGAAGGAACGACGCCTTGCGACCCATGGGGAACCCCGCGCCGCCGCGGCCGCGCAGGCCCGATCGGTGGAAGGCGTACAGCGCATCGTCGGGAGACATCTCCAGCGTCTCCTTCAGGCCCAGGTAGCCCCCGGCGCGCTCGTAGTCGGCGAGCGTGGTGAGGCGGTCACCGAACTCGCGGTGGCGGTAGACGGCGTTGAGCTCGGGCACTAGCGGTCGTACCTCGCGGGCGCGGGCTCGGCGCGCAGGTCGTCGATCAGGCACGTGGCGTCGGCGGGCTCCAGCGGGCCCAGCTGCACGCCCGAATCAACCTGCAGGCAGGGCGCGCGGTCGCACGCCCCGATGCACTGCACCTTGGCCAGGGTGAACATCCCATCGGCCGTGGTGCCCTCGCCGTCCAGCCCCAGGTAGTCGGCGATGTGCTCGAACAGCTCATCCGACCCGCGCAGCATGCACGAGAGCGTCACGCACACGTTGATGCAGTAGCGGCCGGTCTTGTCGAGGTAGAGCCGGTCGTAGAAGCTGGCCACGCTCTCCACGTAGGCCTGCGAGAACCCGGTGGCCTCGGCCACGGCGGCCATCGACTCCGCGGGCAGCCACCCGGCCTCGCCCTGGGCGTAGCGCAGCGCGGGAAGGATGAGCGACCGGGGGTCGGCGTACTCGTGCCGGATGGGCGCCAGGTACTCCTCGATCTCGGCCACGGTCATCGGTCGACGCCCCCCATCACGGGGTCGAGCGTGGCCACGATGGCGATGAGGTCGGCCAGGTAGTTGCCGCGGCACAGGGGTGCCGTGGCCTGCAGGTTGACGAACGAGGGGTCGCGCATGTGCACGCGGTGGGGCTTGGGCCCGCCGTCGCTCACCACGTAGCAGCCCATCTCGCCACGCGGGCTCTCGATGGGCGCGTAGGCCTCGCCGGCCGGCACCTTGAAGCCCTCGCTCACCAGCTTGAAGTGGTGGATGAGTGCCTCCATCGACCACGCCAGCTCGTCGCGCGGGGGCAGCACCACCTTGCGGTCGTCCGCGATGGTGGGGCCCTCGGGCAGGCCGTCGATCACCTGCTGGATGATGCGCAGGCTCTCGCGCATCTCGCGCACGCGCACCAGGTAGCGTGCGTAGCAGTCGCCCTCGGTGGCGGTGGGCACCTCGAACTGGAAGTGCTCGTACCCCGAGTACGGGTTGGTCTTGCGCAGGTCGTGCGGCACGCCGGCGGCGCGAAGAGTGGGGCCGGTCACGCCGAGGGCGATCAGGTCGTCCGCGGGCAGCACGCCCACGCCCTTCATGCGGTCCTTCCAGATCGGGTTGCCCGTGAGAAGCGCCTCGTACTCGTCGATGCGCCGGGGCATCTCGTCGATGAACGCCTGCAGGCGCTCGATGAACCCCGGGGGAAGGTCCTGCGCGCAGCCGCCCACCTGGAAGTACCGGTTGTTCATGCGCTCGCCCGACACCATCTCGAACAGGTCGAGCAGCTCGTCGCGCTCGCGGTAGCAGTAGAAGAACACGCTCATGGCGCCGAGCTCGAGGCCCGACGTGCCAAGCCACACCAGGTGACTCGCGATGCGGTTGAGCTCGGCCAGCAGCACGCGAATCCACTGCGCGCGCGCCGGCACCTCCATGTCGAGCAGCTTCTCCACCGACATCGTGTAGGTCTTGATGTTGGCGAAGGGCGCCAGGTAGTCCATGCGGGTGACGAGCGTGACGCCCTGCCACCAGGTCTTGTTCTCGCACTGCTTCTCGATGCCGGTGTGCAGGTACCCGATCACCGGCGTGACCTCCTTCACCACCTCGCCGTCGAGCTCCACGATGAGGCGCAGCACGCCGTGGGTGCTGGGGTGGTTGGGGCCCAGGTTGATGAGCAGCGGGGCGCGCACGCCCGGGCGGGTATCGGCCAGCATCTCGTTGGCCAGGGTGCGCTCGGCGGCCTCCTGCGGGGTGTAGGCCTCCACGCTGGCGATCACCCGCTCGGTGGGGGTGAGCGCGCGCTGCTCGCCCAGCGCGGCCAGGGTGGCCTCGCGGCTCTCGGCGGCTAGCGGGAAGTTCTCGGTGCGCGGATCGGTGGTGCTCATGGTCGTGGCAGGTCGCGGGGCCTAGACGGCGTCCGAGAACTGCACCTCCTCGCCGCCGATGGGGTAGTCGCGCCTGAGCGGGTGGCCATCCCAGTCGAGGGGATTGAGAATGCGGCACAGGTCCGGGTGGCCGACGAAGCGCACGCCGAACATGTCGTACACCTCGCGCTCCATCCAGTTGGCACCCGGCCATACAGAAGTGACTGACTCGATCTCGGGGTCGAGCGCCCCGGCCCATGCGCGAAGCCGCACGCGGGCCCCGGTGGCCAGCGAGGTGAGCTGGTAGGCCAGGCGAAAGCGCCCGGGCTCGTCGGGGAAGTCCGCGCAGGTCACGTCACTCAGCAGCACGTACTGCGACGGCCCGTCGCGAAGGGCGCGGCAGGCCTCCACGATGCGCTCCTTCTGCACCTCCACGGTGAGCTCGCCCAAGAGCTCGTGCTCCTCCACCACGGCACCGGGGGATGCCACCTCGATCTGCGCCGACACGTCGCTCATGCGCGCCCGCTCCCGTCGCCGCCGGTCCCGTCGTCACCGGCGCTGAGCGCCTCATCTGCGGGCTGCGCCACCGCTGTCGCGGTGCCATCGCCACCCGCTGCGCCGTCCGCGCCACGCGCCTCTGCGGCGGCGAGCGCCTCGGCCTCGGCCGCGGCGACCACGGGATCCACCACGGGGGCCTCGCCGGCCTGCAGCACGTCATGCCCGGCCGACATCTCGCGAAGCGCCTCCAGCTCGGCGGCGTGCTCCTTCTCCCACTCTGCGCGCTCGGCGCGGCGCTGGGCGATGAGTTCGGTCGATGTGACCTGCCCGTTCACGCCGATCTTCTTGCGCAGCACGTCGATGCCCTCCATCAGGCCCTCGGGCCGGGGCGGGCAGCCGGGCACGTACACATCGACCGGCAGGATCTTGTCGACGCCCTGCACCACGGCGTAGTTGTTGAACACGCCGCCGGTGCTGGCGCAGGCGCCCATGCTGATCACCCACTTGGGCTCCAGCATCTGGTCGTAGATGTGGCGCACCACCGGGGCCATCTTC
>JBJTJN010000019.1:0-21253 GCA_046095485.1 Actinomycetota bacterium
CTGCTCGCCGTGACCAACGCCATCATGGGCGAGGAGGCCGCCAAGCCGTTCGCCGAGCCGCTCGCGCAGCTGCAGATGGCCTTCGCCGAACTGGTGGAGCAGGCCAAGGCCGCCAAGGAGGGCGGCGACGGGGGAGAGGGCGGTGCCGGTGGCGGCGCGCCTTCCACGCCGCCCGCGGGCGGGCAGGCCGGCGGCGACCTCTGGACGCCCGGCGGCGCCGAGGGCGGCGGCAAGATCTGGACCCCCGGGGACAAGTAGCGCCCGTGGCCGAGCAGCGCGCGGAGATCGGGGTGTTCGGGGGGTCGGGGTTCTACTCGTTCCTGCAGGACACCGAGGACGTGGTGATGGACACCCCGTACGGGGCGCCCAGCGGCAACATCGTGATCGGCGATGTTGGGGGGCGCCGCGTGGCGTTCCTGCCGCGCCATGGGCACCATCACCAGTACCCCCCGCACATGATCCCCTACCGGGCCAACGTGTGGGCCATGAAGGAACTGGGGGTCACGCACCTGCTGGGGCCCTGCGCATCGGGCAGCCTGCAGCCGGACATCGGGCTGGGCGAGTTCGTGGTGTGCGACCAGTACATCGACCGCACCTCGGCGCGAAAGGACACCTTCTACGACGGCCCGCACGCCACGCACGTGAGCGCCGCCGACCCCTACTGCGACACCCTTCGCGGCCTGCTGGTGGCCGGGTGCAAGGAGCTGGGGATCCCCGTGCACGACGGCGGCACGGTGGTGGTGGTGCAGGGCCCCCGGTTCTCCACCCGCGCCGAGAGCAAGTGGTTCAACCACATGGGCTGGCATGCCATCAACATGACCGCCTACCCCGAGTGCCACCTCGCCCGCGAGCTCGAGATCTGTTACGCCAACGTGTCCCTGGTCACCGACTACGACGCGGGGCTGGAGGGCATGCAGGGGGTGCAGCCGGTGTCACTGGCCGAGGTGTTCGAGGTCTTCGGGAAGAACAACGAGCGCCTTCGCGACCTGCTGTTCTCGGTGATCCCGCGCATCCCGTCCCAGCAGGACGCCTGCGGCAATGCCCTCGAGGGCGCCGTGATCAGCGACCACTGACCCGGCGGCGAAGCCGGGCGAACTGCACGCGCTGGCCCACCTCGTGGCCCAGCAGCACCATGGGGGAGAGCATGAGGGCCACCACGCCCGGGTGCCCGCCCATGCGAAGGCGGGCGGTGAGCGTGCTGGCGCCCGGCCCCGCCGCGTCGATCACGTAGGCGTACGACACCCGCAGCCACCCCCGTCGCGCCCGCAGCACCGTCACCAGTGATCGGTGATCCTCGAGCGATGTGACCACGAAGGGCGGGCCGCCCAATGTGGATGCCTCGAGCCGATCTCCCGGCGCGATGCGCTGCAGGTCGGGGTCGATGGCCCGCGCGCTGGGGCGGCCTCCGTTGTCGATGAGGTCGATGGAGTACCACCCGCCGCGTCCGGCGCCGAGCTGCGCGAGCCACGGCCACACGGCATCGGGCGCGCCCGGCATGCGCGCCCGCATGGTGCGCGTGAGCACCGCGCGCCTCACCAGCCGGTCACCCGGCAGGCGGGGACCCGGCTGGCGCACGCCGCGGGCCAGCGCGAGGGCGGCACCGGCGCCGGCGGCAGCCGCGGCGATGGAGAGGGCGGTGGCAGGTCGCATCGAGGCGCATTATTGCCGCTCTCATGGGCAATCGCGCCGTGGTGTCTGGTAGAAAACCGCGTCGCGTGCGGGGGCCTCGGCCCCCGCCTGCGCATGCCCGGCCGAGCGCCGGGCCCGTATCCCTAGACCTGGAGGCAGTTCTTGGCCGGCTGGCTGTCGGACAACAGTGCATGGGTCGCACTCGTATGCGGGCTCATCGCCATCGCATACGGCCTGGGTCTCGCCGCATACATCCTCAAGCAGCCCGCGGGCAACGAGAGGATGCGCGAGATCGCAGGAGCGATCCAGGAGGGCGCCAAGGCGTACCTCAACCGTCAGTACGCGATCATCGGCGTCGTCGCCGTGGTCCTGTTCCTCGTGATCGGCTTCCTGGGCAGCGCCGTGGAGTCGTCGCTGCTCGGCTGGAAGGCCGCGATCGGGTTCCTCATCGGTGCCGTGGCGTCCGCCGCGGCCGGCTTCATCGGCATGAACGTCTCGGTGCGCACCAACGTGCGCACGGCCGAGGCGGCCCGGGGCGGCCTCAAGCCGGCCCTGAGCATCTCGTTCAAGGGCGGGTCGGTCACGGGCCTGCTCGTGGTGGGCCTGGGCCTGCTGGCGGTGGCCGGGTACTTCCTGGTCCTCGGCGGCGACAAGGAGGCCGTTGCCCCGCTCGTGGGCTTGGCCTTCGGTGGCTCGCTCATCAGCGTGTTCGCCCGTCTGGGCGGCGGCATCTTCACCAAGGGCGCCGACGTGGGCGCCGACCTGGTGGGCAAGGTCGAGGCGGGAATCCCCGAGGATGACCCGCGCAACCCGGCCGTGATCGCCGACAACGTGGGCGACAACGTCGGTGACTGCGCCGGCATGGCCGCCGACCTGTTCGAGACCTACGCGGTCACCACCGTGGCGGTGATGTTCCTGGGCTCGCTGTTCTTCGTGGGCACGGGCTCCATCAACGCCATCCTGTTCCCGCTGCTCCTCGGCGGCGCGTCGATCATCACCTCGATCATCGGCACGTGGTTCGTGAGGCTCGGCAAGAACAGCTCCGTCACCTCGGCGCTCTACACCGGCCTGGGCGTGGCGGCGGTGCTCTCGGCCCTGCTCTTCATCCCGCTGACGAAGTGGATGATGGAGGGTGTTGTTCCGAGTGGCGCCAACGGGATCATCCCGGGCGGATGGGCCAACTACTACTGGGCCGCTCTCGTGGGCCTGGGCGTGACCATCCTGCTGGTGGCAATCACCGAGTACTACACCGGCACCATCTGGCCGCCGGTGCGCAGCATCGCCAAGGCGTCCGAGACCGGGCACGCCACCAACATCATCGCCGGCCTCGCCGTGAGCCTGAAGGCCACCGCGCTTCCGGTGATCGTGATCGTGGCCGGCATCGTCAGCTCGTACGAGTTGGCGGGCTACTACGGAATCGGCGTGGCGGTGATGGCAATGCTCTCGCTCGCGGGGATCGTCGTGGCGCTCGACGCCTACGGACCGATCACCGACAATGCGGGCGGCATCGCCGAGATGGCGGAGCTTCCCGACTCGGTGCGCGCGGTCACCGACCCGCTCGACGCCGTGGGCAACACCACCAAGGCCGTCACCAAGGGCTACGCCATTGGTTCGGCCGGCCTGGCCGCCGTGATCCTCTTCGTCTCGTACGTCGAGGAACTCAAGTTCGCGATCGGAAAGGCGGGCGAGACGGCACTTGACCTCTCGTTCGACCTGGCCGATCCGTTCGTGGTGGTCGGACTCTTCATCGGTGGCCTCATGCCGTTCATCTTCGCCGCCTTCTCCATGGAGGCAGTGGGACGCGCAGGAGCCCAGGTGGTGGAGGAAGTGCGTCAGCAGTTCAAGGAAAAGCCGGGGATCATGCAGGGCACCGAGAAGCCCGACTACGCGCGAAGCGTGCGCATCGTCACGGCCTCGGCGCAGAAGCAGATGCTGATCCCGGGCCTCATCCCGATCATCGTCCCGATCATCGTCGCCTTCATCTTCGGCGTCGACAACGGGCGCGTGATGCTCGGAGGACTGCTGCTCGGCGTCATCGTCACCGGCATCTTCGTGGCCATCTCCATGACCTCAGGTGGTGGAGCGTGGGACAACGCGAAGAAGCTGATCGAGGACGGCGAGTTCGGCGGCAAGGGATCCGAGGCCCACAAGGCCGCGGTGACCGGTGACACCGTCGGTGACCCCTACAAGGACACCGCGGGCCCCGCCATCAACCCGATGATCAAGATCGCCAACATCGTGGCGCTCCTGCTCATCCCCTTCCTGGTCTAGGAACGCCGGATCGGGGGCCCGGGCAACCGGGCCCCCGCATCCTGCGGCGTCATGGACGGGCGCGCCATCGCAACGATCGCCCTCTCGGGGGTCATCTTCGCGCTGGGCGTCATCCAGCTGGTGCGGTGCGCCGTCACCGGGGCCAGTGCCGTGGCGTGGATACTGGGCGTCGCGCTGGTCATCGCCGGCGGCGGGCGCCTGTGGCTGTGGTGGCGCCAGCGGTCGGACTAGGGTTCCGGCGACCTCGAGAGGGGAGAGCGGGTGTTCGTCGTGGTTGTGGGGTGTGGCCGGGTCGGTGCCCAGGTGGCGCATGGCCTGGTGGAGGATGGTCACGACGTCAACGTGATCGACCAGAACGCCGAGGCGCTGCAGCGGCTCGGCAGCGACTTCCCCGGGGAGTTCGTGCAGGGCGTGGCGATCGAGACCACCGTGCTCGAGGCCGCGGGCATCGAGCGGGCGGATGCCTTCGTGGCGGCCACCAACGGCGACAACACCAACCTCGTCATCGCGCAGATCGCGCGCGACCGCTACCTGGTGGACTGCGTGATCGTGCGCGTGCTCGATCCGGCCCGGGCGAAGTTCTACGAGGAGAAGGGCCTCGTCACGGTATGCCCCACGCGCACGGCGATCGATCGCATGTCGCAGGCGCTGCGGGCCTTCGCCGGCGGTGACGAGGAGGCCGCCTGATGTACGCGGTGATCGTGGGCGGGGGCAAGGTGGGTGCCAACGTGGGCCGTGCGCTGCTGCGCATGGGCCACGAGGTATCCATCGTCGAGGCCCGGCAGCAGCGGTTCGCCACGCTGGAGTCGGAGTTCGAGCACATGGCCCGCTACGGCGACGGCACCGAGATCTTCGTGCTCGAGGCCGCGGGCATGGCGCGCGCAGACGTCTGCATCGCCGTCACGGGCGATGACGAGGACAACATCATCATCGGGCAGGTGGCGCGCGACCACTTCGCGGTGGAGAACGTGGTGGCGCGCGTGAACGATCCGCGCAACCAGGAGCACTTCGACCTGCTGGGCGTGGCGCCCACGGTGTGCGCCACCGAGTCGATCCTGTCGCTCATCGAGCACGAGGTGCCGCAGCACTCGCTGGTGCACCTGTTCTCCCTGAGGCGCGAGAACCTGGAGATCATCGAGATCCAGGTGGTGGAGGGCAGCAGGGCAGAGGGCAGCACCGTGGCCGACCTGCCCATGCCCCCCGGCACGCTGGTGATCAGCGTGCTGCGCAACCGCGTGGGCCGGGTGGCCACGCCCGAGAGCGTCCTCAGCGCGGGCGACCAGGTGGTGGCCATCGCCGAGCCGGGGCAGGATTCCGCCCTGATGGAGCTCTTCGCGTCGGAGTAGCGCCCGCTGGCGGTGCTAGCGTGACCGCATGGCGAACGACGCTCCTTCCACCAAGCTTCCCCGTAACGGACACGCCCCCAAGCTGGGCCCCGACGAGACGGTGCTCAAGAGGACCAACACCGACCTCAACAACGGGTGGCTCGGCCGCCACGGGCAGCTCAACCTCACCGAGAGCCGCATCCTCTTCGTGCCCACGCCGCTCGACCACGTGCTGGGCGCCAAGCGGCGCGAGATCCCGCTTGACGACATACGCGCCGTGGAGCGCTGGCCGCTGTCGCCGGGCGATGTACCCCGGGGCGCCAAGCGCCCGCGGCTGTTCATCGACACCGCCACCACCCGGTACATCTTCCTGCCGTCCGACCTCGACGGCTGGTTCGACCTCATCCAGCTCATGTTCTACAAGCGCAGCAAGGAGGACCCGGGCTCGGGTCGTCCGGAGTTCCGCCGAACGGGTGTCGAGAACGGCCTGATCCTCACTGTGTCGTCGCTGGAGTCCGACTGACGCGCTAAACTCCCAAAAGTCACCGACTTTCGGGGGTTTTCAGTGATCAACGTGAGCGACCGCAGCAGGGTGGCCCTGCTCGCGCTGATAGAGCTCGCGTCGCGCGGGGGCACCGGCCCCGTGCCCATCCTCGAGGTCGCCGGTTGCCGGGGAATCCCCGCGCACCAGGTGGAGCAGGTGTTCGCGTCGCTCAAGCGCGCGGGGCTGCTGCAGAGCCAGCGCGGGGTGAAGGGCGGGTACACGCTCAGGCGCGACCCGGCAGAGGTCACGGTGCTCGAGGTGGTGGAGGCCGTGGACGGCCCGATCGGCGGCACCGACGACCCCCAGGGGTGCCCCGTGGCGATGATCTGGGCAGAGGGCGCCGACCGGCTGTCCGACGCCTTCCGGGGGGTCACGGTGAAGGACGTCGCCGAGCGCGAGGCGCGCAGCGCGGACGCGCCGATGTTCCACATCTAGGTGACCCCGCCGCCGGTCATCGGCATCGCCTGCGCAGTGCTGCGCGCGCAGTGGGGCCCGTGGGACCAGCCGGCGGCAGTGGTGGCCGCCGACTACGTGCGGCAGGTGCAGGCCGCTGGCGGCATCGCCGTGGTCATCCCGCCGCAGTCGTGTGATCCCGGCGAGGTGCTCGACCGCATCGACGGGCTCATGCTCACCGGCGGCAATGACCTCGAGGCATCGCTCTACGGCGCGGCGCCGCATGCCGAGGCCGAGGCACCCGACCCCGTGCGCGACGCCTGGGAGTTCGCCCTGGTGCGCGATGCCATCGCCCGCGACATGCCGTTCCTCGGCATCTGCCGCGGCATGCAGGTGATGAACGTGGCGTTCGGCGGGAGCCTCACGCAGCACCTGCCGGAGTCACTCGCATCACACGATCACCGGCGCACCACGGGGAGCTTCGACGGCAATGACCACCTCGTCGACCTCACCGAGGGGTCGCTGGTGGCCCGCGCTGCCGGCGAAGTGGTGCACTCGGTGCCGAGCCACCATCACCAGGCGGTCGACCGCGTGGGCGAGGGCCTGGCCCTGACGGGAATATCGAGCGGCGATGGGGTGCCCGAGGCCATCGAGGTGCCGGGGCGCCGGTTCGCCCTGGGCGTGCAGTGGCACCCCGAGGCCGATCCCACCAGCGCCGTCATCAGCGCGCTGGTGGATGCCGCGCGCGGCTAGGGCGCCTCGCCCCGATCCATCTGCATGCCGAGGCCCTCGAGGGTCTGCACGCCGCCGTTGTCCACGTGGATGACGGGCCCGCGGCCCTCGCGGGCCAGGGCACTCGCGGCCAGACCCGCGCGCTTGCCGGCGGCGCAGATGACGGCCAGGGTGCGCCCGGTGGGAATGTCGCCCGGGCCGTCGCGGAACGCCCAGTAGGGGCGGTTCACCGACCCCGGGATGCGGAACTCCGCGAACTCCGAGTGGTCGCGAACGTCCACCACCAGCACGTCCTCGCCTGCCGCGAGGCGGTCGGGCAGGTCGATGGCGCGTACGCGTTCGATAGACGCGGTGGGCAGGCCCTCGTCGAGGTAGGCCGAGAAGCCCCCGGCCAGCACGCCGATGATGTCGCGGCGGCCCACCGCGGCCAGCCGCTCGGCCATGTCGCGCGCCTGGTGCTCGTCCGATCCCACCAGCAGCAGCTGGTCGTCACGGCCGGCCACCAGCGCTGCGCGCGTGGCGAAGCCCGACCCCGCGGTGGGCACCGAGAGCGATCCGGGCACGTGCGCGGCGGCGAATGCGGCGGATGAGCGCCCGTCGATCACCAAGCCGCCGGCCTCGGCGCGACGCAGGAACTCATCGCCGTCGAGCGCCGGGGGAGGAGCGAGGGGCGTGACCAGCGGACCGCTGTTGAGGCCCACGACCCGATCGAGGTCGGGCGGCTTCACGGCGAGGCGGGCGATGAGTTCATCGGTGAAGTCGCCCACGTCGATCTCCGTGAGCAGCGGCGAGTGCGCGCGCTCATATCCGATGGTGGACGAGGTCTTCGCGCTGATGCGGCTGCTGCCGCACAGCGACCCCCCGATGTGCCCGGGGTACACCTCCACCCAGTCGGGCAGGTCCATGAGGCGCTTGATGCTCCGGTATTGGTCTCTCGCGCCCTCCACGGCATCCACGGCCAGGTCCGGCCGCCCGACGTCTCCCACGAACAGCGAGTCGCCCGTGAGCACCGCCCAGGGCTCGGGCCCCCGGGTGGCATCGATGAGCAGCAGCCCGGTGTGCTCGGGCCGGTGGCCCGGCAGGTGCAACGCCTGCAGGCGCAGTCCGCCGAGATCGACCACCGCGCCGTCGTCAAGCGGCTCGTGCGGGAACTCCGCACCGGCCAGCGGGCTCACGTGCATGGTGGCGCCTGTGGCCTCGTGCAGGCGCCCGCGCCCCGACACGTGGTCGGCGTGGGTGTGGGTCTCGACGATGTGCGTGATGCGCACGCCGCGGCTGCTCGCGGCCTCGAGGTAGGGGGCGATGTCCCATTGCGGGTCGACCACGGCGGCCTGGCCACTCTCGAGGTCGCCTACCAGGTACGACGCGCATCCGAGGTCCTCGTTGATCACCTGCCGGAAGAGCATTGCGGCTCCAGGGTCGCTGCCGATGCGCCCGAAGCATGGCGCATGCGCCGGATACATGGCGTAACAGGGCCCGCTGGTAGCCTCACCCGCATGCCCATCGTGCAAAGCATGACCGACCTGGTGGGGGGCACTCCCCTCGTGCTCCTCTCCACCCTCTCGGAGGAGACCGGCGCGACGATCCTCGGCAAGCTCGAGGCCGCCAACCCCGCCGGCAGCGTTAAGGACCGCATCGGCCTGGCCATGGTGGAGGCCGCCGAGGCCGAGGGCCTGCTCACCCCGGGCGAGAGCGTGATCGTGGAGCCCACCTCGGGCAACACGGGAATCGCCCTGGCGTTCGTGGCCGCGGCCAAGGGATACCGGTGCATCCTCACCATGCCCGAGAGCATGAGCATGGAGCGCCGCGCGCTGCTGAAGGCCTATGGGGCCGAGCTGGTGCTCACCCCGGCCACCGAGGGCATGCGCGGGGCAATCGGCAAGGCGCAGGAGATCGCGGCCGAGACCCCCGGCGGCTTCATTCCCCAGCAGTTCGAGAACCCCGCCAACCCCGACGTGCACGCGCGCACCACAGCAGTGGAGATCTGGGACGACACCGAGGGCGCGGTGGACTTCTTCGTGGCCGGCGTGGGAACCGGCGGAAGCGTGACCGGCGTGGGGCACGTGCTCAAGGAGCGCAAGCCCGAGGTGAAGATCGTGGCGGTGGAGCCCGTGGACTCCCCGGTGCTCTCGGGTGGCGAGCCCGCCCCGCACCGAATCCAGGGCATCGGCGCCGGCTTCGTGCCCGGCGTGCTCGACACCTCGATCTATGACGAGATCATCCAGGTCGGCGCCGAGGACGCCATCGAGGTGTCACGTCGTCTGGCCCGCGAGGAGGGGATCCTCACCGGCATCTCGGCGGGGGCCAACGCGTGGGCAGCCATGCAGATCGCCAAGCGCCCGGGCAATGAGGGCAAGGTGGTGGTGACGATCATCTGCGACACCGGGGAGCGGTACCTGTCCACCGCGCTGTTCGCCGAGGCCTAGCCGGCCCGGCTCGCCGCCCTGCCCGTGCGGACGCCCCGCTCAGCTCCTGATCAGCAGGTCCCGGGTGCCGCGTTCGCGGAATCCCAGGGCGCCGAAGAACGCCCGGGCCTCCGGGGTGTCCTCGGCCTCCACCAGCAGGTGGGTGCCGCCGGCGGTGCGCGTGGCGCGCGCCGCAGATGAGATGAGCATGCGGGCCACGCCCTTGCGCCGCTCCTCGGGCACCACGCCGAGCCACCAGACGATGCCCTCGGGCACCTGGGTGAAGCAGAACCCGATGAGCGTGTCGCCGCGCAGGGCCACGGTGAAGTCTCCGTAACCCGCGCCCTGGTTGTAGCCCGTGGGCCTGCCCATGGCCTTGTAGATGGCCAGCCCGTGCAGGGCGTCGAACTCGGCGTCGTCGTAGCGCTCGGCCATGGCGTTGTCGTAGGTGAGCAGGCGCACGCCGTCGGCGGGCTCGCCCTGGGGCAGCCCCTCGATTGCCCGCGTGAACCTCACCGTGGTGGCATAGGGCTCGAACCCCGCCTCGCGCACCAGGGGCGCCACGGGGTCGCCGGGCTCCAGCGCAACGTCGTACGGCGGCACGGTGGGCACTGCCTCGATGAGTTCCTGCAGGCACGCCAGGTCGCGGGCACGCAGGTTGTCCAGCCGCACCGCGCGCGCGGTGGGCGACGGCCCGATCTGGCACTGGGCCCCGTCTGTGGTGACGCTAGAGAAGGTAGGGCTCCAGGTCGTCAACCCTCACGCCGGTGTCCTCGAGCCACTGGCGCACGTCCACCAGGTGGTCGGCGTCACCGCTGATCTCGAGGATCACCCAGCCGGTGCGATCGCGCACGTCCGCGCGCCGGATATTGCACACGACGTCGTGCTCGGTGGAGAGCCGGTGCACGATGGGCTCGCGCACCAGGTCCTCCGGAAATGTGAGTCTCACGCGAATGCTGGCCACCGGAAGCGCTCCCTCGGCAGGGGCGTGAATATACTCGGCCCATGGCAGATGGCCTGCTCAGCCGAATCTCGTCCGCGCTGCGGCGCGATCTCGACGCTGCGCGCGAGCGCGACCCCGCCGCGCGCAGCACCGCCGAACTGGTGCTCACGTACCCCGGACTGCACGCGGTGTGGATGCACCGGGCGGCCCACGGGCTCAACGGGCGCGGCCTGCATCTGCCCGCCCGCGTGGTGAGCCAGGTGTCGCGCTTCGTCACCGGAATCGAGATCCACCCCGGCGCCACGATCGGCCCGGGCTTCTTCATCGACCACGGCATGGGCGTGGTGATCGGCGAGACCACCGAGATCGGCGAGGACGTCACGGTGTACCAGGGGGTCACCCTCGGCGGCACGGGAAAGCACGGCGGCAAGCGCCACCCCACCCTGCGCGACGGCGTGATCGTGGGCGCGGGCGCGGCGGTGCTGGGCCCGCTGGAGATCGGCGAGGGCGCCAAGATCGGCGCCGGGTCGATCGTGGTGAAGGACGTCCCGGCCAACTCCACCGTGGTGGGCAACCCCGGGCAGCCGGTGGTGCTCGATGGCCAGCGCGTGGACCCCGAGAAGATCCATCACCCCGACCTCGACCACACGCGGCTGCCCGACCCGGTGGCCGACGCCCTCGACTGCCTCATCCAGCGGGTGGAGGAGCTCGAGGCCGAGATCGCCGCGCTGCGCGCGGGCGCGGAGCCGCCGCCCAAGGGCGAGGGCCCCGACTGCCGCGACCGCGTGAAGGAGGGCATCCGCGAGGCGCGCAGGGCGCCTGCGGACGCCGCCTAGGCAGCCTCCCGACCCCCCTCCGGGCGTCCGCCTCGGGCGCTACCTTTGCCCGGTGAGCACGGATCTCCTGGGCAGCCTCAACCCACCTCAGCGCGAGGCCGTGCTGCACGGCGACGGGCCCCTGCTGGTGCTGGCCGGCGCGGGCAGCGGCAAGACCCGCGTCATCACCCATCGCATCGCCCACCTCGTGCGCGAGCGCGGCGTGCCGGTGCGCGAGATCCTGGCCATCACCTTCACCAACAAGGCCGCGGGCGAGATGCGCGACCGCATCGCCGAGCTCATCGGGCCCGAGGCCTCGGGGCTGTGGGCATCCACCTTCCACTCGGCCTGCGCGCGCATGCTGCGCATCGAGCACCAGGCGGCGGGGTACGAGCGCGCGTTCAGCATCTACGACGACGCCGACCAGCAGCGGCTCATGCGGGACATCCTCAAGGATCAGGGCATCGACCCCAAGCGGCTCACTCCGCGCGCGGTGCTGGGTCACATCTCGGCCGCCAAGAACGAGCTGCTGCACCCGCGTGATCTCTCCGATCGCGCGGCAGACGAGGCCGACCAGGGCATCGCGCGGCTGTACCAGCGCTACCAGGATCGGCTCATGGCCAACCAGGCCATGGACTTCGACGACCTGCTCATGGTCACTGTGGACATGCTGCGCCGCGACCAGGCGGTGCGCGAGCGCTGGCAGCGCCGGTTTCGCCACGTGCTGGTGGACGAGTATCAGGACACCAACCACGCGCAGTACTGGCTGGTGAGGGTCCTCGCCGAGCCCGAGCGCAACGTGATGGTGGTGGGCGACGACGACCAGGGCATCTACTCGTGGCGCGGCGCGGACATCCGCAACATCCTCGAGTTCAAGGCCGACTACCCCGACGCGAAGGTCATCCCGCTCGAGCAGAACTACCGGTCCACCTGCACCATCCTCGAGGCCGCCAACGCGGTGGTGCGCAACAACCGCGGGCGTCACCCCAAGCGGCTGTTCACCGACCGCGAGGGGGGAGAGCCCGTGGCGGTGGAGGTGTGCACCGACGAGCACGACGAGGCGCGCCTGGTGGTGCGCGAGATCGGCCGGGCCACGGCGGAGGGCCGTTCGCTCGACGACATCGCGGTCTTCTACCGCACCCACGCGCAGAGCCGGGTGATCGAGGACCAACTTGTGAGGTCGGGCATCACCTATCAGGTGCTTGGCGGCCCGCGCTTCTACGAGCGCGCCGAGGTGAAGGACCTCATGGCCTACCTGCGCGTGGTGGCCAACCCGGCCGACCGCGAGGCCTTCACGCGCGCGGCGGGCAGCCCCAAGCGCGGGCTGGGCCCGGCTGCGCTGGCCAAGGTGGCCGAGGCCGCCGAGGCGCACGGCACCACCATGGACGCCGTGGCGCGCGACCCCCACATGGTGTCCGGGCTCAATGCCGCGCAGCGCGACGCCCTCACGTCACTGGGGGGCCTCATCGAGCGCCTGCGCGAAATGGACGCCTCGGGCGCGCCGCCCGAGCGCGTGATGGAGCGCGCCATCGAGGACTCCGGCCTGCGCGAGGCCCTGCTGGCCGACGGCCCCGCTGAGGCCGGCCTCGGTCGCCTCGACAACCTGCAGGAACTCCTGGGCGTGGCGGCCGAGTACGCGGCACGCGCCGAGCAGCCGTCGCTCTCGGGATTCCTCGAGGAGGTCGCGCTGGTGTCGGCGGTGGATGACGCCCAGGACGACTCCGGCACGGTCACGCTGATGACCGTGCACAACGCCAAGGGCCTCGAGTACGACGTGGTGATGGTGACTGGCCTCGAGGAGGGGCTGTTCCCGCACGTGCGGTCCATCGACGACCCCGACGGGCTCGAGGAGGAGCGGCGCCTTTGCTACGTGGCCCTCACCCGGGCGCGTGAGCGGTTGATCCTCTCGCACGCCGACAGCCGCTCGCTGCGGGGCAACCGCATGTACTCCATCCCCTCGCGGTTCATCGAGGAGATCCCCGACGACTCCCTGGGGCGGCCCGCGCGGCGGGCCACGCCCACGATGGGGGCGGGCAGCGCGATCGTGGCCCCCGACTTCGACATCGGCGACGCCGTGGTGCACGAGTCGTTCGGCGAGGGGGTCATCACGGGACTGCAGCAGAAGGGCCGACTGATCCAGGTGCGATTTGACGACAAGGAGCGAGTGCTGATGGCCGACATGGCACCGATGCGAAAGGTGGCCGGATGAGCGCCACGGTGATCGACGGGCGCGACGGCGCCCGCAGGGTGCGCGAGCGGGTGGCCGAGGGCTGCGCGGCCTTCGAGAAGAAGCACGGGCGCAAGCCGGGCCTGGTGGGAATCCAGGTGGGGGACGATCCCGCCAGCGAGATCTACCAGCGCAACAAGGCGCAGCAGGCCGAGGAGGCCGGCATGCAGGTGGAGCGCATCAAGCTGCCCGCCGGCACCACGCAGGCCGAGATGGACGCCCTGCTCGACCGCCTGGCCGCGGACGACGGCGTGGACGGCATGCTGGTGCAGCTGCCAGTGCCCGAGCCGCTGGCCGAGCCGGCCATCGCGGCGCACATCGCGCCGTCCAAGGACGTCGACGGCTTCTCGCCCGTGAACATCGGGCACCTCGTGCGCGGCGAGCCCTGCCTGCGCCCGTGCACGCCGAGCGGCGTGATGTGGCTGATCGACGATGCCGGGGTCAACCTCGAGGGCGCCAACGCGGTGGTGATCGGCCGGTCGGTCATCGTGGGCAAGCCGCAGGCGCTCATGCTGCTCGAGCGCAACGCCACGGTCACCATCACGCACTCGCGCACGCGCGATCTTGCGGCCGTGTGCCGCGAGGCCGACGTCATCGTGGCGGCCGTGGGAGTGGCCGAGATGGTGCGCGGCGACTGGGTCAAGCAGGGCGCCACGGTGATCGACGTCGGCATGAATCGCCTCGACGATCGCCTGTGCGGAGACGTCGCCTACGACGAGGTCGCCGAGGTCGCAGGAGCCATCACTCCCGTTCCCGGGGGCGTGGGACCCATGACAATCGCTTTCCTATTGGCGAACACCCTCCAATCCGCCGAGCGGCGGATGGGGGACGAACCTACGAGGGGAATTATCACGTGAAGATCGCGATCTTCGGCGGCACCGGCGACCTCGGTCGCGGTCTCGCCATCACGTTCGCCGCTGCGGGCCACGAGATCATCGTGGGCTCGCGCAGCCAGGAGCGCGCCGACCAGGCCGCCGAGGGCCTCCGCGAGGCCTACCCGGAGGGCACCTTCGTGCCCATGGAGAACGCCGAGGCCGCGGCCGCCGGCGAGATGGCCGTGCTGTCGATTCCCTTCGAGGGCATCGAGGCCACCATGCCCGCGCTGGCCGAGCCGCTGGCCGGCAAGGTGCTGGTGAGCGTGGTCAACGCGCTGAAGTTCGGCAAGAGCGGCGCCATGGCGGTGCTCGACCTGCCGGCGGCGTCGTGCGCCCACCAGATCCAGGACCTGGCGCCCGAGGCCAAGGTGGTGGTGGCCTACAACAACCTGCCGGCCGCCGCGCTGCAGGAGCGCCACCCGATCGACGGCGACGTGCTCGTGTGCGGCAAGAGCAAGGACGCCCGCGAGGCCGTCATCGAGCTCACGAACGACATCCCGGGCTGCCGGGGTCTTGACGCCGGTCCGCTGGCCAACGCGCTCATCATCGAGGGCATGACGGCCATCATCATCAACCTCAACAAGCGCTACGGCGGCGAGGCCTCCATCAACGTCACGGGCCTCGAGAACCCGCCGGCCCGCGCGTAGTCGTCCGGTTCGACGTCGTCCGCCCGGCGGGCTTGGCTCAGGCGCGGTTCACGCGTAGCCGAGCTCGTCGAGGCGGTCCTCGTCGAGCCCCATGTGGTGGCCCAGCTCATGCAGCACGGTCACCCGCACCTGGTGGCGCAGCACCGAGGGGTCGCGGAAGTGATCCACCATCGGGTGCATGTAGATCGTGATGCGCGGGGGGATCGCCCCCGAGGGGATCGTGCCGGTGGTGAGTGGGTGCCCCTCGTACAGCCCGTAGAGCGATCGTCCCACGGCGTGGTCCTCAACGATCAGCGCCACCTCGTCCAGGGCCGAAGCGAACGGCTCCGGGATGTCCTGCACGGCCTCCTCCACGAGGGACTCGAAGGCATCCAGCGGCGAGATCAGATCCTGCACGTGGTGCACGGTATCGCCCCCCGACGCGCATGACCGTTCACTCGGTGCGCGCGCAAGCAGCGCGGGTAGTGTCGGGCGGGTGAGAAGCGCCCTCTCCCGCATCGCCACGTTCCCCGCCACCAGGTGGGGCAAGTGGATCGTGCTCGGCATCTGGATCCTCATCCTCGTGGCGCTGTTCCCGCTCGCCTCGAAGTTCGAGTCGGCGCAGTCGAACGAGCCCTCGAGCTTCCTGCCGGGTGCCGCCGAGTCGGTCACCGTGCTCGACCTGCAGGAGAAGTTCCCGGGCGGGGATGTGACCCCCGCCGTCGCCGTGGCCCTGCGCGAGACCGGGCTCACCGCCGCCGACCGCGCCGCCCTCGGCAAGGTCACCGCGAAGTTCAACAACCCGCTGCCCGAGGGCGTGCGGCCCCCCGGCCTGGTGCCCGGTCCGGTGTCGAGGGACGGCACCGCCCAGCTGCTCATCGCCAACCTCAAGGTGGACGGCGACTCCGACCTGCTCCTCGACGACGTCACCCAGCTGCGCGACGACCTCGCCGCCGCCGCGCCGCCGGGGCTGGTGGTGAAGGTCACCGGACCCGCCGGGATCTCGGCGGACGCCATCGAGGTGTTCGCCGGCATCAACACCAACCTGCTGCTGGCCACCGTGCTGCTGGTGTTCATCCTGCTGCTGATCATCTACCGCAGCCCGGTGTTCTGGATCCTCCCGCTCATCGCGCTGGGCTTCGCGGAGATCACCGTGCGCGCCCTCGGCTACCTCGTCGCCGATGCCGGGGTGATCGTCAACGGCCAGTCGGCGGGAATCCTGCTGGTGCTGGTGTTCGGCTCGGGCACCGACTACGCGCTGCTGCTCACCGCGCGATATCGCGAGGAACTCCGGCGCACCGATGACAAGCACGAGGCCATGGCCATCGCCATCAAGCGGGCGGGGCCGGCCATCGTGGCATCTGCCGGAACGGTCATCGCCGCGCTGCTGTGCCTGAGCATCGCCGAGGTCAACGGCACGGCCGGCCTCGGGCCGATCGGCGCGCTGGGCGTGGCCGTGGCCATGCTGGTGATGGTCACCGCTCTGCCGGCGCTGCTGCTGCTGGGCGGGCGCTGGGCGTTCTGGCCATTCGTCCCGCGGTACGGGTCAACCGGCAGCAACGAGACCCAGGGATGGTGGCGCCGGGTGGCCGACCGCGTGGGCAGGCGCCCGCGCGCCACGTGGGTCACCACCGCGGTCATCCTCGGTGCCTGCTGCTTCGGGCTGCTGTCCTACAGCCCCAGCCTCACCTCGGCCGACGACTTCCGCGGCGACGTGCAGTCGATCCAGGGCCAGGCGCTCATCAACAAGGCGTTCCCGGCGGGTTCGTCTGCACCCACCAACGTCATCGTGCCGCCCGATGCCAACGCGGCGAAGGTGGTGGCCGCCATCGAGACCACGCCGGGGGTCAGCTCCATCCGCCGCGTGGCGGAGGGTTCGCCGGGCGTGCTCTACGACGTCACCCTCGACGAGCCGCCCTACAGCAGCAAGGCCTACGCCACCATCGACGCCATCAGGGAATCCGGCAAGAAGGCCGGGGGGCAGGGCGTGCTCGTGGGAGGCCCCACCGCCACCGAGGCCGACCTCGACGCGGCATCGGAGCGCGACCTCAAGCTGCTCATCCCCATCGTGCTCGTGGTGGTGGTGATCATCCTCGGCCTGCTGCTGAGGGCCATCTCCGCGCCGCTCATCCTCATCGCCACGGTCATCCTTTCGTTCCTCGCCAGCATGGGCATCGCGTGCCTGGTGTTCGACCTCTGGGGCTTCGCCGGCGAGAGCCCGGCCCTCGCGCTGTTCGGGTTCATATTCCTGGTGGCGCTGGGGGTGGACTACAACATCTTCCTCATGGCCCGGGTGCGCGAGGAAACCGAGCAATTCGGCACGCGCGAGGGCATGCTGCGCGGCCTTGCGGTCACGGGCGGCGTCATCACCTCGGCGGGAATCGTGCTGGCGGGCACCTTCGCCGTGCTTGCCGTGCTGCCGCTCGTGAGCATCACGCAGATCGGATTCCTCGTCGCCTTTGGCGTGCTGCTCGACACCCTCGTGGTGCGCACCCTGCTCGTGCCCGCGATCGTGCTCGACCTGGGCGATCGCACCTGGTGGCCGTCGGCGCTCTGGCGCCGCGCCACCCAGCGCTCCGACTCCTAGGCGTCCAGCCGTCCGCGCTGCGCCGAGGTGCTCGCGGATGGGCGCATGAGGTGCGGTGTTCCCGGGATTACCCGGGGCGGTGCTCCCAGCCGAGGCGATCGGGCGTGACGTCCTGGCCGTCGTACAGCGCACGCACGCCGGGGGACCCCTCGACCAGCCGGCCCACCACCGTCACATGGGGCTCCAGTCCGGCGGACGGCGGCACCGCCGCGAGCAGTTGGTAGTCCTCGCCCCCGGTCGCGGCGAACAGCGCGGTGGCCTCCGGGCCCGATGCAGGTGCGGTGCCCGCCTCGTGACCCATCGCCCTAGCGGGCTCAGATGAGCCGGCGGCCACCACCTCGGCCACGCCCGGGGCCACGGGCACCGCGGCGAGGTCGACCTCGGCCATCAAGCTCGATGCCCGCGCCACCCGGTCGGCGTCGAGCAGCAGGCCGTCGGAGATGTCGATCATTGCCGTGGCCCCTGACTCACCGAGGTGCAGGCCGTCGTCCACCATGGGGCTCGGCCGCAGGTGGTTGGTCACCAGGGCATCGCGATGCGGGAGGTCGGGTGCGAGCGCCGGGTCGCCCAGCAGCATCAGCCCGGCGGCCGACGCACCGAGCGGCCCCGTGACCACCAGCAGGTCGCCCGCCCTGCCACCGGATCGCAGCACAGGGCGCACGCCCGCCGGGGTGCGCCCCACGATCGCCACCGAGAGCGTGAGCACCGGCGAGGCCGACACGTCGCCACCGGCGATGCTCATGCCGTGGCGCTCGGCAAGGGCCTCCATCGTCCCGTACATGGCGTCCACGTCGTCGCCGGTCAGTCCCTCGGGCACGCCGAGGCCCACCAGCGCCGCCACCGGCACCGCGCCCATGGCCGCCACGTCGGACAGGTTCACCGCCAGGGCCGTGTGGCCGATGTCCGCGGGGGAGTGGGTGGCGCGGCTCACGTGCACGCCGTCCACCACCATGTCGAGCGAGAGCACGGTGCCGTCGTCCAGCACCGCGGCGTCGTCGCCGATGCCGGTGCTCACGCCTCCCCGCACGCCCACCCGGGCGGCGATGCGCCGGATCAGCTCGAGCTCGCCGTCCATGTCTCGACGGTACCAGCCACCCCGCGGGCGCTCGGCTACAGTCCGCCGCCGATGATCGACGAGAACACCGTCCGCCATGTGGCGCGCCTGGCCCGGCTTCGGCTGGAGCCGGACGAGGAGAAGGTGATGCAGGAGGAGCTCTCGGGCATCCTCGAGCACATCGATGCCATCCGGTCCATGGACCTTGACGGCGTGCCGCCCACCACCCACGTGATCGAACTCGAGAACGTGCTGCGCGCCGACGTGCCGCGCCCGAGCCTGCCGCGCGACGAGGCCCTTCGCGAGGCCGACGACGTGGTGGATGAGTCGTTCGGCGTGCCGAGGATGGACTGATGGCCCTGCGCGACCTCTCGGCCGCCGAGCAGGTGGCCGCGCTGCAGGCGGGGGAGACCACCGCGCTCGAGTTGGTGGACGCCCACCTGGCGGCCGTGGACGCCGACCCGGTGGAGGCCTTCCTGGCCACCGACGCCGACGGCGCCCGTGCCCGGGCCCGCGAGATCGATGCCCTGCCCGAGCGCCCGCCGCTGGCCGGGGTGCCCATCGCGATCAAGGACGCCCTCTCCACGCGCGACATCGTCACCACGTCGGGTTCGCGCATGCTCGAGGGCTTTCGCCCCGTCTACACCGCCACGTGCGTGCAGCGGCTTGAGGATGCCGGGGCCATCGTGCTGGGCAAGACCAACATGGACGAGTTCGCCATGGGGTCGAGCACCGAGAACTCCGCCTACAAGAACACCCTCAACCCCTGGGACCACCAGCGCGTGCCCGGCGGCTCGAGCGGTGGGTCGGCCGCATCGGTGGCCGAGCGCCAGGTGCCGTGGTCGCTGGGGTCCGACACCGGGGGATCCATCCGCCAGCCCGCAGCGCTGTGCGGCATCGTCGGCATGAAGCCCACCTACGGCGCCATCTCGCGCTACGGCCTCATCGCCTTCGCCTCATCGCTCGACCAGGTGGGCCCGTTCGCCCGCACGGTGGAGGACGCCGCCCTGCTGCTTCGCCACATGGTGGGCCGCGACCCCATGGACAGCACCTCTCTCGACTGGCCCGGTGAAATCTCCCTGCCCACCGCCACCGACCTCGCGGGCCTTCGCGTGGGCGTGGTGGAGGAGCTCATGGGCGAGGGCGTGGAGCCCGGCGTGCGCGCCGCGGTGGACGCCTCGCTGAGGACCATCGAGGACCTCGGCGCCACGGTGGTGCCGGTGAGCCTGCCCAGCGCGCTGAGCGGCCTGGCCACCTACTACGTGCTGGCACCCGCGGAGTGCTCGTCCAACCTCGCCCGGTTCGACGGCATCCGCTATGGCCACCCGGTGCCGGCCGACAACCTGCTCGACCAGTACGAGATGACCCGCGGGCAGCTGTTCGGCCCCGAGGTGAAGCGCCGCATCATGCTCGGCACCTTCGCCCTGGCGTCGGGCTACTACGACCAGTACTACGGCCGCGCGCAGCGCGTGCGCACGCTGATCCTGCGCGAGTTCGACGCCGCGTTCGAGCAGGTCGACCTCTTGGCATCGCCCACCTCACCCACGGTGGCGTTCCCGCTGGGCGACCGCACCGCCGACCCGTACGCCATGTACCTGGCGGATGTCTGCACGATCCCCGTCAGCCTCGCGGGCCTTCCCGCCATCTCCATCCCGTGCGGCCTGTCCGATGGCCTGCCCGTGGGCCTGCAGCTGGCCGGCCCGGCATTCAGCGAGAACCGCCTGCTCGATGCCGCGCACGCCGTGGAGAGGGCCCTGGCCTTCGACACCCGTCCCCCGGGGCTGGTCACGTGAGCGAGTTCGAGCCCGTCATCGGCGTGGAGATCCACGTGCAGCTCTCCACCCGTACCAAGATGTTCTGCGGGTGCGAGCTGTCGTTCGGCGATCCGCCCAACGTGCACACCTGCCCGGTGTGCCTGGCCCACCCCGGCGTGCTTCCGGTGGTGAACGAGGAGGCCGTGCGGCGCGCGCTGATGATCGGCCTCGCCTTGGGCTGCGAGATCGCCCCCCGCTCGATCTTCCACCGCAAGAACTACTTCTACCCGGACCTGCCCAAGGCGTACCAGGTGAGCCAGTTCGACATCCCCATCTGCGGTCGCGGCGAGTTCGTGGCCATCAGGGAGGATGGATCCGAGCTTCGCGTGGGCATCACGCGCGCGCACCTCGAGGAGGACGCCGCCAAGCTCACCCACCTGGGCGGCCGTCGCGCCGGGGCGGAGGAGTCGGTGGTCGACTTCAACCGCGGCGGCACCCCGCTGGTGGAGATCGTCACCGAGCCCGACCTGCGGTCGGCATCCGACGCCGTCACCTTCCTGCGCCAGCTGCGCCAGACGCTGCTGTTCCTCGGCGTGAGCGACTGCTCCATGGAGGAGGGCTCCATGCGGGCGGACGCCAATGTGTCCATCCGGCCGGTGGGCACGCACGAGTTCGGCACCAAGACCGAGCTCAAGAACATGAACTCGTTCCGGTTCCTCGAGCGGGGCATGGAGGCCGAGATCGCCCGCCAGGAGGAGATCCTGCGCGACGGCGGCCGCGTGAGCCAGGAGACCGTGCACTACGAGCCCGAGACCGGGCACATCACGTCGCTGCGCTCCAAGGAGGAGTCGCACGACTACCGGTACTTCCCCGAGCCCGACCTGGTGCCCGTGGCCCCGGATCCCGCATGGGTGGACGACCTGCGCGCAGGCCTGCCCGAGCTGCCGCTGGCCGTGCGCCGGCGAATGGTGGACGAGATGGGCCTCACGGCCGAGGACGCCGAGGTGCTCACCGAGAGCCCCGAGCTTGTGGCCTACTTCATGGATGCCGCCGCGCTGGCCGACCCCAAGGCC
>JBJTJN010000020.1:0-15746 GCA_046095485.1 Actinomycetota bacterium
CGCCGGCCACCACGCCGATGGCCCACCCCTCCACCAGGCGCAGCAACGTGGCGCCGAGGTCGTCGAGCAATGCGCGGTCGGTGAACAGCGTGCCGAGGGTCGAGAGCACGTCGCCGGGCGCGGGCAGCTTGTAGGGGTCCACCAGCCCGGTGGCCGATATCGCCCACCACACCACCAGGATGAGGATGACGAACCAGCTTTTGCGGAAGAGCTCCATGGCCACGGCGCCCGCCCCGCGCGCCGCGCGTCCGGCAGCCCCGCCGCGCTCGCCGGTGCCGCCACCGGCGTCACGCCCCGCGCCGTCCCCCGTCGCGGTGCTCACAGCGCCGACACCTCGGCCACCTGGGCGCGGCGCTCGGCGGCATCATCCACCTCGGCGCGCAGCCGGTCGAGCATGTCGTGGCGGATCTCCAGCAGGGCGGGGTCGGCCTCGTCGCGCGGACGCGGTATGGCGATGTCGTAGGTCTTGATGATGCGACCGGGACCCGACGAGAGCAGGTGCACGGTGTCCGAGAGGAACGCCGCCTCGATCAGGTTGTGGGTCACGAACACCACGGCCGGGCGGGTCTCGAGCCAGATGCGCTGCAGCTCGTCGGACAGGATCGTGCGCGTCTGGGCGTCCAGCGCGCTGAAGGGCTCGTCCATGAGCAGTATCTGCGGCTCCATCACCAGGGCACGGGCGATCGACGCGCGCTGCCGCATGCCGCCGGACAGCTCATAGGGGTGCTTGCCCGCCACGTGGTCAAGGTGCACCAGGCGCAGGGCGCTCTCAACCCGCTCGCGCCGCTCGCCCTTGGGCACCTTGTGCGCGCGCAGGCCGTACTCCACGTTGTGGAACACCGTGAGCCAGGGGAACAGCGCGGCGTCCTGGAACACGATCGCCCGGCCGTCCCCCGGCCCGGCCACGGGCTTCCCGAGCGCCTCGATCGTCCCCTCGTCAGGCGCGAGCAGCCCGGCGATCATGCCCAGCAGCGTGGACTTGCCGCAGCCGCTCGGCCCGACAAGGCTCACGAACTCGCCGCGCGCAACCTCGAACGAGGTGGGCAGGAGCGCCGCATGGTCGCTGCGGTCGTACGTCTTGCATGCGCCCGAGACGCGAAGAGCGGGCTGCTCCACTGGACCTCCCCGGAACACGACTCCGGTGGGTGGGAATGACGCGCGGCATACAAGCATCCCTTATGCCTGTAATCAAGAGTGCTTGTTCGCCCGGTGCGAGATCCGAACGCCCGGGGGCCCCGGACATCGCCCTCCTCCCTTCTGAACGGTCGTTCGGACGATGTCCGGGGCTCCCGGGCTGCGCGCCGCACACCGATGTCCACCCCTGCGTCTCCCATGTGTACTGTTTCAAGTCGAGTTCTGACTCAACCCTCAAAGGATGTCCTCATGTCCAGCAGTCCCCCCTCGGGTCTTCTCCGGCCGACGCGCGTCGGCGCTGCCCTCGCCTGCCTGCTGATCGCTCCCGCGGCGATCGCGTCCGCGGACACCCTCGTCGACACCGGGGCTGGCTGGTACGACAACTGGGGCTTCGACAACGGATACTTCGCCTTCGGATTCACCGCATCAGGCGCAGCCCAGATCGACACCTTCTCGCTGCTTGCATCTGCGTCGGCAGGCGCCGCCAGTGGGACGACCATCGACGTCTACGCCAACTACCCCACGGCGCCGACCACCCCCGCCAACCTCCTCGGCTCGCTCACGTACGCGTCCATCGCAAACGAGGCCAGCCGGCAGCGGGTGACGTTCACGGGGTCGGTGAACATCCCGGCCGCAGGGGATTACTGGGCGAAGTGGAGCGGGGTCGCCAGTGGCTCGGGCATATGGATCCTCTTCGGATCTCCCGGCACTCCGGCCCCGTGGACCTTCAAGGCCGGCCCCTGGTACCGGGCCGGCACGCTGCAGGCCGACCTGGCTAGCAACTATATCCCGAAGTTCCGCATCACTGGCACGGCCCTCGCGGCGCCGACCCTCACCGCCGTTACGCCCGTGCAGGGCCCGTCTACCGGCGGAACCTCAGTGGTGATCAATGGCACCGGGCTCACCGGGGCCACGGGGGTGTACTTCGGCGGCACGGCCGCCACGTCGTTCACGGTCGGGTCCGCCACCCAGATCACGGCGGTCACCCCGGCACGCGCGGCCGGGTCGGTGGATGTGTCGGTGACCACCGGGGGCGGCACGACGGCGCTCGCCGATGCGTTCCGGTTCGAAGCCGCAACAGCGGAACCATCGGGGGCGACCGAGACCGAGGCCAGCCGTCCGGCAGCCGGCGTGACGCCTGCCGTTCGAGCGCGCATGAGCGCCGTGGAGAACCTCACCGCGGGGCGGGGCATCAAGCCCGGCATCAAGACCGTCGCGGCGAGCGTGCGCACGACCCAGGCCGGCCGCTACACGATCCTCTTCGAGAACCAGTTCGGCCAACGCGTGCCCCTGCAGCGTGGCTCACGCGTGGGATCGCGCACGCTGCGCACCCTCATCTACGCGGTGGTGGTGAACGCCGAAGCCGGGCAGTCCCTGCCCGTATCCGCAGCCCTCCGCGAGGCGGCGACGCAGGGCCTTCGCCTGAGGGTCATCCATCGCGACGCCGCAGGAGCCCTCTCGGGCGAAGAGGCAGCGGCCGGCTAGAGCGCAGCACGTCCGAGGCGAGAAGCGCAGCCCGGGTCGGGCCGCGCCGCCCGGCGCGCCCACGCGAAGGTCCTGCCCGGCGATTTCGTCCGGACGACCGTCATAGGTCGGACGGGCGAAGATCGGCGGGGAGGACCGTGCCCAGGGCACGGCCGTGGAGGTGCTTACTCGGGCGGGAGCTCGAGCCGCCGCTCGCCGGCCCACGCCGCAGCCTGCGAGCGACGCTGGAAGCCGAGCTTGCGAAGCAGCTGCGACACGTGGTTGCGCACGGTCTTCTCGGAGAGGTGGAGCACCTCGCCGATGGCGCGGTTGGTGTAGCCCTCGGCGATGAGGGCGAGCATGCGGCGCTCGCGGTCGGTGAGGCCGGCGAGCTCGGCCTCGGCCTGCTTGGCCGAGAGCTCGCGGAACTGGCTGAGCAGGGCGCCGGTGGCGCGGGGGTCGAGCGTGGATGCGCCCGAGGCGGCGTCGCGAATGGCCTGGGTGAGGCGCTCGGCGTCGGCCTGCTTGAGCAGGTAGCCCGAGGCCCCGGCCATGACCGACCCGACGATGGCCTCCTCGTCGGAGTACGAGGTGAGCATGACCACGCGGATGTCGTCGTTCTCCTGCTTGATGCGCCGGCAGGCGTCCACCCCGCTGCCGTCGGGCAGGCGGATGTCCATGAGCACCACGTCGGGGGTGAGCTGGGCGGCCATCTGCACCGACTCGGCCACCGACCCGGCCTCCCCCACCACGCGGAACCCGCCGGTGTGGGACAGCAGCGAGCGCAGGCCGAGGCGCACCACGTGGTGGTCGTCCACGATCAGCACGCGAATGGGATCTGTGGGGCTGGGCGTCATCGGGTGACCACCTCGTCTGGGAGCCCCGGCGTGGTCGCCGGCATCTCGGTTGCCTCAACATCGTCCAGCGGAACGGCCAGCACGACGCGCGTGCCGCCGGCGGGATTCTGCTCGACGGCCAGGCGGCCACCGAGCCAGCGACCCCGCTCCTGCATGTTACGGACACCGTTGCCGTGTCCGGGCTCTGATCGGTCGGTGCCCTCCTCGGGCAGGCCGCGACCGGTGTCGGCCACCACCAGGTTGATCTCGTCGGGGTGGAAGGCCAGGGTCACGTCCACGGTGCACGGGCCGGCGTGCCGGGCCACGTTGGCAAGCGCCTCGCGCGCCACGTGCTGCAGGTGCTGCCCGGCGTCGTCGGGCAGCGGGCCGCAGGTCTCGATGCCGGTCACGTGGTAGGTCACCTCGAACTGCGGGTCGGCGGCGAACTCGGTGACGGTGCGGTCGATGTCCGACGCGATGCCCGCGGGGCCGCCGTCGGGCGCCTGCAGGCCGCGGATGTATCCGCGCAGGCCGTCGATGGTGGCGTTGAGGCTGCTCACCACCGTGCGCACCTCGTCGCGCGCGTCGGGGTCGGACGTGTTGAGGGCGATGGCCTCGAGGTGCAGCCCCGAGGCGTAGATCGACTGGATCGTGCCGTCGTGCAGGTCGCGGCCGAAGCGCGCGCGCTCCTCGGCCACCAGGCGCGCGCGATCGAGGGTCTCCTCGCGCTGGGCGGCCTCCACCTCGAAGATGTCGAGCACCTTGATGAAGGCGAGCAGCAGCACCAGCGCCACGGCCGTGCGCACCACCTCGAGCGGGAACCCGGTGGCGTCGAACCACGCCACCTCGTTGGCAATGCCCCCCGGCGCCCACGGCGCGGGCTCGACGATCAACCCGCCAACCACCGCGTAGGCGAGGAACGCCCATGACGCCACGGCGGCATATGGCCGGATGCCGGTCATCCCCTCGCGGGTGAGCTCCTCGCGCTGCACCCACAGCCCGTAGGCCGAGAGCAGTGCGCCGGGGATCACGAAGATGTAGCGCGACAGGGCGGCGGTGGTGGCCTCCCACTCCAGGACCCCCCAGCCCTCCTCGCCGCCGAGCAGCGTGGCCAGCACGAGGATGCCGCCCCACGCCACCACGGACGCTGCGGTGAACGGCACGAGGTGCCGGCGGGTCCACGGCACCAGGCGCAGGCCGAACTGCAGCAGGAACACCACGGCCACGGTCTGCATGACCGCCCGGATGACCACCAGCGACTCGATGACCTCCGGCGCGAAGTACGTGGCCTGGATGGGGATGAACACATACCCCCACACCACCAGGGCGGAGATGAACGCGAACGACGCCAGCCAGATGAGCGACGAGGTCAGCGCAAGGCGCGTGGCGCGGCGGCGCTGCAGCCACAGCGCGAAGCCGAGCGCGAACAGCACCACCCCGTGCACGAACACGAGGAGGGTGTCGTTCTGCTCGAAGAATGTCTCCATGCGCGGGCCTTCCTCCTGCGAGGGCTGGCCACCCTAGTGCGTCAGGAGCCGGCGATCTCCTCGAGGCGCGCGCGCATCTCGTCGAGCGGCTCGGCCTGGGCGGCGGCCACGATCTCGGGCTCCTCCAGCAGCGCGCGGCGCTCCATGGGGTTGAGGCGATTCGTGACGTACGGGTCTTCCAGGATGTCATTCAGGCTGCGGCCCTGCGAGAGCTGCCCGGTCACGTACTCGATGAGCCGCTTGTGGGCGGCACTCGGGTCGGTGATGAGGCTGGCGATGGTCTCCTTGATGCTCATGCGATGGCCTCCTGGGGCCGGGCCGACGTCACCGTGCCCATGGCGCGAAGGCGCCGGATGCGCTCATCCATGGGCGGATGCGTGGAGAACAGCTTGGTGATGCCGGCGCCGTGGAACGACGCGAACGGGTTGACGATATACATCTGCGCCGTCGCGGGGTTCGGATCCATCGGGATGCGCTCGGCCCCCATCTGCAGCTTCTCGAGCGCGCTCGCCAGCGGCTCGGCCTCGCCCATGAGCTCGGCGCCGGTGCGGTCGGCCTCGTACTCGCGGCCGCGCGAGATGGCCATCTGGATCATCACGGCGGCGATCGGGGCGATGATCATCGCGGCCAGCGCGGCCCAGCCGCTCACCCCGCCCTCGTCATCACCACCGCCGAAGATGAGCGAGAACTGCAGCCAGTTGGCGATGGCCGCGATTGCGCCGGCGGCCATGGCGGCCACGCTGGCGATGAGGATGTCGCGGTTCTTGATATGCGCCATCTCGTGGGCTACCACGCCCTCGAGCTCGCGCGGGCTGAGCGCGTGCTGGATTCCCTGGGTCACGGCGATGGCCGCATGCTTGGGGTTGCGACCGCACGCGAACGCGTTGGGCTGCTGGTCGGGAGTGACGTACACGCCCGGCTTCGGGCAGCCCGCGCGGGCGGCGAGGCGGTCGACCATGGCGTGCAGTTCCGGTGCCTCCTCGGGCGACACCTCGACGGCCCGGGACATCTTGAGGGCCATCTTGCCGCTGCCCCAGTACATCGCGAAGTTGAACACCACGGCGATCACGACCATCACGATGAGGCCGGTGGATCCGCCGATGAGCCCGCCGAGCAGGATCAGCACGCCCGTGAGGGCGGCCATCAGCAGGGCGGTCTTGAAGTAGTTCCAGCCGGTGGTGGCGCCGGAGCCCATCAGTCCTCCAGGAATTCGGTGACATGCGGGGGAAACCCCGTTCGCGTGTCAGTATAAGAGCGTTGATGACGCGAATCCGGCGAGCGGCCATTGTGCATCGGTTAAGGGTTATGGCCCTCGTGGCGGCCGTTGCCTGCGTTCCCCTGCTCGCGGGCTGCGCCGGCGGAGGGGTGGCCGCGCAGGACAGCGTGGAGGCAGATCCCGCCTTCGTGGTGCGCGTGCTGCCCACGCGCCCGGGGCTGGACATCGCGGGCCCCGAGGTGAAGACGGGTCCGGATGAGTTCGACAGGGCCACGCTGGGCCAGGCGATACCGGGGCTCGCCAAGGGCGCGAAGGACGGCGGCCTGAGGGCCGCGGCCACGCGCACGTGGACCGGCCCCGACGGCGCCCGCCTGGTGGCGGTGGCAAGCCTGTGGGACGACAGCGAGCCGGCGCGGGCGATCGGCGGGCAGGTGGCGAAGGCCGCGGTGCCCGGTGGCACGCCGTGGACCCCCCGGCAGTACGGCGGCTCGCAGGGGTACCGCTCGGACACCGCGCGGTCGCTCAGCGTGGTGGCGGGCAAGGTGTCGCTGCTGGTGATCGCCGAGGGGCCGATCGACGACGAGGCCGTGCTGCGAACGGTCGACCTGATGCGCAAGGCCACCACCGGGGACGACCTGGAGGGACCGGTGTCGGGTGGGTAGGGAGTTGCAGCGCACCTACCGGGGGCGTGCCTGGCGCGAGGAGGACCCCGACGACAAGCGCGGCCTGCATGAGGTGGGCAAGGCCGAGACGGCCGTGCTCATCGCGTCGCTCAACTGCTCGCCCGTGGAGGAGGACGACCGCCTCACGGAGATGGGCGACCTGCTGGACACCGCCGGTGCGCTGGTGGTGCACCGGGTGGTGCAGCACCGCGACCGCCCCGACCCGCGGCTGTACCTGGGCAAGGGGCGCCTGGATGAGCTGGCCGAGTGGGTGAAGGAGCACAAGCCCGACGTGGTGGCGTGCGAGGGCGATCTCAGCGCCGGCCAGCAGCGGCACCTCGAGGACAAGCTGAAGACCCGCGTGGTGGACCGCACCGGGGTGATCCTCGACATCTTCGCGCTGCACGCGCGGTCGGCCGAGGGAAAGCTGCAGGTGGAGCTCGCGCAGATGGAGTACTCGTACTCACGCCAGGAGGGCCTGTGGCAGCACCTCGAGCGCCTGGGTGGCGGCGTGGGCACCCGCGGCCCCGGTGAGAGCCAGTTGGAATCCGACCGCCGGATGATCCGCACGCGCATGGGCGTGCTGCGCAAGCGCATCGCCGAGGTGGCGAAGAGCCGCGACACCATGCGCGAGGAGCGCCTGGCGTCGGCGGTCACCCGCGTGGCGCTCGCCGGCTACACCAACGCGGGCAAGTCGAGCCTGATGAACGCCCTCACCGGCGCCGAGGTGGACGTGAACGACGCCCTGTTCGAGACCCTCGACGCCACCACGCGCGCCTTCACCAGGGACGGCATGAAGGTATTGGTGTCTGACACCGTGGGCTTCATCCGGCATCTCCCCCACCAGCTGGTGGAATCATTCCGCTCGACCCTCGACGAGGTGCGCGACGCCCACCTGATCGTGCACGTGGCCGACGCCTCGGAGGACGACGAGGGGCGCGCCGCGCGCGCCACAGCGGTGGAGGAGGTGCTCGACGAGATCGGCGCGCACGAGGTGCCGCGCCTGCTGGTGCTGAACAAGGTGGACCTGCTCGACGAGGACGAGCGCGACGCCCTGGCCCGCCGCTACCCCCAGGCCGTGATGACCTCGACGATCACCGGCGAGGGCCTGGACGACCTGCGCGACCGCCTGCTCACCACGGCCCGCGCCCGGTGGGACCGCCTGGAGCTCGAGGTGCCCTACTCACGCGGCGACGTCATCTCGGCGGTGTACGCGCACGGGCGCGACGTCACCCAGGACGCCGGGCCCGAGGGCACGGTCATCCGCGCGCTCATGCCCCCCGTGGAGGCCGCCCGCGTGCGGGCGCTGCTGAACGCCCAAGGCTGAGCGGCAGCGGAGCGCCGCCGGGGCCCGGCGCCCGCCTAGCTCCTGATGAACACCGGCGTGCCGATCTCGACGCGCGGGTAGAGGTTCTCCACGTCCCCGATGTACATGCGGATGCACCCATGCGATGCCATCGATCCGATGGACGACGGGTTGGGCGTGCCGTGCATGCCGATGCCCGGGGCCGAGGTGCCGATCCAGCGGGTTCCGAGCGGGTTGCCCGGGCCGGGCGGCACGGGGCCGAGGCCGGCGGCCCACGGGGAATCGGGCGGGAACCACGTGGGGTTCACCTGCTTCTGGATCACCGTGTAGTTGCCGGTGGGGGTGGGATACGCCGGCTGGCCGATGGCGATGGGGTAGGTGCGGATGCGCTTCATCAGCGTTCCGCCGGGCTTCGTGGTGCCCCGGTACAGCCGCAGCTTGAAGCCGCTCTTGTTGATGACGATCACCGGGCCCACCGACGTAACCGTGGGCCGCACCTTCTTCGTCACCAGCGCATACGGCGTGGCGGGGCGCGCGGCGATGAAGGCCGGCGCGAGCAGCGCCACCGACTTCGGCACGTCGACCTCGGTGCCCAGGCTGGCCTTGCGGATTACCGGCTGCAGTCCGCGCATCGCCACGGCGGCGTCCTTGCCGTCCACCTCGTACTGCGTGGCGCGCCAGGTGAGCACCTCGCGCAGCTTCTTCTGGTTTACGGCCTGCGTCACCGGCACGTCGATCACCTGGCCAGGAGCCGGTGCCTGCTGGTAGGCCAGCAGGATCGCCGCATCGACATCGGCCTTGTAGCCCACGGCGTCGGGATCGATGTCGAACTGCTTGCCCTCGAACGTGACCGGCATGGGCGCCCGGCGCGGCGTGACCAGCTGGTCGTACACGCGCTGGCGGGCGTCGAGGCCCGCGAGGCCGGAGACATCCACGCCACCCACGGTGACGCCCACGGGAATGGTGGTGGCCGGGAAGGCCACGGTGGGAGCCGCCGCACCCTGCGCCGTGGCGGCCGCGGGGATGACCGCGGCGGGAATGGCGACGGCGGCGAGGGCGGCGAGGGCGATGCGGACAGCAGGTCGGGAAGCGGGCACGGGGCCTCCGGTCGCGGACTGCGAACGCGCGGCATGGTAGCGGCGCCCCCGGTGGGATCCCCCGGGGCGGGTCGTGCAGGGACGGTCGTAACCAGCCGACGGATGGGTAGGATCTCGTCGCTCCCGCGGCGTATTGTCCACTTACCTCTCGTGAACGCAGACACCACACGCATCGAGGCCACGATCGGCAGCGACCCCGGGGAGATCGCCCCCGTGCGGGAGGCCGTGCACGAGTTGGCCGAGAGGGCGGGCTACGGCCAGCGGGCCGACGACCTGGCCCTCGCAGTGGACGAGCTCATCGCCAACGCGCAGGAGCACGGCGCCACGCCCATCCACGTGGTGGCCGCGGCCGACGGCGACAGCGGCGTGCACGTGGAGGTCTGCGACGCCGGGAGCGGCTTCGACTGGACCGAGGCCGTGCGCGAGCACCCGCCGCGCCCCGATTCACGCCGCGGCCGCGGCCTGTGGATCGTGCGCCAGCTGGTGGACCGCGTCACGGTGGAGCGCGACGGCGACGACGCCACGCGCATCCGCATCGACCTGCAGCAGGCCGCCTAGGCACCACCGCTGGTGGGTGGTGCGCCTAGCGCCTGCCCATCGCGCGCCCAGCTAGTGCTTATGCCCCGCGGGGTTGTGCGCGCAGCAGTGGTGGCCGGCGGCCTCGTGGGCCAGGTGCTGGTGCTCCGAGGGGTCCATGGCCTCCACGCCCTTGAGGAAGGCGTCGAGGTCGATCTTGGCGCCCGCGCGCCAGGTGGACACCACCTTCACCTGCTCGGTGAGCGTGGCGGGGTCGGCGGCCAGCGGGTCGGATGACAGCTCCACCAGGTCGGCCAGCTTGCCGGCGGTGATGCTTCCGAGGTCCTTGTCGCGGCCGATCTGCCAGGCGGCGTGCACCGTGTGGGCCCTGAGGGCGTCCTCCATCGACACCATCTGCTCGGGGCCGTGCAGGTGCCCGCTGTAGCAGCGTCGGGTGACCATGGCCTGCATGTTGAGCAGCGGGATGGGCGGGCTCACCGAGCCGTCGTTGTGGAACGTGGTGGTGGCCCCGGCCTTGATGGCGTCGCCCGCGCGGCACCACTGGCTGCCGATCTCGGTGTCGAACATCTGGCCGTCGAGCAGGTCGCCCCAGTAGATGAACTGCGCGGGCAGCAGCGAGGGGGTCACGCCCAGTTTGGCGGCGCGCTCGAACTGGTCGCCGCGCGCGGCCCCGCAGTGCTCCACCCGCCAGCGGTGGTCGGTGCCCATGCGGCCGCTCTTGTCGAGGGCGCGCTCGTAGGCGTCCAGCACCACGTCGAGCCCCACGTCGCCGTTCACGTGGAAGGCCATCTGCCAGCCCGCGGGCGCGTTGGCGTCGAGCAGCTTGTCGAGCTCCACCCGCGAGTAGTTCATCATCGACTCGCCGCGCACGCCGGGCTTGATGCCGGCCTTCTGGGTGGTCTCGGTGTCGAGGTACGGGAACGAGATGGCGATGGTGCCCACCCACGGCGAGCCGTCTGCCCAGAGCTTGATGCCCTGCTTCCAGAGCATGGTCTCGGGCACCGGTGAGTCGAGCTTGTCGCCGCAGTCGGGCTCGATGGCCATGTGGTAGAGCGCCAGGCGCAGCGGGCACTCGGGGGCGGACGCCAGCCCCACGTAGGCCTTGAGGAACTGCGTGCCATAGGCGTGCTCGCTGGTGGCGATGATGCCGTTGCGGGCCATGAGGGCATACCAGCGCGCCGCCGAGAGCAGCGGGTGCGGCACGGGCTTGGCGTTGGCCATGAAGTTGTGGGTGGCGCCGATGATGGCCGCGGTCTCGTAGGCGCGGCCGTTGGAGGTGCCGTCGTCATTGCGGCCGTAGCGCGCGCCCTCGGGGTCGGCAGGCGGCTTGCCGTCGGGCCAGCCGGTGATGGTGATGACCGCCGAGTTGAAGTACACCTCGTGCCCGGAGTTGTCGACGATAAGCGCGGGGCGCTCGGGGAAGTAGGTGTCCAGCTGGGTGTTGGTGAGCTCGGGCGCGCCCTGCAGCAGGCGGTCGAGGCCGTTGCACAGCACGGCCTGCCCCTTCGGCAGTTCCTTGTCGATCTTGTGGAAGAGGGCCTCGACGTCGGCGAACGTGGGGTAGCCCTCCCATGGGGAGATCCAATAGGCCGGCTCCTGGGTGATGAGACCGGTGAGCACGGGGTGGCTGTGCGGGTCGATGAAGCCCGGCATGAGCACCGACGAGCCCAGGTCCTGCACCGTGGCGCTGGGCGCGGCCTTGGTGCAGTCGTCGAGCGATCCGACCGCCACGATCGTGCCATCGGAGGAGTCGATGGCCACGGCCTCGGCGCGCGGGTTGGCGTCATCCATGGTGATGACGGCAGAGGCCTTGAGGATCACATCAGCGGGCACGACGGGCTCCTTGGGTTCAGGGGTGCAGCAGGGTGATAACGGTACCGGCGCAGGCCGGCGAAGCGGCTGAGCGGTTACGCGACGCGGATGGGCGGGCGGGAGCAGCGGTTGGGCAGGCGCGCGCAGCGATCATCCGTGCGGCACCTCCTTCTCGGGATCGGGGTGCTCGCGCATGTTCACGCGCATGATCACGTAGGCGCCGATGCCGCCGAGGAAGCAGATGGCGCCCACCACGGCCATGGCCGTGCCGAAGGCGTGCGGGTAGATGCCACCCGCCACGTCGAGCACGTCGGCGGGTGCCGGCACCTTGCCGCCTGACACCGCCCACTCGTTCAGCTGCTCGGCCGACTTCCCGCCGAGCTGGTCCTGCACGTCGCGGCGCGTGATGCCGTCGATCAGCACCGTCGAGCCCGCGAGCCCGAGGGAGTACCAGAACTGCCCCACGGTGGTGCGCGATGACGACACCGCGCCGTAGTGCTTGGGGTCGGCGCTCTGCAGGAACATGTTGCCGTAGGGCAGTGCCACCACGATGGCGCCGATGCCCACGAGGATCAGCCCCGGCAGGTACATCAGGTACGACTCGGCCTCGCCGAACCCGGCGATCGCGAAGGCGGCGAAGCCGAGGCCGGTGACGATGCTGCCCCACAGCACCGCGCCACGACGGGTCATCTTCCCCGAGCCACGGATCTTCCCCACCACCAGCGCGGCGAGGATTCCCGCGATGAGGAACGGCAGCTGCGAGAGCGCCAGGCGCGTGTCGGTGAGCTTCAGCTTGTACTGGAACAGGTTGGTGAACGACAGCAGCGAGGCGCCGTAGGCCAGGTTGTAGGTGAGGCCGATGAGCACCGCGGCGATGAAGATGGGCCACTTGAAGAGGCTGATGGGGAAGAACGCTTTGTCGCCCGCGCGGCGCTCCCAGAAGTAGAAGGCGATGAGCAGGATCACGCCCACGGCGGCGGTGCCCCACGTGAGGGGCGACGTGAAGCCGGACGACGCGTGCGCGATGCCGAACAGCAGGCCGATGATGCCGAGACCGAGCAATGCCTGGCCCACGACGTCCCAGGGGCCCTTGTCGCGGTCGGCCTTGTCGTCCTTCGGCAGCACGAAGAACGCGGCGAGCAGCGCGAGCAGCGAGACGATCGGCACGAGGATGTACGCCACACGCCAGTCCACGCCGGCAAGCACGCCGCCGAGGAACGAGAAGAACACCGCCCCCACGCCGCTCACGGCCATGAAGATGCCCAGCGCCGCGGGCAGCCCGCCCTTGCCCTTGGCGAACAGCTTCACGTAGGCAAACGCCGCGCCGAAGATGGCGCCGCACCCGATGCCGGCGAGGATGCGCCCCAGCAGGAACATGCCGGTGTTGGCCGATGACAGCACGATCAGGTCGCCCACGATCGTGAAGATCAGGGCGGCGCCCAGCACCTTCCTGCGGCCGAGCTTGTCGGCCAGCATGCCCGTGGTGATCACCGTGGCGGCCAGCGCCAGCGTGCTGACCGCGGCGGCGAGGGCCGCGGTGCTGCCCATGTCGAGGGCATTGGCCGCGCGAAGCAGCGCGGTGGAGTTGATGTTGGGGTCGGACGTCTGGATTGCCGCCAGCACCCCGAGGAACACCAGCCCCACCATCGGGGCCACGTGATGCGCCTTCGCGGCACCCGCCGCGCCCTTCCCCCGGTGGAAGATGCTCACGGGCGACTAGGCGGCGTCGGCCCGGGCGTCGGCGGCGAGGCCGCCCACCCTGATGACATCGCGCATCGAGAGGATCCCCGCGAGTTCGGGCCCCTCGAACACCAGCACGTGGCGAATGCCGTGGCGCACCATCTGGTCGGCCGCGGTCTGCAGCGGCCACTCGGGTGCGGCAGTGATGAGCGATCCGGTCATGTGGTCGCCCACCACCTCCACATCCATGTCCATGCCTGCCGCCAGCGCCTTCAGCAGGTCGCGCTCGGTGATCACGCACGGGCCCGGCAGGTCGTGGTCCATCACCACCGCGGCACCGGTCTTGTGCTGGATCATCTTCTCGGACGCCTGGCGCAGCGTGTGCGTCGGGCCGACCATCGCATTGAGCGCGCTCATGGCGTCTTTCACCTGCTTCATGTGCGGATAGTGTCAATCCCGTGCGGCCGCGTCAACCGGCGCTTCCGGCGCGGGGCGCTACACTCCCGCGCTGTTCATGGGATGACCTTGGAGGGTTGATGCTCTACGGAAGCCGGCTGGATGACGCTCTCGAGCACGTCGACGGCAGCCGCTACGCGCTGGTGCACGCCGTGTCGAAGCGCGCGCGCCAGATCACGCTCTGGCTCACGGCCGACCCCGCGGAGCTGCGCTCCGAGGACGCCCCTCCGCCTGCCCCGGGCGAGCTCTCGTCGCGCGACCCGGTCGCCCTGGCCGAAGCAGAGATCCTCGCCGGCGAGGTGGCCGTGCACTGGAACCCCGACGGCAGCCCCGAGGAGCGCGAGCTGCCGGACACCACGGTGTTCGAGGCCGACCCGCTGCTGCTGGAGCTCGAGGACGACGAGGTGATGGAGGCCGAGGACGACGCCGCCGCCGGCGTGGCCACCACCCTGGTCGAGGCCCTGGAGGCCGTGGCCTCGGGCGAGGCAGCCACGGTGGAGGAGACCGCCGATGCCAGCATCGTGGACGCCGAGACGGCCGATGCGGTGGAGGATGTCGACGAGCTGCTGGATGGCGACGGCGACATCGATGCCGACGTCGACGTCGAGATCGCCGAAGAGGACTAGCGGCACCGGCCCGCTTACGGGCCGGTGACACCCCTCGGCGTCGCGGACCTCGCGCGCGGGCCCGCTGGTGCCGCGCGCGCCGTGCCCGCGTGGGACCGGGGCGACCACGACGAGGCCGTGCGCGAGGCGCTCGGGCTGTCGAAGAAGCACCTGCACGACCGCGCCTACGCCGCATGGGTGTTCGCCGGGGAGACCCCCGACGGCTGCGCCACGTGGATCCTCCCGGTGTCGGCCCAGCAGGTGCGCGAGATGGCTCCGCGCCGGCCGGCCGAGGTGCTCATGCGCACGGTGCGGGCCGCCGTGGATGCCGGCGCCATGCCCGACGCCATCGGGGTGCTCGAGTGGAAGGGGCTCGCGGTGCTCACCCTTCCCGGGCTCGACGATGAGATCGCCGCGCTCGCAGTGCACGAGGCGCACCCGGCCCCGGCCCATGGGGTGCTGGCCCAGCTGCCGCCCGACGTGCGGCCTGACGGACCCGATGTGATGCTGAACGGACCACCCGCGGGAATGGACCCCTCCGACCCGCTCACGCCCCTGGCCGAGGCCACGTGGTCGCATCCGCTGCGTGTGGCGCTGGAGCTCGCCGCGCACGGCCAGGCGATGGACGCCCCGTCGTATCCGCCCGAGATCATCCCCGAGCTCCGCCGCTGGGGCCTGGACGGCGCTCCTCCCCCGCCCGACGCCCCGAGCCTGGAGATCGAGGACGACCCGTGCCCGCGCAGGCGCCACGCGCGCACGGTGCTGCGCCGGCTGCTGCGCATGGGAAAGGTGGGCGCGCAGTACCACACGGAGTTCGACCACCTCTACCGCGGGGCGGCACCAGAGGATCGCCGCGACGCCCTCGAGGTGGGCGAGGCCATGGTGCGCGCGGGCCTGCTGGGCGAGAAGCCCAGCGTGGGCCAGCGCCACGTGTACCTGCGCCGCGATTCCCTGCCGGCCATCCACGCCCTCATCGACCGCGGCGAGACCACCGACCCGGTGCTGGCCGCCGAGTGGACCGCCCCGGCCCCGGGAGCGCACCCCCGGTGACAGTCACCGGGGCTACTTGGTGACTGTCACCGTGACCACCGGCAGCGGGGTGGTCACCTTCAGCTCGTCGGGCTGGTCGGGGCCTCCCCGGGCCACGTAGCCGATGAGGCCGCCCACGATGAGGGCGGCCACGATGAGGACGATGGCCAGGGCGCGCGACATGGTGGCGCGCACGCGGCCGCCGGGCTTCTCGCCCCTCTGGCGCGCGGTGCTCATCGGGCCACCGCGTCCGATGCATTGCGGGCCCAGCGCGCGAAGGCGGCATCGAGCGTGGCCGAGGAGTCCCACGCGGCGGGCGTTCCCGGAGCCACGCGCTGGGCCAGCTCGAGGAACCACCGTGACGATTCGCCGTACACCCGCACCAGGTCGTCGAGGCGGTAGGTGGCGCCGATGCGCCGGCGCAG